>JBLWKA010000020.1:0-54826 GCA_048381555.1 Oscillochloridaceae bacterium umkhey_bin13
GTTTCGGGGGGGGGGGGGGGGCCCCCCCCCCCCCCCCCACGTTTATGGGGTGGGGGTTGCCGGGGGTGAGCAACCTAACGGGGGCCAACCCGGAGTTTGCCCGCCGCGGGGGCGGGGGGGGTGCGCCCCGGGTGTGGCGTCAGGGCGGGCGGGACGCCCGCGCTCCCAGGTTTGCCAGCAGTATCATGCAACGTTGCCTCCGTGGGCGTAAATGCCTCGGCTCGGGCGATGCGAAGGCCGCCTTTGTGGCCTGTTTAGCCCACGCAGGTGGGCTTTGCCAAGCGTAGCCGGGGGCTTCAGCCCGACGGCAGTGCGCAGTTGCATCAGCCCTGGTAGAAGTAGCTAGGTAACGCAGCGCATCGCGTCCACAAGCGATTATAATAGAGCGGTTCGGGTTTGCCAAACGGAGGCGACGATGATCCAGGCGCTCGACCACCTGGTTATTCTGGTGGACGATTTAGCTCAGGCGATGGCCGATTACGAAACCCTGGGCTTCCATGTGACGCCGGGTGGGGAGCATGCCGATGGGGCGACCCACAATGCCCTGATCGCCTTTGTAGACGGCAGCTATCTGGAGTTGCTAGCCTTTCGGCACGAGGCTCCCGGCCACCGTTGGTGGCGGCACACCCCGTTCGGCGAGGGCTTGATTGACTTTGCGCTGCTGCCCGGGGTAATCGAAAGCGATGTAGCGGCGGCGCGACGGCGAGGGTTGCCCATGGTTGGGCCACTCGATGGTGGTCGCGTGCGCCCCGATGGTCGAAACGTGGCCTGGCAGACCGCCTACGCCGACGATCCCGAGCTACCCTTCCTATGTGGAGACGTAACCCCACGCGAGTTGCGCGTCCCGCAGGGGCTTGATCGGTTGCATCCCAATGGGGTACGGGGCATCTTTCGGCTGACCGTGGCGGTGGCGGATCTGGCCGCGAGTACGAAACGTTATCGCGCCCTGATCGGCCAGACCCCACGGAGCGAACCGGGTCGTAACCTGTTCAAGCTTGGGCCAAGCTATATCGCGATCCAGGATAGCAGCCCCGACCTGGTTGAACAACATGCCGTGGCGATCCAGTTGGCAACCCGTGGGGTTGGCCCGGCCTCGGTCGCACTGCGTCGGGATTATGTGGCAACCATCCCCCGCGTCTATGACCCCGAGTTGACCCATGGGGTGCGGATGGTGGTGGCGTGATTAGGAAAAAGGGTAATTTCGAAGCTCTGCTTCGGCCTTACCCTTTATTTCTGACCTTTTTTCGTGGGTTTCAGCTCCCACATCCCATTTGCAATTGCGATCTTCTTTCGTGGGGGCCAGCCCCCACACCCCCGCGAGGGGCACCGCCCCTTCGAACCCCAATTTGCGCGCGGTGCCATGCCGACGGCCCGTGCGCATGCCTCGTTGCTGACTGTTGGCATGTTGGCATGGGGCAGATTGATCGCTTGATTGGGGCGAATTGGACGGGCCCGGATGGGCGGCGTGGCGCAGATGGGCGGCACGGCCCGGATGGGCGGCGTGACAGCTTACAAACTCTTCAGACCATAACTCACCGTTCATTTATGGCTAGACAAGATTTAAACCGTTTGGTAAGCTTGCGTTTGGGCGCGAGTCACCCGACCAGCTAACCGCTTCGCAAGCAGCGGCGGCGGGGTGTACAACAATGTTGGCAGCCCCGCCTTCACCAATGTGACGTTCAGCGGTAACGACGCAGAAAACGGTGGCGGGGTGTACAACCAGAGCAGCGACGCCATTTTCACGCCAGACGCTGATGACAAGGTTTGTCGGTACCCGGGAAGCGGGGTTTTGTGGGAGTGTGCCGCCACCACTTTCAACGCTACGTCGATCACCCGCAACGGCGTGTCGGCCTTCTCGGATTGGGCCGTCGGCGATGATGTCGGCCCCACCGCGATCACCCTGCTCGAGTTCACCGCCGAGCGCGAGGCCACTGGCGTGCGCCTGAACTGGGCCACCGGCTCCGAACTGAATACGGCTGGCTTCCGCTTGGAGCGCGGCCCAACCAGCGATCCCGCGAGTGCCACGCCGCTTGGCTTCATTGCGGGCGAGGGTGATCTCGCCGGGGCGAGTTACACCCATCTGGACACGGCGGCTTCGTCAGAGGTGCGTACCGTGAAGCATCACGTTCACAATATTCTGGCCAAGCTCAGGGCCCGCCATCGTTGGCAAGCCGTAGCGGTTGCCCAGGAGCAAGGCTTGTTGTGATCAGGCGCTTGTTTACTCGTGCCAAGGCACAAGGCGCGGTGGGCCAGGCGCATACCGCGCCCCGGGGATCTCGGCGAGATGCCGGTAGCAGTCTTCGCCCTCGTTATGGGGATCGATCTGGTTGTACCAGTGATATTTAGCCTGGCGGCGTTCACGTTCCAGGTAGCCATAGTGCTTCAGGCGCACCTCGAGATGCCGCAACGGGCCGCGCAGCCCCTGCGGCACATTGCCACAATGGAAGTTGGCCCCCTGACCGGTGTTGACAAAACGCAAATGGTGAACCCGTTGCCCCTGGAGCCGAAACAGTGATGGGCGAAAAAACCTCCCCCAGATGCCGTCTACCCGTTCCTGATCGGGCCGATCCCAGAGGTAGGCGACCCGTAGCGCGAACAGGGCGGCACGCGGGTTTTCGCGAATGGCCCGCCGGATCCGTTCGGCCCCCGAACGTTCCAGCCCTTCGTCGCCGTCAATCCATAAGACCCATTCAGGCGCCAGAGCGATGATCTGTTGGAGCAGGTAATTCTTGTCGCGGGATTCGTCGAGACCCTGGAACGGCGAGCCGATCAATGCTACCCGTGACCCAAACTGTTGACAGATCATGGGGGTCGCATCGGTGGAATGGTCATCAAAGACAACAACCCGCCCACACAACGCCAAAGCACGTTCCAAGACCTCACCGATATAGGCCGCCTCGTTTTTGATCCGCAAGGCACCCAAAAAACGGCTGGTGCCAGGGTCTGGCATGATCAGGGTAGGTGCTGGTAGCGGATCAGCCATGGGCGGGACCGGGCGGGACGGATCAGCATTAGCAAGCGGCAGTGCCGCAGGAATTGCATCCTTCAGTGCCCGCAGGGTGATGGTGAGGCGCGGGCCGTCTATGGTTTGCTCAAGCTGTTCGGCTGTGATTGCAAAGGCGGCGTGGAGAGTCACACGCCGTGCCAGGCTTGCCCGCTCAGGGGTACCCGCTGTGAAGTAGCGAAAACTCGCACGGTTCCAGAACAAGACGTGGGTGGGGTCTTGAAACGCCCCCGTTCCATCAGTCGTAGGCACGGCCACTTCGACGCTGCCACCGGGGGCCAGCACGCGCCACAACTCGTTCATGGTATGCAACGGGTCAGGCAGATGTTCGAGCAGTTCGTGGGCATGAATGCAAGCAAAGCTGTGATCGGCCCAGGGCCAGGTAGTGCGCAGATCGAGATCACCAGAGCCAGGAAACGGCAACAAACGGGCTGGTTCGTAGCCTGGTTTGGGTGCGGTATCACAGAAGCAGATCTGCAACCAACGCTGGGCGGCCTGGGGGGGCATGTTGTTTGATGCGGTCGGTCGCGTTTCCATCGGCGGCTCCTGGCGCTCTTTTGCCGCGAACAGGCGTCGGTTGTGGGCGAGTAGGTTCAAAATATCGGGCCGGGTGCGAAAGGTCGAGGGGAGCGAGCCGTGTTCGACGATACAGCCATCGAAGATTCCGAGTTGCCAACCAGCGGCGCGGGCACGCTCGCAGTAATCATTGTCTTCATAGCCATAGCCGGTGAAGCGCTCGTCGAAGGGGCCGAGGGCGTGCCAGACCCGGCGTGGCAAATAGACACACACAAAAGCCAGGGTTGTCGCCTCGATCCGCATCCCCGCTGTGCCTGCGGGATGCTGGCGTCGATTGCCTACAGCACCCTGCACAGCAGCCGAGCACACGCCCACGGTAGGCGTCGCAGTGATCGCGGCAGCCATAGCCCCAAAGCCGCCCGGCGTGATCAAGCGTGCATCATCGTTGAGCAGGATTACATCGGCCTCGCCAGCGGTCGCAATGCCAAGGTTCGCATTGCGGGCAAAGACAAACGGCTTAACACCGTCAACCCAGCGGATTGGTGGCAAGTGCGGCGCGGCCTCGGCGCGGGCACCATCATCCACCACGACAATGCGTTCGGGGGCCAGGGTTGGTTCGGCGGCAAGCAGAGCCTGCACGCATGGCACCAGGTTGGAGGCCCGGGCCGACAGAATGACCACTACAAAAGTCACGGCTTCACCGCTTTCAGGGTAATCAGCAGACGCGGGCCGTCAGGCGTACGATCCAGACGCTCGTTGACCACACGAAAGCGGGCCGTGATCCCATAGAAGTGCGCAAAACGCTCGCGGTAGGGGTTGCCATGTTCGTAGTACAGGAAACTGCGCCGGTTCCAGTACGAGACGTGGGTGGGATCCTGAAACGCACCTGGACCATCAGTGGTAGGCACCGCAAGCTCGGCCAGCGCCTCTGGCGCGAGGACGCGCCACAGTTCGTTCATGGTATGGATCTTGTCGGGCAGGTGCTCGATGATGTCGTAGGCGCGCACGTGTTCGACGGCATGATCAGGCCAGGGCCAACGCTCGCGCAGATCAGCCACAGTGATCCCAGGGGCTTCGACCAGGTCAACATTGACGTAGCCGGGGATGATCTGGTCACAGCAGCCAAGATTCAGGCGCATCGGAGCCTCGCTTTCGGCGGGTGCGATAGACGGGACAAGCGGACGGGCGGGTTGGGCAGGGGGGCGGCAATAGGCATCCAGGTCAGCACCCATCACAGTGCGCAGATCGCCAGGCCAGGGACGCCAGGCCGCACTCTGGCGGGTCTTAGGACTGGTATTGCCGGGATGGATCATCGCGACATAGCAACGGTAATCGGTCAGAATGGCGGCCCGCGACAGATCACGCGCCCAGACAAAACGGGTATCTTCGCCTACGGCAACCTCAGGGAAGGGGGTGCGTTGCCAACTGGCGCGGGTATAGAGCAGTGAGCCACCGGCGAGCCAGGGGCGTTGGCCGGGTGGATAGCTGTAGAGCCAGGTCTGACCGGTTGCCACCTCGTAGAACAGCATCTCGCGCAGCCCGCAGATCTCGGCCCCGGTCGCGTGCAGCGTCGCAGCCTGGAGGGTGATGCGCTGAGGGGCGTGCCAATCGTCATCGTCCCAATGGATCAGCAGATCGCCGCGGGCCAACTCGACACAGCGATTGCGCTTCGCCCCAAGGCTCAGGCGGGATTCGAGGCGCACATAACGCACCTGCGGATCAGCAGGCACCAGGTCGGCAACCGGATCAGTGCCATCATCAAGGATCAGCAACTCTTTGGGGGCATAGTCCTGGCGCAAGAAATACCGGATCGCCTGCGGCACAAAGGCGCGGCGGTTTGCCGTAGGCATCAGACAAGAGATAAGGGGGTGCATAGGTATCATCCTCCAATCTGAAGTCGCCGTAACAGATTTCGGATACCCGTCACCCAAACATTCCCCCGTGCCGATAAGCCTTCAGGGGTTGGCACAAGTCCTTGCAACTGCCAACCGGCACTCATCAGACGCGACAAGTCGTGGTTCGTCGTTGAGCCGAAGCGACCTTCGTAAGCACCGCTCGCGATCAAATAGAACTGCACCCGGTCGCGGCTTGAGCTGTCAGGGAATTGTGCCCGGTACGCACGTAATGTTTGCGAAAGTACGTTGATACAACGCTCGTGGCACGGTGATCGGTTGATTACCACTCGAATAATCGTCTCTTGTGGTGCAGGCGCAATTGCCCTGATTCGTGCTTGCTCAGGCGAATCATCTGTTCCGCTGCCTGACGAATTGGAGGGAAGACAGCCGTAGCTACCGTTCCTGGCGCTGCACCTCGACCAGGCGTAAGCAAGCGCCCCAAGCGCCGAGCCTGCGCTACAAGCCAGGCGACAACGCGATCCAGGGCGCGGTCAATCGGGGCGCAGACGCGGTTAATAATATTTGCCACGGCGTCGCTGACCCGGCCAAGGCCGGCAATGCGGGCCAGGAAGCTAATCACCAGGGTCAGCAACCCGGCCATGGTTTGCTCGACCCGATTTGCGGCGGCACCAAGGGCACCACTGGCAATCGCGGCAATCGAGTCGATCAAGGCCATGGCGACCTGCGCAATCTGGCGCAACCGCTCGACAAAGAACATGACGGTGTTGTAGATCGCGATGATCGCCTGGATGAAGGCTCCGGCGGGGTTCAGGCTCGTAAGCAGGCGGGTAATGGCGGCCTGCACGACCCGGTCACGTACGAAGGTCATCACCTGTTCGATGACCATGTCGCGCAGGTTGCCGATGCTTTCGACAATGCGTTGCCACGCCGCGGCTGGCCCTTCGCGTACCAGTGCGATCACCAGATCGAAGGTGCTTTCGAGGGCAGCCACGGCCGGTTGGCCCAGCACCCGAACGAGCTTCTGGCGTATGTTTTGCCAGGTCAAACCAAGCACGCTCAAGACAAATTTCAGGATCTCGCGCAGGTTGAAGGCCTGCGGAATATAGATATTGGCACCGCTCATGGCCCCGGTGAGCCAGCCGATCAGCGAGGTACGCAGGTGGCTCAGGAAGTTGCCCGCAAACTGACGCAAGCCTTGCACTCCGGCGCGCACCAGGTTGCGGACGAAGCCAACCGGGTTCTGAGTCAGGGTTAAGCCCAGGCCATGTTCGACTGCCGGGCCGCGTAGTCCACCATGGGCACCGGCAAGCACAATCAGTGGGCCTTGGTAGGCAGCCAACAGCGGCAGATCGAAGATCTCGCCGGGGGCCGGGTCGGTCACCAGCACCGGAAGCGCGCCAAGCACCGTCGCAAGCGGGCCAATCAACCGCCAGCGTGGATCATCAGGAGCAGCCAGGCCCTCGATCACGAGCAAGCCCTGTCCGAGCGCACGGGCCAGCGAGCCAGCAATGGTTCGGCGGCCCCCGTGCAGGGGACCGCGAATGACGACGGCAGCAAGGGCACCACGTTCCAACTGACTAGGCACCTGACTAAGTTCGGCGGCGAGTTCTGGCGCAAGCACCAATTCGTTCAGAGCAGGCAGTTCGTTGGTGGGGGTGAAGTTGAGCCAGGGGGCCAGCGCACCGCTGATCGCACTGCCCTGCAAACACTCCCACAACAGGCCCGGCGGGTGCAGCAACCACTCGGCGGTTGGGGCATCGGGATGCTTGCGAAAGACCCGGGCCACATACAAGCGTTTACCACCCTCGCTAAAAAAGGCCCGCGCAGCATGCCAAAGATAGTTGTGGTGCGTCTCGACTGTGCCAGTGGCGGCATCAACATACTGAAGTTGCCGCCCGTCACCGTAGATATACTCGAAATCGCCGATACTGGTGATCACCTCAAGCGGCAGATCGATCGGGCCATAGCGGGCCGGGCCAACAAAACCAGTGGTGGTCGTGCTCACTCCCTCGATCGACTTGGCGCGAAAGGACGTCTCTTCGACATAGACGCCAGGCGCAAGATACTCTGGCATAACCTCTCCTACCCGCTGATAAATAGTTGTGGCGCACCCGCTGTGACCAGCACCAGGGGATGTCCAGCGTAGACTTCCTGACGGTTGAGTACCGTCGGCAAGATGATCAACTGGGTATGCAAGGTGAGTGCACACCAACCAAGCACAAGTTGCTGCTGAGCGGCGGTAAGGCCATAGGCAATCATAAGATAGTGCAACTGCAGGCTCAGCGGGTGGGCCAGGCGGCGACCATCAGCGAGTTGGCGGGGCGGGAGCGCACGTCGGGCCAGCGAAGGGGCAACCCGATACAGCACGACCGCGATCCCGGTGGCAAGACCATTGATCTTGCCGGCCTCAAAATCGGTGGGTTGGGCAAGCCGCACGTTCAGCGTAGCCAGTTCAGGCAATTCACGCGGCCGCCGGTCGTGCAACAAGGCCCGGATGGCCTCGCTAACCGCCTGTACCGCAAAGAAACCGGCCATCGCCCTGCTCCTTCGGCTACAACTCGTCGCGCCTATAAAGCTGTCTGATCCAGCCCGACAGCCTGGACGGCGCAACGCTACCCAGACGACGACGACGCAAGCCACGCCAGAAGACTGTTATCCCAGAGCCATCTTCAGCCAACACCAGCAACTTGAGGCTAGGATATTCACTCAAGAGGTGGGTTCCAATGCCCGGGAGGTGATCAGCTACAGGACTCGCGCTGATCACTACATCGGCCATTGCCGCAGCCAAGAGCAAATTAAGCCGTCCTGCAACCTGTCCAATCAGTTGGAGATCCGGTTCATACCCGATCAGGGTCACCAATTCATCGGAAAGGCTTGTGGGTAGATCAGCAAGCAATACCCGAATTGGCGTGTCCAGGGCATCAGAAGCTGCATCCATGACGCCGCCTTGATTACAGATGGCTCGATTGCTGGGAGGGAATAGCCTGATCGTAGCAGGGGATTTGGGGCAGGGAAACTGACCACAGATCAGGGTTCGGGCATGCAGCAGGACAGGTTCTACGAGGGGACTGGCTCGATCTCGGGACGATCATCTGATCGATCCTGGAATGATCCAGGGCCTGCGCAACGTCTGCCTCCGGCGGTGGGATATGGGCTGACTTCGCCACCCCATACCAGGTTTGCCCAGGACGTTGCAAGATCCTGCTGGCGCATGCGCACCACGCTCAAACGAGCCACACCGCCCCGTCCGTGGCCCTGTCCGTGGTTCAGACACCGCGTAGGGGCAGCCCACGTAGCCCTCCCGATTCGCCACAGCCAGCCGCAGGCATAGGCGCAGAATTTGGTATCATGGAACGGCTGCACTATAGGAGCGGTTGGAGTAACCATCAGCCCAAACAGGGTGCAGATTGCCGCAGCTAAAGGCACGCTATCTATGGCCGATCAACCCATTGCCAACCCCGAGCAACTTATTGCGGTGATCCGTACCCTGCATGCGCAGATCCGTGATGCGGTCGTCGCTGCCTGCGAACGCACGGCCCTTGATGAATTGGCCGGGGTCGCCGAAGACGATCAAGACGGCGATACGATCTATGCGGTTGATCGGGTCAGCGAGGCGTTGCTGCACAATTTTTTTGCCGAACACGTCGCCCCGTACTGGCCGCTGATCTTGCTGGCCGAGGGCTTGCCGCCCACCGGAGTAATCCTGCCCGAGGGTAGCGATCCCGCTCAGGCCGTGATCCGGGTCCTGGTTGACCCAATTGACGGCACGCGGGGCTTGATGTACCAGAAACGCCCGGCCTGGGTACTCACCGGGATTGCACCGAACCACGGCCCCACCACTCGCCTTCGCGACATCAGTTTGGCGGTGCAAACCGAGATCCCGTTGGTGAAGCAGCACCTCTGCGACCAACTCTGGGTCAGTGGTGATGGGCCAGTCCAGGCCGAGCGGCTCAATCGCCTGACCGGCACGCAGCAAACGCTCACCCTGCGCCCTTCGCGGGCCAGCACGATTGCCCACGGCTTTGCGACGATCAGCCGCTTTTTTCCGGGGGCACGCGACGAACTCGCCGCAGTTGACGAGGCTATGGTGCGGGCGACCCTTGGCCCGCCCCAACGCGGCAAAGCCCAGTGTTTCGAGGATCAGTATATCTGTTCGGCGGGCCAACTCTACGAATTGATGGCCGGCCATGATCGGTTTGTGGCCGACCTGCGCCCGCTACTCGAACCATGGTTGGCCGCCCGGGGCGAGGCACTGGGGATCTGTTGCCATCCCTATGATTTGTGTACCGTACTGATTGCCCAGCGGGCCGGGGTGATCCTGACTGACGAACGCGGCCAGCCGTTTGATGCCCCGTTTGATACCGAGACTGACGTGGGTTGGATTGGTTATGCCAATGCTCAGATCCAGGCCCAAATTGAACCAGCCCTCCAAGCCGAGTTACGAAACCGTGGTTTGATCCCACTGATCCGTGAAGAGCATGCCGCCCTACCTCCTGTCACCCCGAACGCAGTGAGGGGTCTGGACTAGTGATCAGCGCAGATTCCTCACTGCGCCTACGGCTCTGTTCGGAATGACAAGGGGAGCGCTGTGCTCCGTAGGTGTGATCTGAATGTGAATATTCGAGCTCTCTATGCCTACTGATTTCGACCGTTTCATTGCCACCACCCGCCACGAGGCCGATCTCTTCGATCCGGGGCGTCCGTTGGTGGCAGCCCGTGGGCCGGGTTGGGTTGATCTGATTGGGGGAGCCGCCGCTGACGGGGGGGCGTTGGCCCTCGGTTGGCCGCTGGGCGGCGGGGCGTTTGTGGCCGCGCAACCCGTTCCCGAACACGTGATCCGGCTTGCCACGGTACGCCATGATCACCAGCAGTTGGCGTTGCATGAATTAGAATTGGACGACGGGTGGCCGCGTGAATATGCCGATGTTGCGGTACGCCTTGCTGATCAACCCGAACTGGTACGTTTGGCTGGCGCGGTCTGGTTGGCGCTGGCCCGCGAAGAGTTTGTACGTCCACGTTCAGGGGTGAGTCTGTTTGTGCGCCCCAGCGATAGTCCGGGTGGGCAGGTTGGCTTGGCGGCCGCACTGGCCCAGGCCCTGGTCACGACCTTTGACGTACACTTGTCGCCGCGTGAATTGGCCCTGGCGGTGCAGGTGGCGCTGCGCGAACTTGGCCCGGCTGATCCCGGCGTGCTTGGCCCCTTGGTGAGTGTCTGTGCCCACGGGGCGGCGCTGCTGCAAGTCCATCAGCAACCGGCCTGGCTTTGGGGTAGCCTGCATCTGCCACCCGGCGCGGCGCTCTGGAGTGTGCGGATCGGCCATGGCCCCGATCCGCACCAGGCGCTGCCGTTACGGGTTGCCAGTGCCATGGCCTACCAACTTGCCGTTGCCGCCAGTGGCCTGCCCCCCGCCGACGCTCACGCCCGCTGGTTAGGCTACCTGAGCAATCTGGGCACGGCGGCCTACGAAGCACGCATCCGCGCCGCCCTGCCAGAACAGTTCAACGGGGCGGATTTTCTGGCGCAGCACGGGTCGCTGCCGGGCTTGCCAATTGATCCCGCCGTCCCCTACCCGGTGCGGGCCGCCGCCGCCCTGGCCATCGAGGAGCACCTCCGGGCGCGGATGATCGCGGCCCTGTTGCGGGCGGCGGCGAGCAAAGCCCAGCGCGATGAAGATCTGCACCTGGTGGGCGAACTCATGGCCCGTTCGCATGGCGGGCAACGCGCCGCCGGCCTAAGTGATCCGCAGGCCGACGCCCTGGTCGCCCAGATCTACACCGAGGGTGCGGAGCATGGCTTGTATGGAGCCAGAGCCGCCGCCGCCAGCAGTGGGGCTACGCTGGTGGTACTTGGACGCACCGACGCCGAACTGGCCCTGCGAGAACTGGTTGCCAACTACGGGCGGACGCATCAGCTTGCGACCAGTGTCCATGGTAGTAGTTCATCAGGGGCGAGTGCGGCCGGTACCCGTGAGGGCTAAGCCGTGGGAGCGAAGCTACCTGGGCATCTAGCCATCACCGCCGTGAAGGCGTATACTTGCTTATGCAGGGCACACACCTGATAATCTAAACCCTTATGCCGCTGTGCGCTTGCTGGATCCTGGATCAAGCGTAGCTGATCCGGGGTCGCGAGCCTGAATAAGCGTTTGCCTGTACCCAAGCCTGTGGTACAGAGGGTAGAGCAATGCCAAATTATTTCTTTGCTCGCGGTCCGATCCGTGATCGGCGCTATCTCTATGGGCGTCAATCGCTGCTTGAACGGGCTTTCGAGTTCCTGGCTCTTGGTCAAAGTATTGCCTTGATTGGCCCCCGTCGGATTGGCAAGACCTCATTGCTTTGGCAACTTGGGCATCCAGAGCACCATCTTCCTTATGGGCGTGATCCCAACAGGTTATGTTGCACATACATTGATTGTCAGAGCCTGGCCCAGGCCACACCTGAAATGATCTATCGGCGCTTACTCACGGCGGTGAGCGAAATTTGGATCATCTTTTCTACATGAACATGCATGCGTTGTCAATCAAAGAACAAGTAAATTATGCAATCACTTCTTCAGTTCCATTCTTTGAAAAGGAATGGTCACCATGAGGCAAGAACACCCATCTTGGTTCTCGCTTCGCATGTCGGGTGGACGCATACGCTTATGGCTCGTTGCCGTGCTGTTTGGAGGGGCGTTAACCCTCCCAGGTCTGTTGGGTGCAGCAGCCCAGCAAGCGAGTCAGGCCAGTTGTGCCCATGTACCCCTGATCGAACAAGGTGGTGCGCTGAACCAGCCGTTCGCGCAAACGACTACTGGTTCGTTCTGGGTACACGTTGCCCTCGAAAAAGATCAACGCTATCGGATCACGGTCAGTGATAGCGCAGCGCTGCGGCTCAGTCTATATGAGCATTGTAGCCGTGGTGGCCCATCATTTGCATTCTCAGACGGCACCCTCGAGTTTACCGCGCTTCGTGATGGGCCACTCTTTTTATTAGCTGAACGAAGCGGACGCGCCGTTGATCCTGCGGCAAGTTTTGCGATCAGCCTGGAGGCTGCTACACCCCATCGCCTGAGTCTGGCCCAGAGTCAGGCGGTGCCCGAGGCGGTACAGCGACGTGCGATCGAGTTCCTCGAAGAGCTACGCGGCAGCGATCTGGCTCCCGAGTGGATCGAGGCGCGCCTCAGTCGTGCCGTACGGATTATCTATCGTCCAGATCTGGAGACCCCTGCATATTACGAGTTTAGCGTTGAAAAGCCCGGGCCAAATGGTTATGAACCAGCCGGGTTTATTCAACTTGCCGCAGGCGAGCATGACTACCCGATTGCCCATTGGGATACCTCGGGGATGTCACCAACCCAGGAATTAGCCGAGATTGCGCCGCTTGGGGCCACATTGACCGAATTCTATAAGCTTGATGCGCTCTCGTATGCCTCGGAGTATGAGTCGATCACCCCGGTAGGGATCAGTGTCGTCACTGATGATGTGATCAATCTTGGTGATCTGCCGCAACGCATTCCCGGCTTGAGTGATCTGCCCCGCGCAGAGGCAGAACTTGTCACCGAGGGGATCGACTCGGAGGGCAAGGTTGAACGCGAAGGCCCCGAAGAGTTGCCACTCAGCGAGCAGGAAGAGTGGCCTTCGTGGTCGGTGTTGAAGAAGGAATACGAAACCGCCTATGCGCCGCTCCTCGATGCCCAGACCCAACGGGCTGAAGATACCTGGTCGGTCGAGAAGGGGTTGCGTACCCATGGCGAGACCTTGATCCGTGGTGATGAGCGCACGGTGTTTGGTCTACCTAATCAGGCGATTACCGCGATTACGGTGACTGGGGATGGGGCCGCCACCCGCTATCTTCAGCAAGAAGAGGTGCGTCAGGATACGTTCTTGCGTGGTGTGCGGCTGGTCGTGCTTGATGAACCAGAGGATCCGGCAACGCTGCTGCCGATCAATGTCGAAATCACCTATGGCAGTGGCGTTTCCGAGACGATCAAGTATGCGATTGCGAACCAGCAGGCCCTCGAACTCGTTGGCTCGAATCAAGTCTATCTCCCGATCATCGTCCAGAATAGCGCGAACCTCGCTGCGCAGAGCATTGATCACGCTGGAGCGACGCTTAACTCGTGGGGGGCGTGGAGCTACTGGTGGGCCGAAGGCGATACCGGAAGTATTCGCTACGGCCAGTTCACCGTTGGTGGTTGTGCCAGTGGCTGTGGGGCCACGGCCTGGGCGATCCTCTTTGGCTGGGTTGATCGCCGTGCCGCCGAAAACCATCCCCTCTGGCGCAACCATTGGGGCCTCTATCGCGAAAATGGTGATCTGGGGAGCAATGCGGTAGCCCCATTGAGCCAGGATGCCGGCGTACGCAATATGACGACCGAGATCCGCGGCCACATCGGCACCTTCTGCCTGGCGGGTAGTGGAGCGACCTGGCCCTGGAATATGATTGACGCCTCACGCTATGTGCAACCTCGGGCAAGTACGGCGTGGCGCATGAATACCCGCTACGATCCAACCGGGCTCTGCTGGTTTGGGGCCTGTAATGACAATCGGGATCTTGCCCGTAACCAGATCGTCAATCGGCGTGCGCCTGCGGTGGTAGGCACCGGTTGGCTCCAACACTACCCGGTTGCGTATGGCTACGCCGAGCGGAGCAAACGCTCCTGCTTCCTCTTCATCTGTTCGACCAGTTACCAGCGCGAATTCTATGTCAACAATGGCTGGTATGGCAACAATAATGGCTGGACCAGTGCCGATGTCTGGTTTGCCGGGGTCTATAACAACCCCTAATGCGCATACACCGATGCTGCCTGGGGCGACACTCCAGGCAGCATCGGCATGCTGAGCCAAACGGTCAGGGTGGCGATCTCGTGAGCGCGCCCACCACAGGATTGCAGCGTACGGCTGCGCCATTGCCAACTGCACTGGTGGGGGCCTATCGCATGGAGCGTGATCATGACACGCTTTGCTTCATATACCCTTGGGATCGTGATCATCGCAATTGGTGGTCTGTTGGCCAATCTGGGTTCAGCCTTCGTGCTTGAACCTGCGCAGGTATTGGCCCAGGCGACCGATCCACTGCAGGCGGCTGAGTTACGTCCCCACACGCCCCTGGATCCTGCGCTCGATGCAACCCCAAGCACGGCAGCAGACCAGATCGCCAATACGAACCTGCCCGATTTGATCATTACGGCGATCAATCTCAATCCAGCCAATCCGGGGATCAATGGCAGTGCCGATATCGAAGTGGTGGTCAAAAATCAAGGGAATGCCACCACCTCAGGGCGCTTCAATGTCTATTTGTATGTTGAGCCGTCTGACGAACCGCCAACGGCAACGACGGCCTATACGACCTTTGCTGGCTACGCGCTGGCCCTGCCACCTGGGGCTACCTTCAGCTTTACGCGCCTTGGTCAACAATTTACGCGCACCCCGCCCACGGTCTACGCCTGGGTTGATCCGCCATGGGAAGACTTGATCGCCGAGTCAGACGAAACCAACAATCTGTTTCCACGTGTTCCTGCCGCCGTTGATGACTTTGAAGATGATGACACATGTGTGCAGGCTAAGCCAATTCTGGCTGATGGCACGCCCCAGAGCCGTAACTTCTTTCCTAATCCGGGGCGTGAACGTGATGTAGACTGGGTCACCTTCAATGCAATCAGTGGGGTCACCTATGCGGTCGAAGCCAGCCCAACCGGGGCCGATGCCGATCCGATCATTGAACTGTACAGTACCTGCGAGGGTGTTCCTAGCTTTGGCAATCGGGTGATTGTCGAGTTTACCGCACCAACTGATGGGCCAATCTTTTTACGCGTTTCGAATAATGCGCCGGATCCCGGCACTGATCATAGCTATACGCTGAAAATCACTAACGATAGCGCATGCCCGAACTATTTCGAGCCGAATAATACCGCACCAACCGCTGGCGATCTGCCGCTCGAAACGGTGCAAACCCATAGTTTCTGCAAAGCCGCTGATCAAGATTGGGTTCGTTTAGCCGTGACGGCCGGTTCCCGCTATCAGGTAGCTAGTACCAATATTGGCCCACGTGCCAATGCTGCCATGGCGCTCTACCAGACCATTGATGCTCCAAACAGTAGTGTGCAAGGGCCAAAGATCGAATTTACGGCTGCTGAAACTGGTTATGTCTATCTTAAAGCGATACAGGTTGATCCGACAGTTGCAGGTGCTGGGACGGAATATACCCTGCGGGCCGAGCGGATCGGGGCCTCGGGATGCCTACCCGATAGCTTTGAAGCTGATAATCGCCGTGAACAGGCCGGTAGCATTGGCACTGATGGTACCACCCAGACCCGCAATTTCTGCCCCGAGGGTGATGTGGATTGGGTGCGTTTTACGGCAAGTGCCGGGGCCACCTATACGATTGAAACGCTGAATCTGGCTGATGCCGCCGATACCGTTATGTGCCTCCATACCAGCAACGGGGATCTGATCGTCTGTGATGATGATGGCGGGACGGGTAAAGCCTCGCGGATCAGTTTTGAGCCTCCGATCAATGGAACCTACCTGCTCCAGATCAAGGATTTCTCGCCCACTGTGGCTGGCGATCTTACGCGCTATGATCTGGCGGGGGCCTGATCTATTCACCCGCCTGCCACGCTGGGCTGAACCTACCCCCAAGCAATACCACTCATCCGCTTGACCTCCCACAGGCATTTGTTGGGCGAGGTGCCAATTATATTGGCAATACGGGGTATGGATGGGGCATGCGCAGTGCGATCGGCCTTTCGGAGCGCATGATTCGGCTGTATACCCAAGAAT
This sequence comes from Oscillochloridaceae bacterium umkhey_bin13, assembly GCA_048381555.1. Taxonomy (GTDB): domain Bacteria; phylum Chloroflexota; class Chloroflexia; order Chloroflexales; family Chloroflexaceae; genus Viridilinea. The sequence continues at coordinate 16,137 of JBLWKA010000020.1, forward strand.
TACTCAAGGGAACCCGGGCCAGTATGGGCAAAGCCCTCGCTACAGCCAAACAACTCTATTTTCAACAGGGTCAGTCTTTTTCGAGCTATGACGAAAAGGTGATGCAGCAACTGGTCTTTTATGGGTTGCCAATGTACGAAATCGAAACCGGGGCGGTACTTTCTGGGCCGGGCAATCCTTTCCCTGGGGTTGGCTTTACCCCTATTTTTCCTGGTGGCAACGCCATTTTGCAGAACAGTGGCTCAGTCTTGACCGGTTCGGTCACGATTGATTTTCGGAACGCGGAGCATCTTGATCTGTCAGAGACTGATGATGGGGAGTATTACGCCTTAAATGGTTCGATTCAGACGGTGCCTGGCCTGCCGGTACAACCACTCCATTTTGGTGATGTAACTGCCCCACAGTTTACGGCCCGAGGAGTTCTGCTGTGGCGAGCCTCGTATCGTGCCGCCGAGCCGTTTGAGCCCCTGATTGCCGAGCCGTTTAACGAATACCAACCAGCCGATGCCCCCGCCGAACTCACGCAATCAGTGGGCCTCTTCCCGCTGGTTCCCGTTTCGATCCAACGCAACAATGCAACGGCAAGTCTGGTCACGCAGCTTGGCCAGTATGATGCGGAGTTCGGCACCTTATCACGGCGGTGGTGCGTGATGATCGGGGCGTGGAAGAGGTCTTTGCGCAGATCTTCCCACCTTCCTACCAGCCACCAGATCCCCAGTCAGGGCTGGTGAGTGTTGCAGTGCCTTTTGTGCCGCTGATCCCCCTGGGGGAAGATCGTTATCGGGCCAACTTCGATAGGTTTAACGAGCCAGGTACCTACCGGATTGTCATTCAAGCCTTCGACAATGATGGCTTTAATGCCTTGCCGGTTGTCGCCACTAGCGGTCAGAACCGGGTGTATCTGCCGTTGCTTGCGAGATAGTTTGTTGTCTACGGTGTAATACCAATTACCCCAAACGAGCCGCAAAACGGGCGGCCACCCGCAGGGCTGCGGCAAAGGTGCGGTCACGACTCCGCAGGCGCAACTCGGCAGCAAGCAATTCGGCTAGACTAGGTTCTTCGCAACGGGCCACCCGACTGAGCGGTTCGTGACCGGCGACGAAGGCGGTGGTGCGGGCATGACCGGGTAGTTCGGCCCGGTCAACCCGAAACTCGGCCCGCTGTCCATCCACGGCCCGCAACCGGATTGCGGCCAGCCCTGGGCTTGATCCCGCTGGCGCAGCTACTGGGCATAATTCAACCGAAACCAGCCGAATCGCTCCAGGGCCACGATCAACAGCTGGGCGGCGCAGATGCAACCGCACCCGATCCCCTTCCACACTGACTGCCTCGTCGAGCGGAACCCAGCCCAGGGCCGCAGCCAGCCAGCCCGCCATCAGCAGGGCTGGCACCGGGTTGGGGCGCGCTTCCTGGAGCGGGGCCGCCAGATAATCAAGCTGTACTTCGTCAATCCGGTGCAGGTGCGGCAACAGGGCACGGGTATCAAAAAATTGGGCCAGCAGTTCGCGCCAAGGGGTCAGCGCCGCCCAGGCCAGATCGCTTAGGGCGGGATGGGCAGCGCTGCCGCCCCCTTCGAGTGCGGCCAACTCCCAGGCCGCCAATTCGACCAACCCACGGGCCGGGGCCGTAAAACTGCGTGAGTCGACGATCAGCCGGTCGAGTACACCGCGCAAACGGGGCAGAAGCGGGTCGGCCAGCGGGGCCGGGCCAGGCAACCAGAGCGCGACCGGCAGATCGGGCACCAGCAGCGCCAGGATCAATGAAGCCACCTGTGCCGTGGCCGCACCCTGAGCATACAGCGTCACCTGTTCGCCACAGACCTGGGGCATACCCGGCCCAACCAGTGGGCAACTCGCCTCGACAAACGCCTCTAGTTGCGGCGCACTCGCGCCGGGCTGCAACACTGCCAGAATCGTCCGACTCGGGTGACTGGCAGCCAGTTCACGGGCGGTGGTACCGATCTGATCGGCTGCGGTCGTATCGGTCGCCCGCGCCACCAGGTTCAGGGTCAAGGCCCGCGTGAGGGCCTGTCCCGTGCTCGCCTCGGTTCCACCCTCACGCCAGAGTTGGGCCAGTTCGCGTTCGATGGTGGCAATTTCAATCGCGATCATAACGGATCCTTTGGTGCGCCGCATGGAACGTTGCTGGCGCTCGTTCCATGCGACTTGCTTCCAGGGAGAACCATGTTCTCCCAAACCCTCATTCCGCCGAGGGCCAGGGAGAACATGGTTCTCCCTGAATGTGCCCTGAAGGAGGTTGCATCAGCAACCTCCTTCAGGGCTTACCGTATAAACATACCCCGCCGCACCGCAATTTCGAGCACCCAGAGCAACAGGGCCAGACCGATCAGCCAGGGAACCAGGCTCAAGGGGGCGGGCGCTGGCTCGGCGGGCACAACCTCGGCCCCTAGGCCCAGCGTCTCGAGCATGCTGCCACCGGTGGTGGTGGCGATCGCTTCGAGCAGGGCACGGCCCTCGGCGGGATCACCCGGCAAACGATATTCGGGAGGCGGCGCTTGCACATAGCCAACATCGCGTTGCTGCAAGCCCTCGGGACTGGCCAGCACCACCGAGACCACATAGGCTCCGGGGGTAGCGAGCGTGAGATCCTGGGTATACCGCCCCGGCGCATTCTGGCGCACATTAAAGCTGCGCTGGCTACCATCAGGCAGCGTAACGCGGGCATTGACCGTGGCAAGATCGAGCGGTGCGCCCCCCGGTTGAGTCGCATCTACCAACAGGCGTGCGCCGCCAGGGATTGGATCAAGCCGCACTTGCAACGGGCCACGATCCGGTTCAGGCAGGGTATAACGCACGGTCTGGGCCCAGAAGCGCTCGAATTCGGGCCAACTCGTCCAGTCATTGGCCCAGGGGGCACCGGCACTCGGCGTCCAGGCGACACTGCGCCCCAACCCGTACTGCCAGACTGCCAGCAGCGGATCTTCGTCGGGCGACTGCAAGACCACTTCGGCCCCGGGGCGCGGCATGGTGGCAACATAACCACGCAGACTTGGTAGGTCGGCGGGCGCAAAATCGCGCATAATCGGGTGGGCCTGACTGAGTCCAGCGCGCAACTCGCCCTCAACCACCGGGTCGGCGCGGGCCAGTTCACTTTCGAGCAAGGTCAGGCGCGGGATGTCTTCGGGTCGCCCTGCAAACGAATAGCGCCCATTGCCCCAACGGGCCAGTTGTTCGAGCAGGGGAATATCGGCGTCACTGCCAATCGCAATCGTCGAAAGCGTGATCTCATTCGCACGAGCGGTCTCAAGCAAACGCTGGTAACTGGGATAGTTATTGGTAAAACTGCGCCCATCGGTCAGCAAGACGGCATGGCGCACGGGAGCCGATTGCTGGGCCAGGGCGGGCAAGCCAACGACAAGCGACAGTTCGATATCAGTGCCGCCACCACTAGGCAGATTCAGCAAGGCCTGTTGGATCGCGGCCAGTCCGCCCTCGGTGCCAATCTGCTGAAAGTTGACCACCCAGAGCGTACCGGTATCGAAGGCCAGAATGCCAATCCGATCCTCAGGGCGCAGGCTCTCGCTGGCCAGGATTGCCGCTTCCTTCGCCATGTCAAACTTGCTGATCCCAAAGAGCGAGGTCATACTGGCTGAGCGATCTATGATCAACAGGAGCGCCAACTCGCTGCGTTGCGGGCGCGGCGGAGGCTCCATACTCACGGGCAAGACTTCTTCGAGCGGGGTGTCCTGGTAGGCACCGAGGGCATAGGCGTTGCGTCCGCCGAGCGTGACCAGACCCCGTCCTTCGCTGCGCACAAACTCGCGCACACTCGCCATCTGCTCGAACGTCAGGGCCGCAGCGGGCACATCAAGCAGCACCATGCCATCGTAGGAGGCTAGATCCGAGAGCCGGGTTGGCAACTCGTTTGGCGCAATCCGGCGGGTTTCGACGCCCTGGCGCTCCAGCGCATCCCCCAACAAGTTGGCCGCATCAGGTTGCTGGCCGACCAGCAAAACCCGGGGCGGCAAATAGACTTCGGCGGTCGCCCCGGCTCGATTGTTAGCCGCAAAGGTGTCGCCACTCGGCAGATCCAATTCGGCCCGCACCTGCAAAACGCCGGGCTGGCTGGCGACATGGCGGAAGGTGAACAGTTCGTCGCCGGGGGGCAGGCTGATCGGCTCGTCGGCAAGCAGATTCTGACCGTCCCAAAGCCGCAGCCGCCCAGTCAGGTCAGTGGGCAGACTATTGGCCGCAGGCGCATAACTCGTCACGATCTCAATCGGAAACTCTTCGCCCACCCGCAGGCTACGGGGCACCCGCACGGCAGTCAGCGCTGCTTCGGGACGGGCCACCAGGGTCACTGGCACCACATCCACCTGCACCCCAGCCTCGGCCGCCAGACGCGCCTCGGCCAAGGTTAACGGGTTGGTTGCCAACCCATCACTGAGCAGCACCACCCGCCCGCCGCCGGGCAACAGCGCCGTGGCCGCACGCAACCCCGCCGCCAGATCACTCGCCGAGGGGTCTGGCCCAAGCAGGGTTGTCGCGTCGGGTTGATCGGTACGCGGCGCACTGACCAGATCAGCCCCCAAATAGAGAATCTGGGCCTGAGGGCCGGCCTCGCGGGCCAAGGCCTCGGCTTGCGCCCGTAACGCGGTGCGTTCAGCCAGGGGGAGGCTATCGGACTGATCAACCAGCACCACAAGCGGCCCGGCGGGCGGCGGCGGTGCCCCGATGATCGGATCAGCGAGGGCCACAATCAACGCCGTGACCGCCGCCAGACGCAAGAGCAGCGCCGGAACCGTCACGCGCACACCCCGCCAGCGCCAGAGCAGGATCAGCGTTGGCAGGAGCAGTAAAAGCCAAAGAACTTGGGGATTACGTAACAGCATGACGCCGTCCATGGACATAGAACCATTCGATCATGATGACACCTAACGCGAGGGCGGCTAACCAGGGCCAGAGCGGCTGGGCCTCGTTGGCATTCTCACGGACAATTGAGGGCGCGGCACTCGCCGCAGGCAAGTCACGCGGGGTCAGATCGGACTCGGCGGGCGAGCCGGCATTGACCGCCAACTGGCCCCGAAAGAGGATCCGACCCGCTCCATATTCGGTCAGTTGATACAAACCCGGTGCATCCAGGTTCAGGCGCAACGGTTCACCGGGCGTGATCGGCACAACCGTAACCCGCCCATCGGGGCGACCCAGTTCGAGTCGGTTGGCGCGGGGATCAGGCTGGATTTGCGGCGTATCACCGACCAGCACGGCGGCAGGCAAAGCCGGTGGCGTCAGGGCGCGAACGGTGCGCGCCGTCAGCAATGGGAAGACCAGACGGCTGATCAGATTGCCCTGAGCCAGTTCGAAGTTCCAAATCGCCACTTCACTCGTAGCAAGACTGCCACGCAAGATCAAGGGCTGGCTGCCCCGCCAGAGCAGCGGGTTGGCCCATGCAGGGGCTTCCAGATCATAGACCGGGCCGAAACTGACACTGGCCAGACTGAGACCATCGAGCAGTGCCGCTCCGGCCGGAGCAATGCGCAGAACAGCTTGCTCGCCCAATGGTTCACGCGGAAAAGCCCCCAGGTCAAGCAGGGGCGATCCTGGCAGTGGATTGATCAACAGCACGCCACCCCCGGGCAGTTCGGGCGGCACATAGCGTTCGAAGATCGTCAGATCGGCCTGTTGCGCTTCGGCAGAACCGAGATAGAAACCAGGGGCTATGGTGCGCAGGCGTAACCCGGGCACGGCCCGCAAGGCCCGTTCGAGTGGATCGGGGTTCGCCGAAACGATCAGCGTTTCGACCGGACGCACCGGGTTGAGCACCACCAGGGCCAGATCATCGGCAGGCAGCCCATCGCCACCATCAAGTTCGGCCCGCAGCACTGTCAGATCACGCGGCACTGTCCAGGTTATCTCGGATTCACCACCAGGGGCCAGCGTGAGCGGACGGGTATCAAGCAGGCGCTCATCGCCATAGAGGCGCAAGGTGGTGCGTAAGGGGGTGCCACCATAGTTGACCGCCCTGGCATAGACCTGCACCGGACCACTGGCACTGCGCGGGCGCGCCGCCAACGCCACCAAGGCCCGATTATCTTGCGGACCGCCGACACTTGCCCAACGGATGGGATGCTGGCTCGGGCGTTCACTGAGGGCAGCGAGTTGCGGGGCCGGGAGGGCCGCATCAGTCAGCACCACAATCTGGGTGGCGGGCAAGCCTTGCAAGGCTGCTTCGGCCAGGGTCAGGGCTCCGGCCAGATCGCTGCCCGTGCCCCCAGGCCGCAGGGTTGCCATGGCCGCATCAAGCCGGGCGACCTCTTCTGGCCCACCGCGATCCAGCAGATAGGCCGTCGGCCCAGCCGCAATGATCGTCAGACTGCCAGCGGCGTCAAGGGACGCGAGCAGGCGGCGCACCTCGTTCTGGGCTGCTTCGAGCCGGGTACCGCCAGCGGGGGCGCTCGCCGCCATACTGGTGGAAAGATCGATCACCACCGCCGTATGGCTGACGCTCGCAAAGTTAGGCAGCGCCACTTGCGGGCCTGCCAGCGCCAGCCCCAACAAGGCTGCCGTCAGCAAATGCAGCAGCAACAGCAGACTGAGCGGCAAACGCCGACGGCGCTGGGCCTCGTCGCGGCGCGGCACCCGCTGCCAGAGCAGCAACGAGGGTACCACCACCCGACGGCGGCGCTCACGCAGCATATGTAGAATGATGATCAGCGGGAGGGCTAGCAGGGCCAGCAGTCCCAAGGGGGCGAGTAGGGTCATAATAATTACGTCAACAAACGGCGGGCGCGCAAATAAGGCACCACCTGCTGTTCAAGCGGCCAATGGCTCATCAAGGGAGCATAGGTCGCCCCACGGCGGGCGCAACTGGCCCGCAGGCGTTCGCGCCAATCGGCCACCGCACTCCGATAGGCGGTGAGGGTCGCTTCATCAAGGGTCAGGGCCAGACGCTGGCCGTTTTCGCTATCTTCGAGTTCAATCGGGCCTTGAGTACTTGGATCGAGATCGGCCCGATCAAGTAGATGCAAAACCAGAGTCTGCCAGCGCGGCGGAGCCAGCGGGGCCAACACAGCATCAAGCTGATCATTGGTCAGAAAATCGGAGCAGATCACCATGATGCCGCCCTGGGGATTGCGGCGGGTATGTTGACTGACCAAACTCGCCAACTGGGCTTCACCACCGGGGCTGATCTGACTGAGGTACCGGAGCAAAGCGGGAACCTGGGCCTTGCCTTGGGCCGGGCCAAACGGGCGCGTCGGGCTGGCGAGGGGCACCACATGCAGCCGGTCGCTATGGGAGAGGGCCAGGTAGCCCAGGGCACCCGCAAGTTGTTGGGCCAGGCGCAAGCGGGGCGGCCCACCAAAGGTCATACTGCGCGACGCATCGATCAAGAGATGGACATTAACATCTTGCTCGGCCTCGCCCAATTTGACTAACACATGATCCTGGCGGGCATAGGCATTCCAGTCAACATAGCGCAGATCATCACCCGAGGTATAGGGCCGATGGTCACTAAAGACCGTGGCGGGCATCTTATGACGACTCGGGTGTTCACCACTGGCCGGATTGCCCCGTAGCGTCCGCTGAGCCTGGAGGCTCATGCGGGCCATACGACGTAGAAACGCCTCGTCAAAGAGCGGTGCCTCGGCGGGTTTGGGCGTGCGGCGCGGCGCGGGGCGCGGGGCGACAGGCGTTTTAGGGCGAAAAATAGTCTTGAACCACATCACGTAGATCCGCTGGAATACGAAGCGGATCGTCAGCCGCTTCAACGCGTTCGGCACTCTGGCTGCCACGGGCAAACCCACCGCCACCGGCATTGCCACCTGTTTCGGACGTCTGGGTCGCATCACTGCCATCAGCCCGCGTCGTGCCTTCAGCCTCGCTTTTCAGTTCGAGCGGCACGCCATCCACCCCCAGGCGATCGGCGGGATTATCACGCTGCTGACCAGGTTGGGCACCCTGCCCGGCCCCTTCGCCCTGCCCGGCCCCACTGGGCGCGTCGGCGCCCTGCTGACCGGCGGCACCCTGACCCTGCCCAAGTTGCTCGACCGCATCGGCCAGATTTTCGAGGCCCTGGGACGGAGCATTGCCAGTTGGCGCAAGCTCATTCGCACTCTGGCGCACCTGTTCGGCCAATTCGGGATTGGTCGGCGCGATCTGATCAGCCGCCTGGCGCAACGATTGGGCCAACTCGGACCGCGACTGGTTGGAAAGATTACCTGCTTGATCGGCCAGTTCACGCAGGCGGCGGGCGGCCTCACCCAGATTGCCCTGGTCAAGCGCTTCGGCGGCAGGACGAGTTACGCTCTGGTCACGCAATGCATCGGCAAGCGCCGCCAGGGCCGCTGCGGCATTCGGATCGGGTACCAGCGTTTCGCCAGGGCCAGCTTGATCGCCCGGCGGGGGCTGAAACGGTTCTTCGGGAAAACGTTCGGCGGGCGGCGGGACCTGCACTAGAGGCGGCAACGGTTCGCGGGCCAGTGGCGGCAGGGCGCTCCCCAAGCCACTCAGCACCAGCAACCCCAGAACCAACAGCCCCAGGGCCAGGGCCAGGATCAAATCAGACCAGGGAAAACTCTGGCGGGCCGCGATCTGACGGCGAATGCGGGCCAGGTTCTGGCGGGCCTGTTCGTGCAGATACAAGCCAACGCCCTCGCTCTGGGGGCCAACTTCGAGCGCGGTCGTCAACTGTTCGTTGAGCCGAAAGCGCCGGTCGAGGCGACGGGCCACCACCTTGGCCGACAGGCGAGGTTGGAGCACCAGGATCGCTCCGAGGGCCACGCAGACCAGCGCGGCGGCAGCAACCCAATTCCAGTACAGCGGCCAATCCAGCGCGAGGTGCAGGCCCACCGCAAGGCAAATCAGGGCCAGCGCGAGGATACTAGCCCTGAGCAAAATCCGAATCCCGCGCCGTGCCCAACGATCACTCGCCAGGCGTTCAAGTTGGGGGTGAAGGGTAGTGCGCACGCAGACAGTATACCTGGGTGCCATAGGCCGCGTCAAAAGGAATCTACAACCCTTCCCACAACGCAGGCCCAATCAGTTCAAGCCGGGCCTGCGCCGCCACCTCAGGCAAGAGCGCCGCACTGACCAGCAGCTCTTCGAGTTGCAACGTATTTGTGATCCGCACCAGGCGCACCCTGGTCGGATCGGGCTGGCCGCAACTGCGGATCGCGGCGAGGATCGCAGCCCGCGTGCTTGGCAGGGTCATCGGCAAGGCAGCTTTGGGCAAACCAACGACCCCGGCGGTCAGCGCGTTGGTATAGGTCGCATGAAAATCAACCTTGGCCACCAATTGGGCCGTGACCAGATCGGCCAGCCCCATACCATTGGCATTGCCCCGGCTGGTCTCAGTCAGATCAAGGGCCACAATCACCTTAATGATCGGACTAGCCGGTGGTGGCTCGCCGGGTTCGGGGCGGCGTCCAATCACATTCGTATCCATACCCGTCCCACTGATCTCTTTGCCGATCTGGTCTACCACCAACACATCGAGGCGGTCAAAGGTGAGGCGCGCCATTAAGCTCCGGCTGCGCTCGAGCAGGGCCGCCTCGCCGGGGCCACCAATTTCGGCGGGCGGCAGGGCCACTAGGTCAACCACCTGTTCGCGTGCGCCTTCGAGGATGGCCAGGCCCGCAAGCACGCGCCCGCGTTCGACGATCACGCGCGCCATGGGCACCAGGCGGTTCCGCATGCCTGCCGCGCCATCCCGATGGAAGATCGCGGCCCCTTCGCGTTTGCCGAGACCCACGGCGCACATCTTGGCCAGGCCACTGGCAATTGGGCCATCAAACGAGGTGTGGGCCTTGACCCGGTTGATCACCAAAACCGCGTCAGCCTCGGCGGCCAGGCGATCCATAAAGACCGGCGTGCCATCACGCGCCAACCCCAGGTCAACCACCTCCATTGATGAATAGATCGGACAGTCCAGGCTTGTTTCGGTGATACCAAGCCCAGCGAGCAATTGCAATTGACCTTCAGCGGTGGCACCGCCGTGGCTCCCCATCGCGGGAACCACAAACGGCTCGGCTCCGTGTGCCCGTAACCAGGCTATGGCAGCCCGGGTAATCGGCACAAGCCCGCTGATGCCGCGGCTACCTGCAGTGACGGCAACCCGCGCACCGGGGGGCAGCACCAGGCCCAATTGATCAAGCGCAGCAACAGTCGCAGCCGGAAGATCCGCCAGGGGTTGCTCGTCCCAGTGTTGGCGCACCCGCCAGAGTGATGGCAGCGGGCCGACGAAATCCAGGGCGTCATGATTCAGGGAGAGGTGCATAGCATAAGTATAGCTAAGATTGTCTCGTATGCTCCTATAATTGACCGCAAGCCGGGCTGACATCTACGGCTACAGCGAAAGGAGCGACAACGATGCGAACCCTCAGCGGTCTGTTTCAGAATAACCGAGCCTGGGCCGAGGCGATTTCGGCGCGTGACCCGGCCTTTTTTGCCAAACTCGCGCAGCAGCAGGCCCCGAAGTACGTCTGGGTCGGCTGCTCGGACAGCCGGGTTCCCGCCAACGAGATTGTAGGGATGCTTCCCGGCGAACTCTTCGTCCATCGCAACGTCGCCAACCTGGTGATCCACACTGATCTGAACTGTTTGTCGGTTCTTCAATATGCCGTCGAGGTGCTCCGGGTCGAGCATGTGATTATCTGTGGGCACTATGGCTGTGGTGGGATCAAGGCGGCCATGCTTGACAGCCACCATGGCCTGATTGACAACTGGCTCCGGCACGTTCAGGATGTGATGAAGAAACACGCCCAGATGCTGCAGCGCCTCCCTGATGAGCTGCAGCGCCTCGATACGCTATGCGAACTGAACGTCATCGAACAAGTGGTGAACGTTGCGCAGACCACAGTGATCCGAAATGCGTGGGAGCGCGGCCAAAGCCTAGAGATCCACGGCTGGATCTACGGCATCTTCGATGGCATCTTACATGATCTGGAGATATGCGCAACCAGTCGCGAGGAGTTGGAGGAAAACTACGAGCGGGCCTGCGCCCGGTACAACCTACCAACTGGGCGGGCCGAGATTCACGGCTAACAACGCTAGCCATCACCACCATTGCCGCCGCCGCTTTCGTCATCAATGGATTGCATCAGCGTCTCCTTACAAGAATTTTGGCAATCCGAAGTCAGGCCAGCCCGCCGTATGGCGCTGGGGAGGGATAGCGTTTTTGGTTGGTGGCCCTTGCTCCCCTCCCCCTCGCTAAGGGGGAGGGGAGCCGCGTTAGGGCAGCAGTGGCTTTAGCGACGAATAAGGGGTAGGAAGTTGCGGCGAATCTGCGTTGGTGCAGTTTCTACGATCACAAAATCGGTACGTCTCATTTGATCACTACCTTCTTGACCAATGACGTTGAGTGTGACCGTATACATCCCTGGTGTATTATAAGAATGAGAGGGATTTTGCTCACTACTTGTAGTACCATCCCCAAAATCCCATTCCCATTCATTGATATCACCAATTGAGTAGTCTTCAAAATCAACACGTAATGGTGCAGTCCCTACTGAAACTGTGCTAATAAAATCAGCACAAGGACCGCTGATGTTCTCATCCTGAACTAATAGATTATTCGACCAATCAGTTTCAGGAATAGCACGATTCGCATTAACCACAACATAGAGACCACAACTCAATTGCTCATTGAGGTAAACGGTGACAGGTACTGCTTCGCCAGGAGCTAGACTTGAAATGCTCGTGGTGGTCAGCACATCAGTTGAACTAAGCGTTGGACGGCGGTAGAAACTAACCATGATATCATTTGCAGGCACAAAGCCATTATTGATAAGCATGGCAGTCACGGTTACTCCATCTGCATTCAGCGGACTCGTTATCAGACTATCTGCTAAGAGCGCCAAATCAGGTTGGATTGAAAGTGTTGTTGAGAGCGTATTATTCTCACGATCAAGTTCATCAAACTCCATCAGATTAACATCCGCCGTAATAGTATGATCGCCTGGAGCCAGATTCAGTCCTCTCCATGGCAATGTAACAGTAATAACTTCACCCGGTGCAAGACTTGGCAGTGCTTGCGTAAGTAACTGACCAACCTCGTTACGATCTATGCTGAGTTCAACTGGCCCACTATGGCTACGACCGTTATTTGCAATCTGCGCCATAACACCAAAATCACTACCTGCCCAGTACTGCAATGAGACATCCTCTATCACAAGATCAGCACCGAAGGCGTGTAATGCGGTCTCGTTATTCTGTTCATTGGACTCATCCATTGTTTGATCGGGATCAACCACAACTCTCAAGTGCCGTACCCCTCCCACCATTGGCGGTTGGTATGAGACGCTTATTGTCTCTTGCTGACCAGCCATAAATGGGCCAGATATGCTGTCACTGGCAAGGATAGTAGTACCATCAAAGATGGTGTATCCAATATCCCGTAAGGGAATATCACCCGTATTACTTATGATTGCGCTGAACAGGACTGACTCATTGCCATCAGCGAGTAGAGTAACTTGGGCATCGCCTACCGCGATATCATGACGAAGTGAATGTCGTAATGTGTAGAGTGATGAATCACGTTCAATTAACTGCGTGTAAGTAATAGATTGCTGCGTATCAGGATCAAAAGCAGTTTGTTCCTGCTCAGCTACATCTACACCCACGTAAGCAGTAATCAATTCGCCATCTGCATCAAGAGCAACTGACGGATAAAGTTCCCGCATCAGATCATTAGTGAGAGGCTGCGGTTTTCCCCAACGGTCAATCGTATCATCGTAGTAGGCGAGATAAAGATCACGCTGACTACCAGCCTGCCCACTAAAGACTGTCAGCAAATTTCCGAACCGATCTGTGAGTACTTGAAGGTATTCAACTGATCGCTCTTCAGGGATACGGATTGTTGTAGCAGCATGAGTAGCCAATTGCACCTGTGTATTGGCTTGAATACTTGTCAGGCTTGCAAGACTAAGTTCGCCACCCGCAATCCAGACAATCTCAGGCACATCATCACGAAAGATAACCGAGGGTCGCATATGTTCGCGTGGATCATTCGTAACCTGTGTCGGTTTCTGCCATTGCGCATTAGTATTAGTTGCAACAAAGAGTTGAAGCGTAGGTGATAAAGTTGTCGTTGAGGTTGCTGTTGCCGACCACGCTACAACAATCTGGCTTGGTGTATGATTGAGCGCAAGATGGGTAATACCTGCTACGGCAGGGGTCACTGTTTCAGGTATGCTCCAACGATTGCCAAGCCAACGTGCAAGCTGTAGCCGATCAGGAAATTCCTCATCACCAAGTAGGCGTGGTGCATCATTTGCTCGCCAGATCACAACTGGTGTTCCTGCTGTACCTACCGAGAGCATAGGCCCAAGATCGCTAACTGCCGTATCCGTTGTCAGTAACTGCGGAGTACTCCAACGCTTGGAGTCTGGCTCATAGATTGACCAAGCAACTTCAGTTGCTCCCAATGTTGTAGCATCTGAAACAGCGTCCTGGGGAAGTCCATTAGGAAGTTGCATACGTGTCCACACCACCAGCGCACGCCCGTCTTCTAACCAGGCGACTTGTGGAGCACTGTCAGGTGCAGGATCAGCAATGATTGGCGCAGGGTTTGTCCATGTCCTGCCATCCCACATACTAAAGAGGATGTCATAACCTTGGCCTCGCGGCTGTGCAAGATCATCATGCGCCCAAACCAACATAGCTTGACCATCAGTGCGTACCGCAAGACGTGGTTCGGCATAGGGAAATACATTCTCAACCAATGGTGATGGATTAGATTGCACTCTTTCGACTGGTGTAGCAACAGAGGCCAGCATGTTTGGTGCTACAAGTTGGGAGTAGTTCGTGCCTCCATAGTTGCGCGGAAGCAATGACCATTGCCCAGACGGTATAGTCTCAAGAGGACTTGGTGTTAGGATATTACTCCGCAACCGTTGATAAGCGACCCAATTTACCGGCCACTCACCGCTCTGTTGGAACCATAGATGTCGTACTTGATAACCGGCTTTGCCATAGAACCTCCATGAATCCATTGCAAAGCTGGGTTTAAAGATCCAAGTAATTCGACTACCACCACCAAGATAGAGCTTGCCATCAACTGCATAAAGATCTAGTTTGAGTCCACCTTCAATCCCCACATCTGTGTATAGACCAAATTGTGAGAATGTGTAGTTCCCACTCTGGTATGCCCACGTCGCTTCACCTCCGAGCTCGATTGAAGGCTGAACATAAAACTTGGCCCGATCTTTCACCCAATTGTAGGCAGGGGGAACGGCTCGAAGACCATCTACAATCAGAGGGCCAGCTGGAGCAAGTGGGCGGATCACAACTAGGACGCTCTCTGAGAACTCATGCGCAACCTTTGCACGAGCCCTAATCTTGAACTCATTTGGTCGTCCGAGACTAAAAGGACTCCACTCGAAGCGTCCCTTTGCACTCCCGGTTAATTCCATTTCAATATCGCTTTTGCCAAGAACTGACAGTGCCTTCCGCCCATACCAGGGCTTCCGTCCGGGTGTTGAGGCATAACGTGCAAAGCGGGCACCGAGTTCAAGTTCATAGTCACCAGAGCCAATAGGAACTTCTAACCTACCAATGGCCTGAATTCCTAGACTTGTGCGAAGAGTCGGAATCCAAGGTGCAAAATTACCGGTATAGCGTGGATCATTCGGTACATAGATCACGAAAGTAAAGCGATCATTGCGCGAAACTTCTGAGACTAAACTTCCTGCTAAAGCTTGAAGCCATCCACCCTGAGAAGTCCAACCATAACTCAGATATGAGCGTGGTGTTGAGGAAATCCCATCCGCACTAATTGCCGTAATCGTTAGGGTATTTGCGCCACTACTCAGCAACTGATCCATTCGGATTGTGAGTTGTACCGTACTACTACTCGCACGCTGTTCAACAGGTGCTCGTCCCGGTACACGCACTACAACACGACCAGGCTGGTGCCCCCCCCAATCAACTGTCACCGTAACCCGATTTTCCACTGCACCCATTCCAATTGGAAAGAAACCACTTAGATTGTAGTATGATTGTGCATCAAGAATACGCACAGGTTTTGGTGGTGGAGGCGGTGGAAGTGGCGTCACGCCAGTAAACATTACCGAGGCTGAAGTTGCATAAGACACTCCATTTGTCAGATTAACTGCGGTAATCGTTGCAGCGCCTGCAGTCTGAGATGTTAAGGTCGTTACAAAAATACCGTTATTACCGACTAATCCAGTCATAGCACCAAAACGATCAATCGAACCCCGACTTGACGCTAAGCGAATGCTATGTCCGGGAGGCACCCCTGCAAGAGTCACAGTAGTTGTAGAAGTACCATTTGCCGGGATTGATGTCGGTGAGATATAAATGGTTGGCGTTGATGCATTGAGTGTTAGATTCCAGGGGCCAGCTAAAACGCTACCAACCGCACTATCACCAGCCTGTGCTGTCCACTGATAAACACCTGGCCCGGGCAGCCTAACTGACCAATCTGTAGCAGTAGTCCAGCCAGAATCGCTGCTCCAGGTACCATCACTACGCGCAATGCGATAGAAAAAATCGCGAAAAGGTCGAGGACTATTATCTGGATCTCCACCATCAAGGATCTGCAAAGTCACCTGTGGATTGGTAGTATTTGTACCATTGGCAGGAGCGACAAGTATCGGAGCATTCGGCGGCTGATTCGGCGGTGGCGCCACTGCATTGTTCACGTTGAACTGGCGATCAATTTGCTGCCATTGCCCAAAAGCCGCACTGCGGTAGCGAATACTCAGGGTTTGAGCCCCATTGGGGAGACGGGCTGTATCCAGGGTGTAGCTAAAGCCGGCATTGGTGTAACGACTGTCACCAAAAGCAGCAGCAACATCAGGGCGGGCAATCCCGTAGCTCACCGCACCCAACAGGGTGGCACCGTGATATAACTCGACCTGATCAATGCCTGCGCTATTCCAGTTCGCCAGATCTAACAGCCAGCCTTTCAGGTTGACCGTGCCCTGAATGGTCGCACCGGCACCCGGATCTTCCCAGTTGCCAGTCATCGCAACATGGGGAATGCGTTGCACATTCAACTGTCCAAGTGCGGTCACGGTCACGCTGTAGCGGGTTGCCCGCGCCATAAAGTTGGCCTCATCAGGAAACACATCAGCCGCCCAAACATACACAATGAAGCTCTCGCCGGGCACGGCCCCCACTACGGCACGCCACGAGTTTGCAACCTTGGGTGGACAGACGGTTGCCCGCACGAAGATCTGGGTCATAAAGACACCCGGTTGTTCCGAGCGCAACTGGAATTGGCTGGAACTGGCACAGGTCGCAACAGCAATGTCAGTCTTACCGTTTGCTACGAGCGGATAGAAGCCTATATCGGCAAGCACACCAGCGGGTTCGATCTCCTGCATTGGACGCGGACTGGCCTGTACAGGGCTTGCCACCGCTGCGATCACCACCCCCATCCCAACCAACCATACGATCATCAAGCGAGCCAAGCGTGAACTTGTGGACATTGGGCGGCTCCTTTGCACGAAGGCCAATAAGGCAGGGCGATTGATCCCGTCTGTCTTAATCTAGGGTATACTTTTGCTGCCCATCCGTCATCTTCGTGACAGAACGATCTGTCATACCATGCAACTGGTTTCTGTCACGGGTGCGCTAGCGCCAAGCAGGACGACCCTCTTTTTCTATAAAACTTGTTGCGCACCCGATTCCTAGCCACCATCCAAAATCCGCAATTACTACAGTTGGAGGTTCGCTTCCCGTCGGGCTAAAAGCCCTCGGCTACGGTTGGCAAAGCCCACCTTCGTGGGCTACGCAGGCCACGAAGGTGGCCTTCGCACGCAATAGCCGAGGCGTTTACGCCCACGGAAACGGATCATCTGTATAGTTCCAACTGTAGTACAATCCACAATCCACAATCCCTATGCCCCGCCCTGCCACCAACCAGAATGAAGCCGCCAACCTGCTTAAAGCCCAGCTCGCACGCATGGGCTGGACGATTGATGGTCTCCTTGCTCGGCTCGCCGAACATGGCCTGGAGCTCAGTCGGGCCAGTTTTGATAATTACTGCCGGGCAATCAATCGCGATGAGCCCAACCCGCGCCGCCGTAATCGCGGCTTTCCCGCCGACCCCAACCTGATTGGCACGCTCATGCAGGTGCTGGTCGAGGATGCCCCGCCCGCGTTGCGTTGGTCGCCCGCCGAGGCCCTGGCCTTCGCCGCTGCCGTGCAGCTCCCACCCGCCGAACTGGCCCAATTCGGCGGATTGTTTGGCAACAGCCCTGCGTTTTACCAAACGCTAGTAACCATGCTGCCCGCTGATGCTACGCTGCAATCCCAGGCCGCCGTGGCCCTGCTCGATCAATTGCCGATTCAGCAACTTCCCGAACGGCTTGGCCCGCCAGCACGGCGTTTTGGCCCGCTGCCCGACCCGGTAGAACCGTTCGTCGGACGCGAGGGCGAGTTGCAACAGTTGGCCTATCTGCTCAAGACCACGCCCCGCGCCCGCGTGCTCATCCATGGTCTGCCCGGCCTCGGCAAAACTAGTTTTGTCAGCGAGTTTGCCCATCGTTATGGGCAGTTCTTCGTCGGCGGGGTCTTCTTTCTGGTGGCTGATCAGCTTGCGTTGTTGCGCCGCGAACTGCTTGATTTGGGCACGACCTATCTGCTCACTGATCCCGCACATCTGGCTGCCCCTGCGTCGCAGCAGTTGGAACTGATCCGCGCCGCGCTGGAGCAAGCTCCACCTACCCTGTTGATCTTCGACAATATTGATCAACTCGAACCCGAGCAACTCGAAGCACTTTTGCCCCGCGCCGGCCAGTGTCGGGTCGTGCTAACCGGGCGGCGTAGCGTCAGAGGGCCACACTGGCAGCCTTTTGCCCTGGCAGCACTGCCGTTGCATAGCAGTACCCGCCTGTTGCATAGCGCCGCGCACCTGAGCCATTTCGAGAAGACGGCGCTTCGGGGCATTCTGCAACCCCTGGCCGAACAGTTCGATGGCCTGCCGCTGGCCCTCAGTCTCGCAGCCGGTTATCTGCGTGAACAGGCTCCCACCAGTCTGGCCGAACTCCAACAGTTGGCCCAGAACCTGGAACGAGCGCCGCTGCTCCATCCCACCGCTGGGGCACCTAACGACTCGCACCAGCGCCTCAATTTCTTTCTGGATCAACTCGATCCGGCCCATCCCATCCACCAGCCCGCCCGGCGTTTGTTGGCCCTCGCCGCGCTCTTTCCGCCCGGTCAGCCGATCGAGCTCGATCTGCTGCGGCGCATGACCGCCAGTCCCGGCAATTCCATTGATGGCAGCGTTGAGCCTATCCCCTACCTTGACGATGCCCTGGCCCTGCTGCGCACCCGTTCGCTGCTGCTGCCCGGCCCAAACTATAGCCTGAGCATGCATCGCCTCGTGCGTAGCCTCGTACGCGAGCAACCCGAGCATCGGGCCGCCGTCATCCAGGCTAGTAGCGCCCTCTGGCACTGGCTGATCACCGAGCGCCCACCGGCGGCGCAAGAGTTGCTGGAGGATTTGCATCCCTATCTTGAGCTGATCAGCACGCTCGCGACCGACTGTGCTCAGCTTACACTTAGCCATGCCGCCGAATTGGCCTATCTGCTTGGCTGGTATCAAATCCGCAATAGCGCGGTTGACGCGGGCCTCCATTGGACCCAGCGGGCGGTGGATCTGGCACTGCACCAGTGGGGTCATGTCCATCCAATCACCGCCGAAGCCTATTGTCGGCTCGGTCTGGCCCATCTATTCCGCAATGAGTTTGCCGCCGCCCAGGCCGCTTACGCGCAGATGCTCGCCATTCAGGCCCAGATCTACCCGCTCGATCATCCCGAACGCCAGACCGGCCTCAAGAATATGGCCCAATTATTATTGATTGCGGGCGACGAGGCCGCGAGTGAGCAGTACGCCCGTATGACCCTGGCTGTAGCGCGTGCCCAGGTGCTCCCGGCTGAACCCGCGCAACAAGCGCCCATCCATCTGCGCTTTGGCCGCCTGATCCGCCTCTTGGGTCAGCAAGCCGCTGAGAATGGACGACCCTGGCGTGGCTATCGTTACTATCGTTACGCCGAGCAACTCGTTACGCCGAACCGTGTGGCGCTGGCCCAACTCTGGGCTGACCGCGCCTATCTGGCCCTGAGCCTGGGCCGCTTTGATGAGGCTGAACAGTTGCTTGATCAGTCCGCTCAATTCCGTCACGAGTTGCACGCCAATCAGCGCGATCAGCACGGGCGCTACTGGCACTATAACCTGGCCGAAATCGATCTGCTTCGCGCCCAGTGCTGGTTAGCCCAGGGCTATCCCGAACCGGCGGCTCCGTTGCTTGATGAAGCCCATGCGATTGTTCTGGCGACACTCGGGATCCAGAGCCAGGAGTTTATCCAGGTACGCGAGGCTCAAGCGGAGCTGGCGCTCCAGCGTGGTCAGTACGCCACCGCCGATGCGTTGCTCAACGAGGTCGCCGCGCGCTTTCAGGCCCTGTTTGGCCCCGGCCCCATCCGTCAGAATCTGCGCCTCCAGTTGCGCACCGCCCGGCTCGCTATGATCAACGGCCAGGCTGAGCGCGCCACGCTGGCCTGTGCAGCAGTGCTAAGTGGCTGTGCCAGCAAAGGCTGGCACAGCCATCCCTTAGCCCTCTGGGCCGAAGCTTTGTTGGCCGAACAGGCCCGCTTGCGCGGCGACGAAGCCGCAGCGCTGACGCACTGGGCCAGGATCATGCCCCTGCTGCGCCGCACCCTGCGCCGCCACCCGATCATAGATCTGCTTGCTAACCAGGGGCCGCTGCCCGCCCTGAACCCCGGCTTGATCCCGTTGGGGTAGGCAACGTAGTAAGTAAGGGGTTTTCACTGGCGATCAGTGCAACCCGCCATATCACCCCGAGCAAACAATCACGCTAATTTCCTGTAATTTAAAGTATTTTTTAACCATTTAAGCAAAAAAGGTTTTATACTAAAGCCTAGTAATCCCCCCTACGTCCACAAGAGCATAGCCCGAGAGGCGGTAGGTGCCCAACTTGATGCGGCAAGCCTCGATCTGGCCGCCGGGGCCTCGACCCAGGTGCCATTACGCATCCAGGCCCTGCCCTTCCTGCCCCCTGGCCTGATCCAACTCGCGGTCAGCGCGCGCTCGCAAAACGACCCGGCGGTTACGAGCGTTGGTCTGGCCCAGGTCACCGTTGCGGGCAGCCCCGGTCTTGCCCTGAGCCTCAGCCCGGAACGAGGTGAACGCCCGGGACGCGATAGCATCCCGTTGCTGGTGACACTCACGAATCCTGGCAACCGCGAGGCGACCCAACCCAGGCGCAGCGCCCCTTGACGGTGCGTGTGCGGGTAACGATGCGGGGGGAGAGTAGCAGCGCCGAGGCGAGTGCGATCCTTGGGGCCGGTGCAAGCAACCCAACCATTACTTATTTACCGCTTATCCGGCGCTAACAGGAAAGCGGGGTATGGCTGAACCAGGTTCAGTCATACCCCGCTCGCAGACCCGCGCCGGAGCGTGATCCGGCGCATCATCCGTTAGTCCTCCGAACCGATCTTCACAACGCAATCACGAACTATGCCTACGCCGCCCGCGCCGAACGCGGTTCTTCGGCCCCTTCGGCAGCATTTTCGATCCGGGCCACACTATCACGCGGCGCGGCAACCTTGAACAGGCCGCGATAGACCTCCCAACGGGCCAGCACTTCGGCCCCACGCCCGCTCCCCGTCAGTTCGACGTGACGCTTGATCAGGGCCTGCACCCGAGCTTCGTCACGCGCATTGAGCGGGCGCAGTTCGATCAGTTGCGGGTTGTGGCGGCGCTCCAGCGTATTGGCTTCATCCAGGATGTAGGCGACCCCGCCGGTCATACCGGCCCCAAAGTTGCGCCCGGTACCCCCCAGGATCACGACAGTGCCACCCGTCATGTATTCGCACCCATGGTCGCCAACCCCTTCGACTACCGCTGTGGCCCCCGAATTACGCACCGCAAAGCGTTCGCCGACCTGGCCCGCCGCGAACAGTTCCCCGCTTGTCGCCCCATAGAGCAAGGTATTGCCGGCGATGATATTCTCGTGGGCAGCGAAACGGGCCTGAGGATCGGGCTTGATCACAATTGCCCCACCCGCCATACCCTTGCCCACATAATCGTTCGCCTCGCCAGTAAGCAATAGGTCCACCCCAGGCGCATTGAAGGCCCCAAAGCTCTGGCCGGCACTCCCCTTGAAGTGGATCGTAATCGTCGCGGGCGGCAGGCCCTTGTCGCCATAAAGCTGACCAATCGCCCCGGCCAGGCGTGCGCCTACCGAGCGATCACGGTTGCGGATGGGATAACGCAGCGTGACCGGCCCACGCGCCGCCAGGGCTGCACTGGTATCACGCATAATGCGGTCGTTCAGGCTTTCGCCCACCGGCAGCGGGTTGGCATTGCCACCGTGGCGCAGTGCCGCGCCGGGCAGCATATGGGCCGTACCAACCACCGGGGTCAGATCAAGCAGATCCGCGCCGGGGGCGTCACTTACCCGTTGGCGCAGCAGGTCACTCCGGCCCACCGCTTCGTCCAGCGAACGGAGACCCAGGCTGGCCAGCAGTTCGCGCACTTCCTGGGCTAGATAGCGGAAGAAGGCCATGACCATTTCGGGCTTGCCGGGGAACTTGGCCCGCAGATCGAGGCGCTGGGTCGCGATGCCCACCGGGCAGGTATTGTTATGACAAGCCCGCGCCATAATGCAACCCTCGGCCACCAGCGCCGCCGTCCCAAACGAAAACTCGTCGGCCCCAAGCAGGGCGGCGACCAGCACATCACGCCCGGTCTTAATGCCGCCGTCGGCCCGCAAGCGAATGCGATCGCGCAACCCATTCAGCACCAGGGTCTGCTGGGTTTCGGCCAACCCCAATTCCCAGGGCACCCCGACATGCTTGATGCTCGACAAGGGGGCCGCACCGGTGCCCCCGGCGTGCCCGCTGATCAGAATCGTATCGGCATAGCCTTTGGCGACCCCAGCCGCAATCGTGCCGACCCCCGCCGTGGCAACCAGTTTCACACTCACCCGCGCCGTCGGGTTAACCTGCTTCAGGTCGTAGATCAGTTGGGCCAGGTCTTCGATGCTATAGATATCGTGGTGCGGCGGTGGGCTGATCAGCGCCACCCCCGGCACCGTATGCCGGATGCGGGCAATCTCTTCGTTGACCTTATGACCGGGAAGTTGGCCGCCCTCACCGGGCTTGGCACCCTGGGCCATCTTGATCTGCAACTCGGCCGCACTCGCCAGATAGGCCGGGGTCACCCCGAAACGTCCGGAGGCCACCTGCTTGATCCGGCTGTTGCGCTCATCCTTGTAGCGCACGTGATCTTCGCCACCCTCGCCACTGTTGGCCATGCCACCTAGCCGATTCATGGCAATCGAAAGGGTTTCGTGGGCCTCGGAACTGGTCGAACCATGGCTCATGGCAGCGGTACTAAAGCGCTTGACAATCGCCTCAATTGGCTCAACCTCAGCAAGCAACACGGGCGGGCCAGCCGGGATCAACTCCAGCAGATCGCGTGGCTCGGTGGGCAAGCGCCCGTTGACCAGATCGGCGTAGGCACGATAGGTCGCGTAACCTTCGGCACTGAGCCCAGGCCCGTGACTGTCGCCATTGAGGGCATGGGGATTCTGGACGGCCTTGTGCAAGGCGTGAACCACCGCCGGACTAAAGGCGTGGTATTCGCCGTCCTTTTTGAACTTGTAGAAGCCGGGGTGCGGCAGGGTCGTAGGCGGGGCCGCCAGCGGCGAGTCGGGGAAGGCCCGACTGTGGCGCGAGCGCAGATCCTGCTCCAGTTTCGCCAGCCCGATCCCACCGATGCGGGTCGGAGTGCCCGTAAAGCAGCTATCGCTCAGTTCCTGCTCGATCCCGACGGCCTCGAAGATCTGCGCTCCACAATAGCTATCGAGGGTCGAAATGCCCATCTTGGACATGACCTTGAGCAAGCCTTTTTCGAGGGCGTGAATGAAATGGGTTTCGGCCCCATCGGCGAGGGTCAGGGCACGGGGATCAGCCGATTTGGGCGTGGCCGTCCCGGGATTGGCCTTCTGCTTCACCGCATCTCGCTCGACCGCCATCGCCCGCACACTCGCCAGCGCCAAATACGGGTTGATCGCCTCGGCTCCGTAGCCAGTCATACAGGCCAGATGATGCACTTCACGGAGTTCACCGGTTTCGGCCAGCAACGAACTAAAGGTGCGCAGGCCAGTGCGGATCAAATGGTGATGCACCGCCCCAATCGCCAGCAAGGCCGGGATCGGGGCGTGGGTGGCATCCACCCCCCGGTCGCTGATGATCAGGACGGCAGCCCCATTGCGTACCGCCGTTTCGGCTTCGGCCCGCAACTGATCAAGGGCTTCGAGCAAGGTCTGACCGGGGCCAATCAGCCCATAGATCGTCGCAACCGGCATGAGCGGGTCGTTGGTGGCCCGCAGCGCCGCGATGGCCGCATCGGTCATGATTGGCGAAGCGAGTTCAAGCAAGTGGGCGTGTTCGGGGGTCGCATCCAGAATATTGCGGCGACGGCCAATCGCCACGCTCAGCGACATCACCAGATCTTCGCGCAGCGAGTCGATCGGCGGATTGGTCACCTCGGCGAAACGCTGCTTAAAGAAGTGGAACAGCGGGCGACCGAGTTCGAGCCGCGAAAGTACGGCGGCGGGAGTATCATCGCCCATCGAACCGACCGGCTCCTGACCGGTGCTGCCCATCGGCTTGAGCACCACATTCAGGTCTTCGCTGGTATAACCAAAGGCCATCTGCAAGGGCAGCAGGTCGCTCGCTGGCGGGGTTACGGTTGGCTGCGCAGCCTGATCAGAGCCCAGGCGCTGCAAATGCTGACCGACCCAAGCTTCGTAGGGTTGCAACCCAGCCAGATACTCCTTGACATCCTCATCGGTAAAGAAGCGCCCGTTCTGCGTATCAACGGCAATCATTTGACCGGGGCCAAGCTTGCCCTTATGAACAATCCGGGCCTCATCAACCGTAACCGCACCCACTTCGGAACCCGAGATCACCAGGCCATCATCGGTGACCAGGTAACGGGCCGGGCGCAGCCCATTGCGATCCAGCGCCGTGCCGACCACGCGCCCATCACAGAAGGCCAGCGCGGCCGGGCCATCCCATGGCTCGACCAGACAGGCGTGATACTGGTAAAACGCACGCAGGGCCGGACTCAGATCGCTGATCTTTTCCCAGGCTTCGGGCACGAGCATCGCCAGGGCGTGGCGCACATCACGGCCCGCCAGCACCAGCAGTTCGAGCGCATTGTCGAGCATGGCCGAGTCCGAGCCGCTCTCATCAAGCACGGGCTTGAGCGCGGTTGGCGCATCGGGCACGCCGAGGAAATCGGGCGGCAGGGCCAGCACCGCTTCGCGGGCACGCATCCAGTTGGCATTGCCCTGAATCGTATTGATCTCGCCATTGTGCGAAAGCATCCGGAAGGGCTGGGCTCGCTCCCAGGTCGGGAACGTATTGGTCGAGTAGCGTTGATGATAGACCGCCAGCGCCGTCACATAGTCCGGGTCATGCAGATCGAGATAGAACTCGGCCAGATTCGTCCCGAGCAACAAGCCCTTGTAGATCACGGTGCGCGACGAGAGCGAGGGCACATAGGCAGCCAGGCCACGAGTCTGGAAGGCCCGTTCCATGGATTTGCGAGCGATAAACAGGGCACGCTCGAAGGCCAGATCAGGCAGCCCAGCTGGGCGCACAATGATCGCCTGACGAATCGTCGGCATGGCCTCACGGGCGCGCTGGCCCAGGGCCTCGGGGTTGAGCGGCACGGTGCGCCAGGCCAGCAGCGCCAGACCACTATGGGCGATCGCATCACTCACAATCGACGCGGCAACCTCGGCCTCGGCGGGATCTTGGGGCAAGAAAAACATGCCAAGGGCCAGATTCGCGGGATCGGCATCCCGCCCCTGGGCGCGCAACTCACGCAGCAGCAGAGCGTGGGGTAACTGGGTCAGAACCCCGGCCCCATCGCCGGTTTTGGCATCATCAGCGACGGCACCACGATGTTCGAGGTTGCCAAGCGCCTCAAGGGCCATGCTCAGAATGGAATGGCTGGCCGTCCCATGAATCTGAGCCACAAAACCAATGCCGCACGCGTCATGCTCGAAGCGCGGGTCATACAGGCTCGCGTCCGTGCGCACAGGGAAATGCATCGCTACCACCTTCTTCAACAATGCGGATGAGGAGATACGCAAACGCCCGCCAAACTCTGGCCAGCACCAGAGCAAGGGCGAGCGTCATTGTCGCAGCATAGGGGCCGCTGCAAAGCGACCGATGATCGCACAGCCCCCGCTGCGCAACAATGCGCTGGCGGAGGCCGGTGGGCGCGTTCGTTCGCGCCCGGTCTAGCCCACAGGCAGCCAGACAATCTGATCGCAACCAAAAAGGAAAAAGCAGGCCGCACCAGAACGGCCAGCGTGCTCCATCCATTGAGACACAACTGACTGATTCAGGCGCTCACAGGCGCAAATGTTTAGAACCCGTGAATATTGTTGCGTACTATACCATTATGCCAAGGACGCTGTCAAGGCATTTTAGTTGTTTTGTACAAGTTGCCTGCGTTGCATGGCATTGGGGGAGGGGGGATTTGGATTATTTGACTAAATCTGAAAGTACGTTAGGCAGGGGCACAGCTTGCTGTGCCCCTGCCTAACAATTCCAACCCCATGCTACAATGTCCGCGTTATGCACCCACCACGGATAGCTTACTGCTCGCCGGTCAACCCGGCCCCTTCGGGGATTTCCGATTATAGCGAAGAACTACTGCCGTTCCTCGGTCAGTATGCCGACCTGACCCTGTTTGTCGAGCCGGGTTTGCGCCCGAGTAACCCAAACCTGGCCGCCCATTGCGAGATTCTGCCGCTCAATCGGCTCGAACGCGCCCAGCGCCGCCGCCCATTTGATGCGATTGTCTACCATATGGGCAATAGTCCTGCCCATGCCACGATCTGGAAAGCGGCCCAACGGGTGCCAGGGGTGGTCGTGCTGCATGATCTGGTACTGCACCATTTTATGCTCTGGTATGCGGCCAATGTGCAGCGTGATGTGCAGATCTATGTGCGCGACATGGGCGAACGTTATGGCGAAGCCGGGGCGCATATCGCCCAGTTGATGATCCGCTCGCGTTTTACGGATGCGGCGTTTGCCTATCCCTGCTGCGAGCCGGTGCTTGATGCGGCACGCCTGGTGATCGGCCATAGTGCCTATCTGTGTGATCAAGTTGCCAAGCTGCGCCCTAAGCTGCCGGTGGCGGTTGTACCAATGGGCGTGCCGTTACCCGTCTTGCGTGAGCGCAAGGCCGCCCGGGCACGGCTGGGACTGCCTGCCGAGGCGGTCTTGCTGGCGAGTTTTGGGCATATCAATGCCTGGAAACGGGTTGAACCGAGCCTGCGGGCCTTGGCGGTCCTCCGCGCCGAGGGCTATCCGGCCTATTGTGTGCTGGTCGGCAGTGTCTCGCCCAACTATGACCTTGCCGCCCTGATCCAACGCATGGGTCTAGAGCAGGCGGTGACCGTGACCGGCTATGTCCCGCGCAGTCAGTTCGAAGATTATGTCGCAGCGACTGACCTCTGCTTGAACCTGCGTTCCCCCACCGGGGGCGAAACCAGTGCCAGTCTGCTGCGGCTGCTTGGGGCCGCCAAACCAACCCTGGTCAGTGCGGTGGGCGCGTTTGCCGAACTGCCCGCCGAGGTCGCAGCACAGGTTGATCCTGGCCCCGCCGAGGGTGAGCAGATCCTGGCCTACTGCCGTCTCTTGTTGGGCCGTCCCGACGTAGCGGCCAGCCTTGGAGCTAATGCTCGCGCCTTTGTCGCACGCAACCATACGCTCGAACAGGCGGCGCTGGCCTATGCCCGCACCCTGGCTCAACACTATCGCTGGCCGGCCCTCATCCGCCACCGCGAACAGCCGCTCTGGGCGGTCGAGGAACCCCTACCGCCCCCTGCGACTGTGCCGCTACCAGCCACGCCTACCCACACGCCCGTTGTGGCACCGCCGCCACCGCCTGACCCGCTGGTACTTGCCGTAGCTCGGGCTGCGGCCGAACTTGGCCTGGACGAAGCTGACCCGGCCCTGGAGCCAATCGCCCGCCAGATCGCGGAGTTGTTGCGATGACCTTCGAGATTGGGTTTGTCTTTGTCACCCTGGCGATCACGGTGGCGCTGTTTATCAGCGACCGCTTGCGCCTGGATCTGGTCGCTGTGATGGCCTTGCTCGCGCTGAGCCTGGCTGGAATTTTGACCCCGGCCGAGGCCGCCGCTGGGTTTGGGGATACGACCGTCATTTTGATTGCGGCCCTATTTGTGGTCGGCGAGGGTCTGTTCCAGACCGGGGTCGCCGCCTCGATGGGTCGCTGGCTCGGGCGGGTCGCCGGAACAAGTGAACGGCGCATCCTGATGACCATGATGCTGGTGGTGGCCCCACTTTCGGCCTTCATCAGTTCGACGGGCACGGTCGCGATTATGCTGCCGGTCGTGGTTTCGGTCGCCCGTCGGGCCGGGATCAGCCCGTCAAAGCTGTTGATCCCCATGGCCTACGCCGCCCTGATTGGTGGCATGTTGACCCTGATCGGCACGCCGCCGAATATTATTGCCAGCGATGCCCTGGTCGCGGCCGGGCGCGATCCCTTGCCCTTCTTTGGGGTCACGCCGATTGGTGTGCTCGTGCTGATCATTGCGCTTGGCTTTTTGTTGCTTGGCGGACGCAAACTGTTGCCAGAACGCATTGATGCCAGTCGTCCACGTTCGAGCGGGCCATCACCCTTGACCCCCAACGAGTTGGCAACCGCCTATGGAGTCAGCGAGATCTTGCTCCAATTGCGCGTCAAGCCCGACTCGCCTTTGATCGGGGTGACCTTTGGCGAGGCGGGCCTCCGTCAACGCTATGGCATTACGATTTTGGCCTCGCACCCCTGGCCCGCCGGACGGCCCCAACCCGGCCAGGCCCGTGTGGTTGGAGCCGATGCGCGCTTTGCGGCAGGCGACTTGCTTGTGGTCGAGGCTCATCCTGAACAGGCGCAACGCCTGGCGGCCAGCCAGGGCTTTGAACTGCTCGCCGAACCCGTTGGCGACGGACCGCTCGGGCCGGGCTTGCTGATGCTCGAAGTGGCCCTGACACCCCGTTCGCGTTTTATTGACCAAACGATTGTTGATTCGATGGTGCGTTCGCGCTTCGGCGTGAATGTCCTGGGGGTGCAACGCTTGGGTGAGCCGCTCGAAGGTGACTACGCCCGCCAGCCCCTGCGTTTCGGTGATACGATGCTGGTCGCTGGCCCATCAGCAACCCTGGCCCCCCTGGTGCGCGAACAGCGGTTTTATGGCGATTTTGTGGTTGCAACGGTTCCCCAAGAGATCGCCGGTCACGCCGAGGAACGGCTCTCGCCGCGTGCCCCGGTCGCGCTGGTGATTACGCTGATCATGCTGGTGATCATGGCCTTTAACTGGTTGCCAACCATGATCGCGGCGTTGCTGGCCGCCGTCGCGTTGGTGCTCACGGGTTGTGTCAAGGTCAATGATGTGTACCGACGCATGAGTTGGGAGAGCCTGGTGCTCATTGCGGCGATGCTGCCCATGGCCACTGCGCTGACCAAAACGGGCGGCAGTGCCCTGATCGCCACGGGCCTGGTTACGGCAATTGGGCCGTTTGGTGCACTGGCGTTGCTGGCCGGCATCTTCGTGCTGACCACACTCTTTAGCCAGTTTATCTCGAATACCGCCACGGCGGTGCTGTTAATGCCAATCGCCTTGCAAGCCGCTGCCAGCCTTGGTATCAACCCGGAACCCTTGCTGGTCACAGTAGCGATTGCCGCCTCGACCGCCTTTGCCACCCCAATCGCCTCGCCAGTCAATACGCTGGTGCTGGCCCCTGGCGGCTACCGGTTTTCCGACTATGCCCGGGTAGGCGTGCCCCTTCAGGTGCTAGTCCTGTTCGTGTGTTTGCTGCTGGTGCCGGTACTGTTTCCATTTTAGGGGGTACCCCGGGGCGACCACGCGTTCCCCGGGGCGACCACGCGATCCCCGGGGCGACCACGCGATCCCCGGGGCAGGTGATGGATGTGGGGCATCCCAATGTAGGGCCGAAGCATTCACCACCCGATCATCGGTCAGGACTCGCGGATCGGAGGGCGAATGCTTCGGCCTTACCTGTCGCCACCATCGGTACCGTGGCGCGATGCGCGATGCGTTCCCCGGGGCGACCACGCGTTCCCCGGGGCGACCACGCGTTCCCCGGGGCAGGTGATGGATGTGGGGCATCCCAATGTAGGGCCGAAGCATTCGCCACCCGATCATCGGTCAGGACTCGCGGATCGGAGGGCGAATGCTTCGGCCTTACCTGTCGCCACCATCGGTACCGTGGCGCGATGCGCGATGCGTTCCCCGGGGCGACCACGCGATCCCCGGGGCGACCACGCGATCCCCGGGGCAGGTGATGGATGTGGGGCATCCCAATGTAGGGCCGAAGCATTCACCACCCGATCATCGGTCAGGACTCGCGGATCGGAGGGCGAATGCTTCGGCCTTACCTGTCGCCACCATCGGTACCGTGGCGCGATGCGCGATGCGTTCCCCGGGGCGACCACGCGTTCCCCGGGGCGACCACGCGTTCCCCGGGGCAGGTGATGGATGTGGGGCATCCCAATGTAGGGCCGAAGCATTCGCCACCCGATCATCGGTCAGGACTCGCGGATCGGAGGGCGAATGCTTCGGCCTTACCTGTCGCCACCATCGGTACCGTGGCGCGATGCGCGATGCGTTCCCCGGGGCGACCACGCATTCCCCGGGGCGACCACGCGTTCCCCGGGGCGACCACGCATTCCCCGGGGCGGGACATGCGTCCACGTGCGGACGCAGCACGCTGCGTCCCTCCATTCCACCCCTAACGCCTGATCAACGGAACGAAGACGGTGGTAGTACCCGCCGCCGAGCTGGGTACATGCTGGCGCACCAGAATCCCGCCGATCAATTCACCGTTGATGTAGCCTTCGACCGCAACCTGTACCTCGGTGTCCTGAAGCACGGCTTGCCCACCAGGATCAAGGGTCAAGAAGGTCCTGATCTGTTCGCCTGCGTCGAGTTGGAAAGTAGCTTGATCGAGACGCACCTGCCAGTGCAGTGGCAGATCAACCGGACGGACGACCAATTCAACCGTTGCGGCATTCTCGGTGGGGTTGCCAACCACAAAGCTGATCGGATTGGCCGTAGCCGTGGTCAGGTGATGCGTGTCGCCGGTCGCGCTCTGGATCGGCTGCAAGAAGCGCCGCAGCGCCTGGGCCGTGGCCCGACTTTCGGCAGCCAGTTCACGCACGTTCTCGTTCAGGCTCGTGCTTGCCGTGGGCAGACCCGCTTCGAGGGTGGCGATCTCGATGGCGAGCATCTCGGCGATTTCGGCGTTGCTGAAACCACTGGCACGGCGGAAGGCGATGGTCTCGGCATCATAGCCGCTGGTGCGCAACTCATCCTGGTAGGCGGCATACTCGGCGGGGCTGAAGAGCGGATCGAGGCCCGCAGCCAGATTCGCCGCGACTAACTCGTCAAGCGCAGTCGCAAGCCGATCAAGCTGTTCGGCCCGCTGCAACTGGAAGCCCCGGTAGGCTTCGGTCTGGCGCAAGGCGGCCTGCCAATCCTGGGCCCGACTGGCCTGCACCATGCGGGCGTAGGTCTCGATGATTGCCAGATCAAGCCCGTTGAGCAGCGCGATAGCTTCGGCGGCTTTGGTGCTGGCAGCAGCCTGGGCGGGGGTCACCTCGTCGTCGACTAGCAGGGGTTGGGGCACAAAGCTGCGTAGCGTGACCAGTTCCTGATAATTGCGCCCGCTCTCAGCCAGGGTGTTGGCGTTCAGGCTCAGATCGCGGTTCAGCACACAGATGACCTGTTGGTTCTGTTGGCGCAAATTCTTGAAGTGCTTGCGCACGCCTTTCAGGCCCGTGCCACGCGGGATCAGTTTGGTCGCGTCGGGGTTACAGCGCTTCGGTGGGGCGGGGGGCGGCGAGATGCTTTCGGGGTTGCGCTGACCACCAAACCGCCCACTCCGCAGCGGCATGATCTGGCCGCTCATGGTCATGAAATTTACTTCGTAGGCGACGCAGCGGTGGGCCGTATCCGGCGGAATGTAGCCCCCCTGGGCGTTCCAGATCTCGCCGGGGGCGATGGTCTGGCTACGGGTGACCACCGGCGTCCATTGCTGGCCAATCCCAAAATCACTGACCCGGAAGGCAACTTCGACCTCGACTGGTTCGGGGTTGGTATTGCGCAACGGCAAGAAGTCGCCGTCAGGCGTGATCGAACTGCGATCCTGCGGCACGCCACCCTGATCGCTCAGCCAGGGCCAATAGCGCACCCCATCACTGACCGGGCTGCCCGTGCCAGGATTGGTACGGCCCGCTGGGGCACAGGCGTCATTCGTAGAGGCCGAACCATCCTGGGGGTCCTCGGGTGCGCCCCACCAGTTCCCGACCGCATCCAAACAGATCTGGGCCGCACGATTGTTGCGGATGGCTTCTTCGCTCTGGTTCACGAAACGGGAAGCCCGCACCTGCCCTCGCGTATCCCAGAGGTTCAGGCCAAGCCGGTTCAGTTCAAACCAGCTATTGCTGATCTGGAAGCGGTTCAGGCGTGCATTGCCCCCGGCATAGAAGGCGGCATTCTTGCTAAACTTGATCGTCAGATGCTCGACCGTGAGCATCCCCGTCCCGGCGTGGCTCAAGACGCCAGCTTCGGCCTCGGGCGTGGCAGGGCCACCACCGTGCAACAATTCGACCCAACGTAGCTGCTGATCAGCCGTATTAAAGAGCTCAATCCGCAGATTACCCCACTGCTCAACTGTGGGATTGGCGCGGGTCAAGATGATCGGATTCTCGGCGGTTCCTTCGGCGATCAACCGGGCTGGACTGCTCAGACCCCCAATCGTCAGGTTGCGATTCTCGTGGATCAGCAGGGTTGCGCCCGGGGCGATGCGCCAGGTACTGAAGGGTTGTTCGGGATCGCGGTTGCGCATCGTCAGGCTGCCCAGAATTTCGTAGGGTGTGGCATGGGCGCGCCAGAACTGGTCGTAGTACATCATGCCGAGCAGGTTGTCGCCCAGGATCTGCAAGCGCTCGATCACATTGTCGCTGGTGACGATCCCTTCGCCCAGGCCGCTTGCCGCTGCCGCCGCCATGCGGATCGGGGCGCGCGCACTACCTGTAATCGTCACCCGGGCCAGCGCCGCCGGGGTCGGATCGTTCTCGACATTCGGGTAGATGAAAATCCCGTTGGCGGCGCTCTGTTCGACTAGCACATGCTCGATCACGGGTGAGGCGACAGCGGCTTGGCTGTGGCGGTTGCTGATGTAGATCACCGCACTGTCGGGGTTACTCGGCGAGGTGCCGCCGCCCCGCAGAATCAACGCATGTTGGAGCAACGAAGCCTCGGGCAGGGCGTCCTCGAAGTAGAGCCAGCCCCAATGTTCGACGCCAGTAATCGGGCGAAAGGTGATCGGCTGCTCGGGTGTGCCAACCGCCAGCAAGCGTCCGGGTGCAAACAGGTCGCCAATCTTCAGATTGAACAGCCCACAAAAGTAGACCGTCACGCCTGGCTCGATCGTCAATGTGGCGTTGCGGATGGTGAGGTTGCGCCCAAGATAGACATCCTGACTCCAGGTGGTATCAGTCGTGAGCGTGGTGCCATAATCGCCACCGTTGGCACAGCGTCCCGGCTGTTCCTGGGCCGCCGATGGTGTGGTCGGCAAGGCGATCATGGCAAGCAGCCCTGCCTGCTACCCGAAGCCCTGCGGGCTGCCAGCACAACGGGTTCTCATCAGCCCGCAGGGCTTGGTGTATCAGCAAGGGCTTCAGCCCGGCGGTTGGGCAGTGTGGCACACATTGTCAAGTACAGATGAACAATGCCTAAAATCCAAAATCGAAGCCGCCATCGGACTCTGGCGCGGCGAGTTGCTCCAGGATCTCGCCCTAAGCGGCGCGGCTGGCTTCGAGGAGTGGCTTACCCCGGTGCGTGAGCACACGCGCCAACAGTTGCTTAGCCTGATCAGCCGACTTAGCGAAGCCTATTTGGCCTTGGGCCAGCCCGAACGGGCCATCCCCGTGCTGCGCCGTTGGCTCTGGGTTGAACCCTGGGCCGAACCGGCCCACCGCGCCCTGATGCTGGCCCTGGCCCGGCTTGGTCAGTACACCGAGGCTCTGGCCCAGTACGAGGTTTGTAGTACAACGTTGCGACGTGAGCTTGATCTGGCCCCGATGCCCGAAACCCAGGCCCTGGCCGAGCGGATCCAATTCGCCCGGGGCCTCGTACGGCGGGATAATGTGCCGCCAAGTCTGACCCCGCTGCTCGGGCGCGAGGCCGATCTTGCCCAACTCCAACGCCAGTTACTTGACCCCGATTGCCGTTTGCTCAGTCTGTGTGGCCTAGGGGGCATGGGCAAAACCCGGCTGGCCCTGCAAGCTGCCGCCACCCTGCGCCACGCCTTCTTGCATGGGGTTTGGTACGTTCCACTCGAAGCCTGTAACGAACCGCTGGGCCTGCCTGCGGCGGTGGCGGCGGCCCTCGATTTGCCGCTTACGGGTGGCATCCCGCCCGAACAGGCGGTGCGCGAAGCGCTACGCGAACGTGAACTGCTGATCGTGCTTGATGGCTTCGAAGCGTTACTAGAGGCTGCCCTCCTATACGCCAGGCGCTCCAGTTAGCTCAGGCCAGTGGCTCGCCGCCGATTATGCTCGACGCCGCCTTTGGTTGGGCCAACTGGTTAGCAACCAGCACGAACCCCGACGAGTCGCTGGCCCTCTTGGGGTTGATCCGCAGCCATCCCGCCACCGAACGCCATCTATTGCGCCAGATCGAAACAATGCTTGCCGGGCGTAGTGTGCCCCAGGTCAGTCCAGCCGACGCGGAGGCCGGGTTGATGCGGCTGGCATTGCCATAAAACCCTACTCGCCCAATTCGTTCACGATCCGTTGTGGAAAACTGACCTGGGCCCGCATCCAACCGTTCGGTTCATCCCGCACCAACTGGAAGGCCCCGCCCAGATCTTCGTGAACCAGAGTTTCGATAATCTGAAGCCCGAGGCCACTGCTGTAGGCCGGGCGCGGGGCCGGAGGGTGGCGCGGCCCATCGTCGCGGATCTCGACCAACACCAGTCGCTCGGTCAGAGTCGCCTCGATCTCGATCATGCCACCCTCGGCGGCTAAGCCATGCGAGAGCGCATTGCTGATCAGTTCGTTGACCACCAGCGCCAACACGGTCGCATCACGCGAACCGACCCGTACCTGGTCGCCCATAATCGCAAAGCGCACTGGAGCCTCGCTCGTCACCAGGGTAGACTGGGCGCTCTCGACGACCTGGCGGGCAACGGCATTCACGGTGGTCACACCCACGTCTTCGCGTGAGAGCAGATTGTGGATTGCGGCGATCGATTGGATGCGAGCGGCACTCTCACGCAGCGCCTTGGCCCCCTGGCTGCTTGGCTCAACTCGGCGCAACTGCATCGCCAGCAGCGCCGAAATCGTTTGCAGATTGTTGCGCACGCGGTGGTGCATCTCTTGGAGCAGGGCCGACTTGATCGCCAAGGCGCGCTGGCTCTCGTCATAGAGCCGGGCATTCTCGATCGCGATGGCGGCCTCATCGGCAAAGGTACTGAGTAGGCGCACCTGTTCGTAATCAAACAGGTGTGGTTCACGTTTGTACAGGCAGATCCCGCCGATCGTACGTTCGCGGGCACGCAGCGGCATACAGAAAAGCGAATGGAACTGCTCGACGGTGGCAACTCGGACCAGTTCTGGGAAACGCGCATCCTGGTAGGCATTCATCACGGCGAGCGGGCGACTATCGCGCACGGTCTGAATGATAAACTCGCGCACGCCATCGCCTTCGCCCCCGTGGCTCGCCACCAGGATCAGATGATCGTCGTCGCCCATCTGGAAGATCGCGGCCCGATCAGCCTGGGCCAACTCGACCGCCTTCTGGGCGATCAGGGTCAGCACATCACGCAAGCCGATCTGTTCGGCAATGCTTTTCGAGACCTGCTGCAGCGTGGTCAACTCGCGGATCTTTTGATGCAGTCGCTCGTCGGTCTGTTGATACAACTGGGCATTGGCAATAAAGAACGCCAACTCGCCGGCGGCCACCTCGACAAACGAGATCTCTTCTTGCAGGAAATCACGCGGGCCGATCGTCTGAACCGTGATCACGCCCTGGAGTTTATCGGCGCTAAACTGGAATCGTTCAGCACTGAAGAGCACAATCGGCACGGCGAGCATCGAACGAAACGGCTCTTCGCCGAGTTGCGGTTCGACGTTAAAGCGTGGTTCTTGCCAGACATCGTGGACCGCCACTGGATGCCCAAGTTGCGCCGCCCAGCCCGTAACCCCATAGCCAAGTTGCGAGACGACCTGGCCAATCGCGGCCCGATTCAGGCCCCGGGTCGCCCGTAATACCAGTTCGTCGCGGTGCTTGTCGTAGAGGTAGACCGAACAGGCTTCGACGCCCACGACCTGGGCCACGGTTTCGACCACCGTCTGGAGCGAGGTGTCCAGATCGAGGGTCGAGTTCGCCGCCGAGATGATCCGATGCAAGCCATCAAGTTCGGAGGCCCGAGCGAGCAGGCGGGCCTCCCACTCGCGGGTACGCTGCTCTTCTTGGGCTGCCCCGTAGGCCAACAGCAGTTCACTTACGACCAGGCCCTGGGACATGCGCAGGCGTTCGGCCAGGTGCAGACCCAGTTCGGTCAACACTTCGGCTGCGCCACCCTGGGCATACCAGAGTGCCCCGATATGGCGCAGCCCGCTAATGCGGGCCTCGGGCAACTGCTCTTGCTCAAGTTCAGCGAGCAGTTCGGCAATGCGCGGCCAGGTTTCGCGCAGGGCGGCGAGCAGATCGGGCGGTTGCGAGGTGATAACTTCGTACATAGCAGCCACACCCACCTCCTCACATTTGGCGGAAGAGTGAGCCACGTTGGGCCCAGGCCCAGGCATTTTCGGGATCAAGCTCGACGGCCCGGGTCAGGTCAATATAGGCTTCTTCGAAGACCTGCAACGCTTGGTAGGCCGCACCACGCCGACTGAGCGTCCACGAATCTTTGGGATTCAGCTCGAGCGCCCGATTAAAATCGTTAATCGCTTCATCGAAGCGCTTGCTTAAACGCAAACACTCACCGCGTTCGGCGATCATCCAGGGTGTATCGGGGCGAAATTCGAGGGCTGCACTCAGATCGCTGATCGCCTCATCATAGCGTCCAAGGGCACGCAAAGTCTGGCCGCGGCTTCCCAGGGCCCAGGCGTGATCGGGACGGATGGTGATCGCCCGCGTAAAATCACTGAGCGCCTGGTCATACTCACGGCGCAGGCGGTAGATCTCGCCGCGTTCGGCGAAGGCTCCACTATGCTGCGGATCGGCCTCAATCGCCCGTGAAAAATCGGCCAGAGCTTCGTCCTGGCGACCGGCATTGCGATGCAACAGGCCCCGTTGCATGTAGACCCAAATATACGCCGGATCGAGTTCGATGGCCCGCGCAAAATCGGCCAGAGCCTCGCGCTCCATATTCAACGAGCGATGAGTGGCCCCACGACTGCCGAGCGCCCAGGCATAGTCAGGTTCAAGGTCAAGGGCGTGGTTCAGATCATCAAGCGCATCATCAAGTAGATCGAGCAAGCGGCGGGCCTCGCCACGTTCGGCAAACAACCAGGCCTGGGGCGGCGAAAGCGCAATCGCCTGATCAAGATCGGTAATCGCTTCCTGGTAGCGGCTCTGCTCACGGTAGGTGATCGCCCGATGGCCGAGGGCCCAGACATAGGCGGAATCAAGCTCGATCGCCCGACTAAAATCAATCACGGCCTCATCGTAGCGGCCCTGCGAGCGATAGGTTTCGGCCCGTTCGGCCAGCACCCAAGCCAGATCCGGCTTGACACTCAGGGCGCGGGTAAAATCACTGATCGCCTCATCGTAGCGACGCATCGCACGCAGGGCCTGCCCCCGACTGCCGAGCGCCCAAGCATACGCGGGATCAAGTTCGATGGCCCGACCAAAGGCGACGAGGGCTTCATCAAAACGCCGCTGAATCCGTAGCGTCTCGCCCAATTCGGCCTGCACGGCCGCGTCTTCAGGATCAAGCTGGGCCGCCCGGTTCAGATCCGCCAGGGCTTCATCGTAGCGCTCAAGCTCACGCAGGAGCCGCCCGCGCTGGTAGAGTGCCCAGACATATTCGGGATCAAGCGCAATCGCCCGACTAAAATCAGCAAGTGCCGCTTCGTTGCGATCTTTTTGCAAGTCTTCAAATGACATAGAGAGCCTCGTTGGTCAAAGATGGGTCGTATAGTACCGCGTTCAGACAGTCGGGGCAAGCCGCACAGGCGGATCCGCAATGATCTAGAAAGCCACTTACAAGAGGCCCCCATGGCCGAGGGCCACGATCTCGTGGCGGGTCAAGCTCTGTCCAGCCATTAAACGTGGCAGCAACAGATCAACCACATTCAGATCCCGCGAACGCACACAGCCCGGTGCGCCCAGCACGGCTAATGGGGCGAGCGCTGGACGTTCAAGATAGGCCAGCAGCAAAAGATTGCCTGGCTCGACGGGGGCACCATACTGGACAATTCGCCCGCCCAGCATCCGAATGCCCCGAGGAATCACATCTTCAAGAT
This sequence comes from Oscillochloridaceae bacterium umkhey_bin13, assembly GCA_048381555.1. GTDB lineage: Bacteria > Chloroflexota > Chloroflexia > Chloroflexales > Chloroflexaceae > Viridilinea. Next base: position 53,691 of record JBLWKA010000020.1, read on the forward strand.
CAACCACCGAGGTTTCGCCTGCCGTGATGATCAGATCAAGCGCCGTACTGGCAAGATCGGCGAGTGCGGCTGCGACTGCTGTTTCGTCTGGCGGCACGGTCAGTTGGGCCACCACCTGGCCACCAAGGTCGGTAACGCGACCAATGATCGCCGGATAGACCCCTTGCTCGACACGCACCCGTGCCGCAGGACTGACGACAAGCAGCACCCCAATCCGCAACAAGTGTAGGGGCGCAACCTGTAACACCTGCCCATCCCCCAGCGCCTCGACCTGGCGCAGATCGGCCTCGGGCACGGCAAACGGAATGATTTTGATCGTGGCGACGGGCTCGCCAGCCCGCACGAGTTGCTGACTGGGCCGAGTCGCCACTGTCATCCCGTCAAAGGTGTTGATCGCCAGCAGGGTGGACGGATCAAGTTGGAGCGGCCCAATCCAACTGGCGCGCAGATTGACCCGTCCGGCGTGGGCTACACTCGCCACGACCCCAGGGCCAGCCACTGCCCGCGCCAGACGCATCGCAGCACTATCCTCATGGACATCGCCTGGTTCGAGCACCACGACTCGCAGATAAGTTATGTCAAGTTCCGTTAGGCGGGGCAGATCCTCGGTGCGAACGACCCGCCCTTTGGCAAACAGTTTGCGCCCACGGGCATCGGCCAGATTATGACAAAGAATATGACCGACAGCGGCGGCGGCGGGCAGGGTTTCAAGACGCATGAACGGGACTTCCTGACGGCGGAGGGTCTCCGTTCATGGTACCACTAATCCTAGATAAAACCACGCCCTGCACTCTTCGAGAGCCGCGCATCGAGGGTACCGGCGAAGGCTTGCAGGCTCTCTTGATCAAGCGCATCAAGTGCGGTCAACTCTTCTTCGGTCAGATCGTAGCCCACACAGGCGGCGCGGGCATCATCAATCAGGCGCTGGCGAAATTCGGCGTCGGTAATCGCTCGTCCAATCACTTGCTGTACAACTTCCTGCGACATGGGTGTTTCTCCTTGAATGAATGTGGTTTTTTGGTGTGGTTTGGCGAGGATGTGGCCCCACCCACCCCAAAAAAAATTCAAGCGCCCCCGTGAACAAAACCCCCCATATACAGTGGGGCCCCCCAGGTTTCTAATTGGGTGGGGGCCCG
>JBLWKA010000021.1:0-42366 GCA_048381555.1 Oscillochloridaceae bacterium umkhey_bin13
GGCAATGCTTCATCTATGAAAGCCGCTCTACGTTCTACGTTTTGCGTTCTACGTTCGAAATGAGGCTGCGCTCCAACGCTTCATCCTGACCTGGGCAGAGGTAACGGCGATCCGCAGCGAGTCCTTCGCCGAGGGGCTGCTCGCCCTCTGGGCGCAGCACGGCTAGCCCGCGATCATCAGCATTGGGAAGCAATGGGAACCCAAACCGAAGGTCAACGGTTTGGGTTCTCTTTCGTTCCGCGCTAACGAGCGCGACCAGGGTTTACTGGCGCGCAGCACGCAGGTTATGCACCGTCGGTGTCAAGCTCGGCCAGCGCTTCAGCGGGGGTGAGCGTTCGAACAACGGGCGCGGCGCGTTCACGCTGTTCACGGTCAAGCGTGACCAGGGCGCAGCCGTACCGGCGGGCAACTGCCACGTAGAGTGCATCGGCACCGCGTAGGGCACGATCCGCAGCAAGTTCAGCCGCGTCCTGCGCTAGCGTGTCGTCAAGTAGTACGAGTTGGATATGCTCGAATGCGGCGATCGATGCAGCCGTAAGTCGGGCACGGATGGGATCGCGTCGTGTCCGGCTTACGGTTGCGGCCACTTCAGCCAGGACCAAATTTGGCACGATGATCGGAATCTGACGTTGGTCACACGCCTCAAGGAGGGCGCGACAAACGGGATAGAGCAGATCATTCGGATCGGTATCACGGGCAAAGATGTTCGCATCGAGGGTGTACATTTACAGATGCTCGCCTTCAGGCGCGAAAGCCCAGGTCGTTTTCCTTCGGCAAGCTCAGGAACCGTGGTGGGATGAAGCGCTCCGCTTGAGCGGCTTGAGCTTCAGGCGACGAGGCGTGAGGGTGATAGAGCGTGTTGGGAAGCGGTAGACGGCTTGAAAGCGAACATTCTTTCTGGTATACTACCACGTATGGAGAAAGGTTCGACAGCCACAGTCACCGTGCAACTCATCCCACTCCGGCATCTGCCGACAAGGGTTCGGGCGTTGTGTGAGGAGCTGCGCCGAGAGGCGGGGCGCTGCTGGAGCGACCTGGTGGCAGCGCATGTGGCGAGCCGAGGTGGGACGTGGCTGACGGAGCGGGAGCTGAACACGCGCTCCAGCGGCGGGCGGTATCGGCTTCACAGCCAGAGTATTCAGGCACTCGTGCAAAAGCTCCTGTCCAACGTCGATACGGCCCGCACGAACCGGAAGCGGGAGCAGGAGGCCCTCGGCGAGCCGGTCACGCGCTACCCCCATCGGGCCAAGCCGTTTCAGACCGTAACGTGGAAAGGGCAGGCGGTACGGGTGGAGGGCGGCCGCCTCATCCTGCCGAACGGTCGCAAGCAGTCCGACCTCGTCCTGCCGCTGCCCGCCCGCTTTCACGGCGCCGAACTTCGACAAGTGGAGTTGTTGTGGCGAGCTGATCGCTACGAACTGGCGCTCACCATCGCCGAGCCGCCACCCCAGGAGCAGGAACAGCCCATGCCTACGGCGGGGCAGGTGGCGGGAGTCGACCTCGGCGAAGTCAACATCGCCGCCGTCTGCACGCAGGACGGACACGCCCTGGTGGTGAGCGGGCGGTTGCTGCGGCATGTGAAACAGCTGCGCAACAAGCGCCACGCCGCGTATGCGGAGCGGCAAGCCCGCTGCAGGAAGGGCAGCCGCCGCTGGAAGCGCCTCCAGCGTCAGAAGCACCGCGCCTCGGCCAAGTTCTACCGCCAGCAGCGCAACATGTTGCATCAGGCCTCGCGCAAGGTGAACGACTTCGCGGAGGCCCACGGCGTGGGCGAGCTGGCCATCGGCGACGTGCGCGACATCGCTGATGGGGTGGCGAAGGGACGGCACACCAACCAGAAGCTCAGCCAGTGGCCCCACGGGCAGTTCCGTCGCTACCTGAAGGAGAAAGGTGCGCGCACGGGGATGCGCTCCACCCTGATCAGCGAAGCCTACTCCACCCGCACCTGTTCATGCTGCGGTCATTGCCATCCTTCCGCACCACGGGGGCGCGTGTTTCGCTGCTCCGGCTGTGGTACGACCCTCCACCGGGATGCCAACGGTGCTGCCAACATCTGCTCCAAACGAGTAGCTGGCCACTTCGCCTCCGTCCAGGTGAAACAGACCATGCATCGGCAGAGTGCTGCCGTTAGAGCGCCGACACGCGCCCCTGTTGCTGGCTCCAAGCGTTCCGTCCCGCCTCCGGGCGACGGGATGCCGCCAGAAGCCCACTCCCTGTAAGGGGTGGGTCGTGTCACTCACGAATCCTGCCTTCAAGGAGGTCAGCCCGGTGCTGGCGATCAAGCTCAAGTTGCTCGGCTGGGCTGGGCGAGACCGGCCCTTGCTGGGCGAAGTGAGCCCGTATTTCTGCGAGGGTTGCCCGTGGATCGGTGACCTGTTGGGTTGGGGCAGCTGGCTCGACCGCCAGTTCTTGTACCACCTGCGCCACGAAGCGCGCCCGGGTTGAACGATCAAGCCGGCGAACCAGCTCAAGCGCCTGCTCATACTCAGTGGTTATGGTCATGCAGCCCTCCAATCCTGGGTGATCAGGGATCAGGTAGGTCGGTTTCCGCGTAGCTTGATTCTACACCGCTTCCGAAAAAGATCAACGGACGCGCTCCAGAATGACCCGGCCGCCATAGCGCCGGCGATAACGCTTCGCGTCGGTGCGTAGCGCCATCGCGCGGCTGCGCGCCTACGAGCAGGCCAGCGGCTTCAGATGGCAGCGCGCGGCCTGATTGATCGACGAACTGGTGGCGACCGAGCCTACCCCACGCTACCGGCAGCAGCTGTTGCTGTCAACGGAGTAATCACGAAAGGAGGGTGACGTTGCATCCGCCCAGGCAGGATAGGGTAGGGTGGCGTTAAGACTATCGGCCAAATGATCGTGAACCATGTGGAAACGGCTGCCTTGCGGCAGCCGTTGGGGGTATGAGGGGAGCGACAGTGGGGATTTAGGAGTTTTGGGTATCGGTGCGGCTCTGTCGCTTGTTCACACCGATGAACGCAGTATAGCCTACCCGCTGCGCCTGCGCCTCAGACTTTAGACCGATTGCGTGACCAACCTTTGTTAAGACGAAGGTTCACACCACAAAGTATCTAGGCCGTCACTGGATGGTTACAAAGCGGTCTGCCACAGCAGAAAGGCTTGTGGTACAATGCAAGGGGCTGATTGTACGCCCGCATGTTCGGATTACCCTGCCACGCATGTATGCTGCTTGAGCTGCAGATCCGCGATTTTGCCATTATTGACCGCCTCCACCTGCGCCTCGGCGAAGGTTTTAATGTGTTAACCGGCGAAACGGGGGCCGGGAAGTCAATCATTATTGACGCCCTCGGGACGCTGCGGGGCGAAAAGGTTGATGTCAGCTTTGTACGCGCTGGCTGTCCCCGCGCCCGCATCGAAGGTGTCTTCGGCCTTGATGATTGCCCCCAGGTCGTACCGTTGCTCCGTGAGTATGATCTGCTCGATGATGATGACGCCCAGGTCATTCTGGTGCGCGAAGTCAGCGCCGAGTCGGGGCGCAGTGTCGCCCGGATCAACGGTCGGGCCGTCAATACTGCCGTGCTCCGCGAAATTGGGGCACGCCTGCTTGATATTCACGGCCAGCACGAGGGCCTGTCGCTCTTTAATACGCGGACTCACCTCGAGCTGCTTGACCGCTTTGGCGATCTGTTGCCGCTGCGTGATCAACTCGCCGCAACCGTGACCCAACTGCGCCAGATCCGCAGCGAACTGGCCGATCTGCGCCAGAACGAGGCCCGTCGTCAGCAGCGGATCGAGGAGTTGCGCTTTTTGATCGAGGATGTGACGGCGGCGAAACTCGTTCCCGGCGAAGAAGAAGCGCTGCTGCGCGAACGGGCGCTGGTGCAGAATGCGGCCCGCATCACTAGTTTGGCGAGTGATGCCTATGCCGATCTGTATGGCGGCCGCGAGAGTGGCCGGGGGCCGAGTCGCCCGGTCTATGAGTTGATGTCTGGGGTCGTGGGCAACCTCGATGAACTGGCCCGCCTCGATCCGAGCATCGCTGCGCTAGCACAGGGCGCCCGCGAACTGCATTACCAACTCGAAGATCTGGCTGCGAACCTGCGGAGCTACCGCCTCGGGCTTGAGTTTGAACCAGGCCGGATTGATGCGATCGAAGACCGTTTGACCGTCTTGCGCGATCTGCAACGCAAGTATGGCGGCGATCTCGCTAGTCTGCTCGAACGTGCGCAGCGGGCCGAAACCGAAATCGAACGCCTGAGCAATAGCGCCGCCCAGATTGCCGACCTCGAACGCCAAGAGGCCGCGCTGCTGGCCGAGCTTGGCACCCAGGCGAGCCAACTCTCGGAACGGCGTCAGACAGTCGGGGTGGCCCTGGCAGCCCAGATCGAGGGGGCCATGACCGATCTGGCGATGCCGCATGTGCGCTTCCAGGTCGGTCTGAACCACGAGTTCGCGGCTGATGGCGTGCTGGTGGCTGGTCGGCACCTGGCCTTTGACCGGACGGGCGTTGATCGGATCGAGTTTTTGATCTCGCCCAACCCCGGTGAACCGCTCAAACCGCTGGCCAAGATCGCGTCGGGCGGCGAAAGTGCCCGCCTGTTGCTTGCCCTCAAGTCGATTCTGTCGCGGGTGGACGAGGTCGCAACCCTGATCTTTGATGAGATTGATGTTGGGGTGGGCGGTCGGGCCGGTCAAGTGGTCGGCCAGAAACTCTGGGCCATGACCGTCAATCACCAGGTGATTTGCATTACCCATTTGCCCCAGGTCGCCGCGTTTGCCGATGCCCATTATCACATTAGCAAACTGTTCGAGCAGGAGCGTACCCGTACCAATGTGCAACGCCTGAGCACCGAGCAGCGCGTGGACGAGTTGGCGGCGATGCTTGATGGAACCCCGAGCGAACATAGTCGGGCCAATGCCCGTGAGATTATCGAACGGGCCATGGGCTGGAAGGAACGCTCCCGTGAGGCCGTCCCCCATTCACACCCAGTCTAGGATGCCATAACTATGGTGCGAGAGACCGCTGTGAGTCGCTGGAGTGCCCGAATCGCCGAGGCCTGCTGGCTGTTGGCGTTGACGCTGGTGCCACTCTATTTCAATCTGTATTCGGCCCGCCACTTCGAGCCTGATAAAGCGGCGGTATTGCGTTCGCTGGCCCTCATCGCCCTGGCCGCCGTTGTGGTACGGGCGTTCGATCAACTCGTGAGCAAGGGCGAGCGTCGGGATGGTGCTGCCAAATCAGCTGGGCCGCCCTTCTGGCGGCGTCTGGCGGCCATCCCACTCTTGATCCCAACCACAATTTATGCCGGGGTCTTCGTACTGACCACGATCACCTCGGTGGTGCCTGCGACCAGTTGGTGGGGCTCGTACCAGCGTTTGCAAGGCACGTATACCCATCTGTCCTACATCTTGATCTTTGTGGCCCTGCTGGCGGTTGTGCGGCAGCGCGAGCAGATCGAACGGATCATTACGATCACGCTTGCGACCAGTGTTGCGGTGGCCGGATACGGGGTCATGCAGCACTTCAGTCTTGACCCGTTGCCCTGGCGCGGTGATGTGATCACCCGGGTCGCTTCGACGATGGGCAATTCGATCTTTGTGGCCGCCTATATGATCATGGTCGTGCCGCCGGCGCTCTATCGGCTGTTTGCCAGCCTGAGTGACGCCCGCCAGGCTCCGCCAGCCGCCAAACCGCAGACCGAATGGCTCTGGCTATTGACCAGGGGCCTGCTCTTTGGGGGTGGCTTGCTGCTGATGCTGGCGATGCTCAAGTTTGGGGCCGTGATCCGGGTGGCGGATCATCGGTATTGGTGGCTGCTCCCCGGCGCGATCAGTGTGACGACCGCGCTCTGGTGGTTGCTGACGATCGGGCTGGGGCGCGGCGAACAGCGCACGCCGTTCTGGCCCGGGGTTCTGGCCCTTGGCTATGTGTTCATCTTCTCGATTCAGTTTGCGCTTTCGTCGGGCAGTGGCGTGCAGGCTCTGGCGACTGATGGCACCGCCGCCCGCGCTCAGGACTGGTGGCTCTGGTTGGGGGCGGCGATTGTGCTGCTGACCGCAGGGTATGGCCTGGCGCTCAGTCTACCCCGCATGCCAATCCAGCCGAGTATGCTTGCCCTGCGGGTCGAAGCAGTTGCGGCTGGGCTGATCACGCTCTTGCTTGGAGTAGCGATTGTCTTTAGTCAGAGCCGGGGGCCTTGGCTGGGGCTCGGCGCGGGCTTGTTTATCTTCTTTACCCTCTTGCTCTGGCAGGCGCTGCGCCATGCGCAGGCCCAACAGTTGCTCAATCAAGTGCGGCTCTTCCGCAGCCTGCTGGCGGGTTGGGTTGTCCTGGCCCTGGCAGCGGCGGCTTTTCTGGTCGTCTTTAACCTCTCGGACGCGCCGGTCTTCAATCAACTGCGCGAACTGCCCTACCTCGGTCGCATGGGCCGCCTGCTCGAAGTGGACGAAGGCACTGGGCTGGTGCGCCGCCTGATCTGGGTCGGTGATGAGCACGCCGGTGGTGCGGTGGCCCTGATTAGCAGCGATCCCGTGCGGGCGGTGATTGGCTGGGGGCCAGAGAGCATGTTCGTGGCCTTTAATCCGCATTACCCGCCCTCGCTCGCCAATATCGAGGCCCGGGGTGCATCGCCGGATCGTGCCCACCAGGCCCTGCTTGATGATCTCGCCACTCGCGGCTTGCTCGGCCTGCTCAGTTACACGTTCCTGCTGGGTAGCTTTGCAGTGCTGGCCTGGCGGTTGATGCGCCAGAGCAGCGAATGGCGCTGGCAACTCTTTTTTATGGCCTGTCTTGCCACGGTAACGACCACCTTCGTTGAGGGTCTGACCGGGATTCCGATTGTCTCGTCGCTGATGATGTTCTGGGTCACGCTTGGGCTGACCGTCACCGGAGGTGCGGTCGCGGGCCATTATCGCCTGAGCCTGGCCCCAGCCCCGCCTGAGCCAACCCCAGCAGTTGAGGCCAGCCCGGTAGCCAAAGGGGCGCAGGCCGGGCGGCGCAAAGGGCAACCTCGCAGCAATCTGCCCCGGGGCACCCCGGCGCGCACTACACGTGGTAGCACCAATTCCGGGGCCTTACTCGGCTACGCCCTCATCGCCATGATCGCCTTCGGCCTGATCACGCTGCTGAATGTTAACCCGATCCGCGCCGATATGCGCTTTCAGCAGGGCCAATCCTTTGCCGAACGGGGCAGCAGTTCGCCTGATCTGCTCGTGCAAGCCCTGAGCGATTATCTGGCGACGGTGCGGCTCAATCCGCGTGAGGACTTCTATTATCTGAACCTCGGGCGGGTCTTGATGTCACTGGCTGATTTGCAACGGAACCAGGGAGTTGATCCCGGCCAACCGCGCCCCGATGCCACGGTCGAGGATCTGCTGCGCTACGAGGATGCCCCGGCCTTGTTTGGCTTTATTCAGCGCAGTTCGCCCAACGAGTTGATGAGTTACGCCGAGGCGGTGTTGCAACGCGCCCACGACCTGAACCCGCGTAACAAAGACCATTATGCCAATCTGGGGCGGCTCAACAGTTTCTGGTACCAGTGGACCGGTGATGCCAGTCGGCTGGAACAGGCCCTGACCTGGTATGAACAGGTTGGTACGCTGGCCCCCCAGGATGTGACCCTGATTAACGAACGGGCCAATGTGCTGGTGCAACTTGGGCAGGCTGCTGCGATTCAGGGTGATACCGCCCAGGCCGATCAGTACTTCGCCCAGGCTGCCACACTGCTGCAACGCTCGGGCGAGCTTGATCCACGGTATGCCGATACGTTCGTGCGGCTGGGAGATCTGGCGCGCACTGCCGACCAGGATCTTGATGCCGCTACCGCTGCGTATGTCCAGGCGATTGGGGTGGCCCCGCAACTGGTTGCCAACTCGATCGAGACGATTGCCGCAGAGCTGGCCCAACGTCCCGACCTGATCAAACAACTGCGTGATGCGTATGCCCAGCAGACGGTGCTGAAAGAGCAGGCGCTGGTTGAGTTGCGGGCGAGTGGGGCTGATCCTGCCGCCGCCGAAGCCGAGTTGGCGCTGTTGCATACGGTGGTGGGCCTGCTCGGGGTACGGGCCGGCGAAACTGTCACGTCGGTCGAGTCGTACCAGCGGGCGGTTGAACTTCAGCCCGCCAGCCTGATCTACAGCCGCAACTATGCGATTGTACTGAGTGATACCCAGCGCCTTGGCGACGCAATCGCCGAAATGCAACGCCTGATCACGGTGTTGCAAAGCCAGCCCGGTAGTGCGGCGACCCTCGCCGAAGCCGAACGCCTGGCCGCCCTCTTTGCGGCCGCCGCCGGACAGTAAAGGTCTTCGTAGGGACGCAGCGTAGGAACGCAGCGTGCTGCGTTCCTACGCTGCGTCCCTACAGTCCCTCCATCTCCAAACCGGAGTGATGCTAATGATTCAGGTGGCCCTGATTGCACTGGTGGCCCTGACCTTTTCGATCCTAGCCACGCCGCTGGCCCGTCGGGTTGCGGTGCGGGTCGGGATCGTGGCGGTGCCCCGCAGCCGCGACATCCATGTGCAACCGGTGCCCCTGCTTGGTGGGGCGGCGATCTATGCGGGCTTCGTGGCCGCCCTGCTGCTGCTGGGCGACCGTGCCCACATCCGCGAACTGATTGCTATTCTGCTTGGGGCCACCCTGATCTCGCTGTTTGGGCTGGCTGATGACCGTTGGGGCCTGCGGGCTTCGCTTAAACTGGTGGGACAAATCCTGGCCAGCGCGGTGCTGATCCTGGGTGGCACCCAGGTCTTGCTCTTTGAACAAGCTTGGCTCAATTGGGGGCTGACCGTAGTTTGGGTTGTGGCAATCACCAATGCAATCAACTTTCTTGACAACATGGACGGGCTTTCGGGCGGGGTGACAACCGTCGCAGCCAGCTTTTTTCTGCTTTTGGCAGCCATGAACGAACCGCGCCAGGTGTTGGTGGGAGCCATGGCCGCCGCCTTGATCGGAGCCTGCGTCGGCTTTTTGCGCTACAACCTCAATCCAGCGACGGTCTTTATGGGCGATACGGGCAGCCTGTTCCTGGGCTTCATTCTGGCGGCCCTGGCGATCAAGCTGCGCTTCCTATCCAATACGCCGCTCGTAACCTGGATGGTGCCAGTCTGCGTGCTGGCGCTGCCGCTCTTCGATACGGCGCTGGTAGTAGTTTCACGCATACGGCGCGGCGTGAACCCCTTCACCACCGCCGGCAAAGACCATCTTTCGCACCGCTTGCACGCCCTGGGCCTGACCAAACGTGAAGCCGTTTTGACCTGTTACCTGTTGGCGGGGGCCTGTGGCATGGTCGGGGTCTTCTTGACCGAGGCAACGCCGCTCGAAGCGTACCTGGTGGTCGGGGTGATGGCTGCCGCTGCCCTAAGCGCAATCATCTGGCTCGAACGGGTCTGCCCCTCAGGGGTGCCGCGAGCCAACTAACCATTTTGGGTTTTAGCTTTTGGGTTTTGGATTGTGCCGCAGGGCAGCACAAAACCAACCAGCGCGTTGAGCCATGCGGCAGGATCAATGGTAACTGGTATGAGGATGCGTGTATGGACAAACCGCAGATCTATGGCATGAGTTTCGCCAGCGTTTATCCACTATATGTCAAAAAAGCCGAGCGCAAAGGGCGGTTCCAAGCCGAAGCTGATCGATGAGTTGGCCAAGGGCAAACCCATGCCATGGCTAAGATCCTGCGCCAGGGCTAATGCGCCCCGTTATTGGCCCGCTACGCACCCTCATTCACTCCAAAGGATCAGTTCGAGCGCCCCATGGTCAAGGGGATTGACATTGACCCATGTGCCGTCCTGGCGGACCCAGACCTGATAATCGAGGTGAGGACCCGAGGACATACCAGTCGAGCCGATGTAGCCAAGCAGGTCGCCGGGTTCAACCACCTGGCCGGTCTGAACCGCAAAACTAGCCAGGTGCGCATAGCCGGTGCGGTAGGCATCATTGGTAACCCAGACATGGTTTCCGGCGGGATAGCTGTTGGGGGTGACCCGCACCGTGCCGTGGTGGGTCGCATAGATTGGTTGGTTCCAGGTTCCGCTCGGGTCTGCGATGCCGTCGCCATTGCCATCGAGGGCCAGGTCAATCGCGCCCCAGACGTGGGCCGGGGCGTGGGTTCCTACGCCATAGCCCTGGGTCATGACACTGTTAGGGGCACGCAACGGATTGCCCCAGGGACGGAGGTCGCCGGGCATGCCCCGCCCATCCTGGCGCGGCACGGCCATCCCGGCTAACGGCGCATCGGCAGCCGGTTCACGCGCAAAGAGGGGCATGTTCCAGCCCGCTTGAGCCGTACCGCCACCCCGCCAATTGGTGGCCTGGATGCTTGGGCTGTTACTGCGTGCCCATACGAACAATACCAGCAGTGAGCCGAGCGCGATCATGATCAACTGGCCGAGACTGATCTGCAAGGGTCGCTGACTCATGGTTAGCGTACCCCCTGTGTCCGCCACTGATCAACCAGACGCTGGACCACACTGACATAGCCATTAACATCATTCTCGACGGCTGGGGCATAGACTGGAATAATATCGGCAACGGTACGGTGACCGCGCCCTTTAAGATATTCCACATCAATCAGGCGGTACCAATCCTTAATCCCGGCCTCCCACGAGGGGTAATCCCGAAAGCGGCCAAAACAGGTTGGATAGCCTGCGCAGATGATATTGCCGACGTTATGGGTCGTGGTGCCATCAGGCTTGTTGCCAGCCCACCCTTTGGCCGTGCCGGCGCTGCTCTCCATAATGAAAAACGCGACTGCAAAGGCCGGGTCAATCTCGTATTGTATCCCGAGTTGGTGCCAGATCGCTCCGGTGCCGGTGGCAGGCGAACCATACGAGGCCAGGATGCGGTCAATCTGTTCGGCGCTGAGGCTGGGGGCGGCCCGTAGGTTATAGTCGCCGGCCGGGGCACTGGTGCCAGCCGGGATGGCAACGCCCCCCAGCATAGCGGCTGACTCAGAACTGGCAACGGCATTGTTGTCCATCCAACCAAGCGGCGACCAACGACTGGGAACCGTGGTCGTGTTGCGCTGGCTACTGCTGAGCAACCCAATGATTGTCAGGCTGAGAAGAGCCGCAAGCCCAAGCATCATGATTGGATTGAGACTCATGGGCGGCGCACTTGGAGTATGGTAGCTACGCAAGAGCGGGCGGGCCGATCCGCTGAGCGTCTGCGCACGGAACAGGTGGGCTTCGGCCTCGGCGGCATCATCGGCTGCCGCATACAGATCTTTGGCAGCCGGGGTCAAGCTCATCGGAGGGGCACTTGTTTCACGAACGGCAACCGCTGGGCGCTGCCTGGCGTGTGAACTGGCTCCGGTGAGGCGTGGATCATGGGTGGCTGGCCGCATCGGACCGCCCGCAGTTGGCTCAACGGGTGGTGGCCCCGGGGTGATGCGCATCTCGGCATACCGTGGCATATGATGCTCAGGATCGCTGAGCAGGTGATCATAGGCTGAGCCAGAGCGCGGCGGTAGATCGTCATCAAGATCAGCTTGAAGCGGCTGCCGTGCTCTGGCCGTGCGCTCACGCTCGCTCCGAGGGGGCGAGGGCGGGGGCTGGCGGCGCTGGCGATCATCGGGCGGGGTCACGGCTGCTGCTCCTGCACAAGTTGACGCTGCTCTTCGGGGGTCGGAAGACGGAAACCTTCGTCGCGGTTCAGATAGACGAGTTGCTCGTTGCGGACATAAACGACCAGATCGGGCCGTTCATCACGATCAACGTCACGTAAAGATAATAACACAGGCACCAGATCTTCACTGGAACCAAACAAATACGGGCCAGGGAGGCTCTGCACTTGGCTGGCATCGCCACCGGGCAAGACTAAGACGACGATTTGGCGCTCAAGGTTGAGGCCAATAAAGCGCGTGGCTTGCCCACTGAGTTCGGCACTGTGACCGATTGTGCCTTCAAGGTGGGTGGTGCGAGGCATGCCGTAGCGCAGATCATCGAGGCGCACCTGCCCCCAATTGATCACGGTGCCAACGATCAGATAGATCGCCACGGCGGCAAGCACAAACGTCACCCCGTAGGCGGTTGCCTCAAGACTGCGCGGCAGGCGCATCACGTCACGCTGCTGGTTGATTTCACGACCACGTACCGTCATGGTGGCACCTCAATCCATCTAGGGGCAGCCCATGCTACCCTGCGGCAGACAGGTGTCCTTCCCACCGTGAGTTCAATCGTTGTGGGGTTGGGGCTTGCTCGTAGCGACGGGGGTTTAGAACAGATGTATGGATTTTATCAGAACATCTGTACCTTGTCAATCTACAAGGCCTAAGGCTTGCGCATTGTCCGCCTCTGGCGGGGGATGGGGGCGACTGCGCCGCCCCCAGATTTTGTTTTAGGTGCAGTTTGGCGGCTACGCCGCCAAACTGCACCTAAAACAAGAGTTGTCCAGCGACGTTGGATCAGCCCTGCCCTGCGGCTTGCGCATTATCCCATATGAGCCCTGCGCTCAAGCACCGCGAGCGTCTCGACATGGGGCGTATGGGGAAACATATCGTAGCCCTTCAGGCTGACGAGCCGATAGTCGTCGCGTAGAGCCTGTAGATCTTCGACCTGGGTCAAGGGGTTACACGAGACATAGACGATGCGGCGGGGGGCGATCCGCCGCAGTTCGGTACAGACGTCGGGGCCGAGTCCGGTGCGCGGCGGGTCGGCCACCACCACGCCAAAGGCCCCAACCGGCTGTTCGCGCAGAAAGGGCAAAACGGCCTGTTGCACGCCCGTGAAATGGTTATGCTTGGCGGCAGCGGCATTTTCGCGGGCCAGCGTCGCGCTTTCGGCGACCTCTTCGACACTCACAACCGCCGCCACATGCGGGGCCAGGTGCAGGCCGATCATGCCAATGCCGCCATACAAATCAGCCACCGGAGCGTTTCCCGCGACCTCCTGGGTTGCCACCAGGACTGCATCAAGTAACTGCCCCATCAAGTGGATATTATTTTGGAAAAATGTGTTTGGGCCAAGCGCCAGCGGCTGCTCAGGTGTGCCCATTGGCAGCCATTCCGCGCCCCAGTGGCGCACCGGCTCACCAAATGATAGGTCGGTCAGGGTGGCATTGCGCAGCCAGTGAAAGCCAACGACACCCGGTTGGGCCAGGGCATGATCAGCCAGTTCGGCCATGGTGGCGTCATCACCGCCCGCAGCCGTCACGACGGCGAGCAGCAGCACATCAGTCGGGCTACGGCGCACCACGACATAGCGCAAAAAGCCGACGTGGCTACGAATATTGTAATCGGGCAGGCCCAGTTCCATGGCTCGCGTCCAGACGGCGTGCGCCGCCGCAAAGGCCGCAGGCGGGATTAAGTGGCAGGTGGTTAGTTCAATAATATAGTTGAACTTGCCCCGCGCCCGTAGCCCAAAGCGCCCTTTGGTTGCCACATAGTCCATGCGAGTGCGGTACTGAAACGGATCGGGCGAGGCTACAACCTCGAAGCCGGACACATCGTTGATCAGTCCGGCTCCGTGGTACAGTTGGCCTAACGCCGTTGCCTTTGCGGCTACCTGATCGGCATAGGCGCGATCCTGAAAGGCGCAACCGCCACATTCGTTGGCATGCGGACAACGCGGCTCGGCCTCGGCCCCCTGACGCACCAGGTTCGCCACCAGCCCACGAAATTCCTTTGAGCGCATTGCAATCCTTACAGCTACAGATCATGCCGCATTGCCCAGCGTGGCAATCTAAAACCCAAAATCGTCTTATTCAGCAAAGCCCTCGTCTTCGACCACGCGGCGCATCCGGCTGAGTAATTGTACCCGCCGTACAGCAGTAAGTGCGTCGGCAGGCAAGGGCGGATAGGTCCAACGAGCACCGTTGGCTTCGAGTTGGCCGCGCTCCAGATCAAGCCGCAAGAGGTCACCTTCGCGCACGGTTTGGGCCGCAGCGGGGATGATCAGCACCGGCAAGCCATAACGCATGCCCTGGCTGATGATCGCCGGGTCGGCCGCAGCACAGATTACGGCAGCGAGGCCCACAGCCTGCAACGCGATGATTGCGGCCTCGGCATGCTCGTCGCCCCGCAATGCGCCGTCCAGCACCAGCAGATCGCCTTCACGCACCCGTTCGGCGAAGCCCGGATCGCGTTCAACCAGGCAACCGGCCGCAATCAGGGCCGGATCACCTGCGGCGACCAGGGCTGGATCGATGATCTGAGTCGTCTGAAGATTACCTTTGATCAGGTGAATGTAGCCTTGAATGACCATAATTGTGATGGATAGCGTAGGGACACAACACGCTGTGTCCCTACGCAAGCAGGATTTGGGAGAACCATGTTCTTCCAAACCCTCACCCCATGCGCTGTTCCACGACTCGGCGCACCGCATCGAGATCGGCGGGCAGATCAACCGGCGGGTTGGCATACTGGCTCACCACTTCGCGCAGGGTGTTTTCGTGATAATCAACCTTGAAGCGGCTAAATTTAAGCCCATGGGCAGTCGAGACAACCACGACCCGATCCGAGGAGCGGATTGTGCCCGCGTTAACCAGTTTGATCAGGGCGGCGAGGGCCACGCCAGTGTGCGGGCAGGCATAGGCTCCGGTGCGATCAGCGCGGGCGGCGGCATCGGCCAATTCCTGCTCGCTCGCCTGCTCGACCACGCCATCAAACTGGCTCAAGATGCTAATTGCCCGCTTGATACTGACCGGATCACCAATCTGGATAGCTGAGGCAGCGGTTGGTTGGGCCTGGATCGGCGTGTACTGCCAATCATTGCGATAGGCCCGGTAGAGTGGATTGGCGTGTTCGGCCTGGGCGCAGACGATCCGCGGCAGGCGGTCGATCAGGCCTAGCTCGCGCATCAACAACAGGCCCTTGCCCAAGGCGAAGGTATTGCCCAAATTGCCACCGGGAATAATGATCCAATCGGGCACCTGCCAATCAAACTGCTGCACAATCTCGATGCCAACAGTCTTCTGGCCTTCGACGCGCAACGAGTTGAGTGAATTCGCCAAATAGATCCCGCTATTGGGATCGGCGGTGACCTCACGCACGATGCGCATACAACCATCGAAATCGCTGTCGATCGATATCACGGTAGCACCGTGGGCAATTGGCTGCACCAACTGGGCCACACTGACCTTGCCCTTGGGCAAAAAGACGATGGTGGGAATGCCCGCCGCCGCCCCATAGGCGGCCAGCGCCGCCGACGTATCGCCGGTCGAAGCACAGGCAATCGCCCGAATTGGCTTGCCGTCACTGATCATCTGTTTGACCACACTGACCAGCACGGTCATGCCGAGATCCTTGAACGAGCCGGTATGGCTATTGCCACACATCTTGATCCAGAGATCGTCGACCCCGATTTCGCGACCGAAACGATCAGCCCAAAACAGATTTGTGCCACCCTCGAACATACTGACGATATTCTCGTCAGCGACAACCGGGCAAACCAGTTCTTTCTTGCCCCAGACCCCCGAGCCATAGGGCCAACTGGTACGCATCCAGCGGCCCTCGAACAATTGTTGCCACTCGCTGGCACTGCGCTGTTGCAGTGCGGCAAGATCATGCTGGACTTCGAGCAAGCCACCCGAGCGGGAATAGTAGACCACCTCGGTCAAGGGATAATGCTCGGTCGGATCGTCCTGGGCGGCAAACCAGGCGTGGTAGTTTGTCATAGCGCGTCACCTATGCGGTAGGGCGGCAGGTATTTGCGGTGGCGCGATTATAGCATTAGACCTGGTTTCGGGTGTTTTGCACCCTCACTCCTCCTCGCGTACCACGACCGCCAGAATCCCAAAAGTCTCGCTGCTGGCCCGAATGATCTCCAGGCAGCGTTCGAGGGTACCGATGCCCGCTTCGTCAAGCGTGACCCCGCCGCTCCACTCGGCGAGTAACTGATCAGCTTCGCGGTAGGTCGCAATCGTCGAATTGCGAGCGGGCGTATCGGGCAGGCGCGCTTCGGCAGCGGCGATCAGCAGGGCCAACCGTTTGCGCGTCAACTCGGGACTGGTACGAAACGGCTGAATCAGTTCATCACACTCCTTGAGCAAACGCTCTTGTTCGTGCAGATGTTCGATCATATTGGTGAAACAAACCCTGAGTTCAGCCGAGAGGGCGTCTTGTTCGCGTTGCGAGGCCAATTTTAGGCCAGCGGCAGCGAGATCGCGAGCGCGCACGCTCTCTTCGAGTTGGGGGCCAAAGCCAGTGGCACGAGCGGGCAGATCATCACGCACGCCCCAGAGATTGCCCAGGTGCAACGTCAGGCGACTAAGCTCAATGATCTGCGGGCCGCTGCCAAAAGCAATCAGGGCTTGCACCAGACGGGCTTCACGGACAGCCTGTTCACAGGAAGCTTTGGCCTTCGGCAGGGCCTGGGCAATCGTACGCAGCACATTGGCGTATTCCGAGAGATCTTGGTAGAGGGCTTCGTTAGCTCGGACAAAAAACTGCTGCATAGACCTAGCTCCCATTGCACATACGGAACAATCAGACTGTATTGTAGCCGATACGTAGCACCAAAAGCTTGCGAAAAGGCCTATGTTTACGCTGCATAGACGATCAGCGTACCAGATTAACCGCCCAAAGCTCAGTGACTTCGGTCGCACTGCCTTCGCCAACCATTGCGCCGGCAGTCCCATAATTGCGAAGCCAGCGTACCCGCAGAATATCACGATAAGGGATGATCCGCCCAACCCCGGTATCATAATCATCACCGAAACTCAGGATCTCGACCGCGACAAAATTGCGTAGTTCAAGAAAACTCTCGGGTTCACCTCCAACAAAACGCAACGACTCGGTATACACTGGCAGCACAAGCACATTCCGATTGGTATGTCGCCAGGTGATTACCGAGCGCAGCATCCCGGGATTATCAACCGTCCCCTGGGGAAGCTCACGCCCAATGCGTAGCATATGCGGCGAACCACGACACCACCAGTAGCTAAGACTATTGACCGGACTAGCTGCGGCACAATCATTGCCAACCAGGGGGGTCAGATTGGTATCGGCAAACGATACCATCCGCAGGTCATCAAACGAGACAACATCATCGGGAATCTGGATGGGCAGCACGAAGCCCTGTTCGGGATCGCTCGGATCAAGATAACGTAGCGGCGGACTAGCAGAAAGCCCCCCATCGAGATCAAGGCGCACTTCGCCCTGGTCCATCAAGCGTTGCAAGCCCGAGTCACTGAGGGCCAGGGGGGCAAGATCCTGGCCCACCGCCGTGCCGAGCGGGCCAAACACCGCCGTCCCGAACGAACGCACGGTCAGGTTGCGCTGCCCAAACAGCGCCATAAACGCCGTTGGGGTACGAAACTCTACTTCAACCCGAATGCCATCGACCCCATTGGGCGGTCGCAGCCCATCAGTGACCACCCCGA
Organism: Oscillochloridaceae bacterium umkhey_bin13; assembly: GCA_048381555.1. Taxonomy (GTDB): domain Bacteria; phylum Chloroflexota; class Chloroflexia; order Chloroflexales; family Chloroflexaceae; genus Viridilinea. Next base: position 17,285 of record JBLWKA010000021.1, read on the forward strand.
GGCTACCAGTCAGGTCGTTGCGCCGCACATAGAAGGCTTGCCAACTGATCGCATCAGTAAAGGCATTGCCTTCGCGGGCCATATAAGTAGCAATCGTGCTATTGATCGCCGTACCACTTCCGGCGAGCCGTTCGCCTACCAGGGTACGAGTAGCAGCCAGGGCCGCAGCATCGGCAGCATTGTTAGCCAGGCGGCGCTGCCCAAAGGCGTTCGCCGCATCAATCCCGAGGCCCAGAGCCGCCACAAGCAGAACAAAAGCAAAGGCGACCATCACGACGGCCTGCCCTTCGTGACGAGTGCGCTGCCAGCGTCGGGTGGTTCGTTGCCCAAAAAGTGATCGCATCATAGGGTGGATCCACATAGATCGAGTAAACCTTGGTTCAATCGGTTATGCCACAGCCAATAACTAGCCTGAGCGCAACGAGCGTGATCAGGTGCAAACCCCAAATTGGGGCACAGTGGTGCGACTATTGAGTTCGATGGTAGGACCAAGCCCAAATAGACCAAAGAGGGGTTGATACTGGTAGCGAATGGCTAACTCACGCTCGATCCCGCCACTCCCGGCCTGACATGCGCCAATCGTAATGTCGGTAGCTTGCGGGGGAGGGTTCAGGGTACGCAGTTCGTGCAGAATCTGCGCTCGTGCTCCAGCCTCATCATCAGGGTTTTGGGCAATCACATAGCCGCCTTCGGCGAGTGCACTGCTGAGTTGCACCTGGGTTGAGAATGCCAATGAAAGATCAACCAGGCCAAAGATCATCATCAATAAAAGGGGCAAGAGAATAGTGAGTTCGATGATCGATTGCCCAGTTGCGTGGGCTGAGGCACAGATCGTGCGACTTCGCATGGTTTTCTCTGGTATAGATTATGCAGCCATTATTGGCAGAAGCCAGGAATACTACCTTCGGCCTGATTAAGGACATTAATGCCACTGAGTGCCGGACCATCGGGGCCACCAAAGTTGAAGACGGGCTCGGTATCAACTGCCACCTGGATATTGGCCGGGTAACTGCCTGCTGGGCATACGCGGGCAAAACCATTCGCATTGGTTGGGCCAAGGGTGACCTGGCGATATTGCGGTACACCCCCATAGAGCCAGCGCACATTAACAATAATCGTGCGCCCTGCAACCCCGATCCCACCCGAACGGGTTGTTACGCGGGCCAACAGATACAATCCCGAGTCGCCGCTGCTGTTGACATTGTAGTGACGCACCGCATTGAGCGTGACCGAAATCTCGGGCACAGGGGTACTGGTTGGTGTGCTGGTAGCGGTTGGCGTATTCGTAGCTGTCGGCGTCCAGGTCGGGGTTGGTGTTCGGGTCGCCGTCGGCGTGCGGGTTGGGCTTGGCCCTGGTGTATTGGTAGTGGTTGGCGTCCGGGTTGGAGTTAGCGTTCGGGTTGGGGTTGGCGTCCGGGTTGGGGTTGGCGTCTGCGTAGCCGTTGGCGTCCGGGTCATAGTTGCCGTGGGACTCGGCCCCGCCGTTGCGGTACGGGTGGGGCGGGGGGTATTGGTTGCGGTTGGCGTACTCGTCGGCGTGCTCGTTTCGGTTGGCGTACTGGTAATCGTTGGGGTACTGGTTTCGGTTGGCGTACTGGTAATCGTTGGGGTACTGGTTTCGGTCGGCGTATTGGTTTCGGTTGGGGTACTGGTCGGTTCGCTGGTTTCGGTTGGCGTACTGGTGAGAGTTGGCGTATTGGAGGCGGTGGGCGACGGGGTGGGCAGAGCAGCCACCGGCGGGGCCAGGGACGCATCACAGCCAGTCGTAATGGTACGCATCGCAGCACTGGTCAGGATGCGATCACGCAGGATCGCCCCACTGATCGGATCGAGGGGCTGGTAAGGATAGCTCACCGTGACCGTGACCGGGTCGCTATAGTTGCGGCGCTGCACACTGATATAGTCAATCGTCAACGTCTGCGAGACCTCGACCGTATCCACAAAGGCCGGGATAACATTGATCGTTGCCTGGCGAATCGCAATCAGGTCGGCTGGTGATGGGCATGGGCGCACCGCCGCTGCTCGGGCACCCTCGCGGGCGGCATGGTTGATCTGGGCATAGAGAAAGAGCAGATAGCCCAGGTTGATAATGCCAAGCAGGAGTAAAAGCAGCAGCGGCAGAATCAAGGCAAATTCAACGGTGCTTTGGGCCCGGCGCGGGTGCGGTGGGCGTGGGATGGGCTGAATACGTTTAGGCATACGTTCTCATTTCGTGCAGATGCTGCTGAACGTCAAGCGTCGCTTCCTCAGGGTGCCCAGGTAATCCGAGCCGTCGCTTCAAGCAGATCACCGACGGGTTGCAAATCAACCAGGGTTACCAAACCTGCCCGTACGGTCACAGGTTCACTGCTGGTGGTTTGACCAGGCAAGCGCAAGGCGTAACGACCGGGCGGCAGACTCAATTGTTCGCCCACACTGCCCCGGATGATCACTTGCCCATCGCTAGAGAGCACTTCGAAGTTAGCTGGGCCAGCTACCACTTGTTCGAGCGCATTGGCCAACTCTTCGGCGTTGGCAGCATCAACATAATTGCCCGCCCCGGCCAGCGCGATACCGGCCAGGCGTTCGCGCCAGGCTGGCTCAACATCAAAACCAATCACACTAATCCGGGCCTCGGGGTGGATACTACGCAAACGGGCCGCTGCGGCGACGGGATCACCATCACAGGTCTCATCGCCGTCACTGACCAGAACCACCAGGGTACTCCCGCTCACTTCAGCAAGTTCGGCCTGGATTGCGTCGAGGGTAGCCGCCATCGGGGTTCGTCCAAGATTGACCGGGGTGATCGCCCGAATCTGGGCCCTCAAGGCGTCACGATCAAGGGGGCCTAAGGGCGTAACAAGTTCGATGTCGCTGCAATCATCGGGGCGCTGGCGGCCATAGGTGCGCAAGGCTACCTGTACGCCAGCGGGCAGATCGGTGACCAGCCGTTCTAAGGCGGTGTGCGCCATCGTAATCTTGCGCTCCTCGCCAATCCGTGCCAACATACTGCCCGAGGCATCCAGGATCAGGTAGACCTGGTTTACACTCACGGTAAGTTGTTCGCTCGGCAAGCTGTTGACAACCAGCACACCAGGATTCAAAGCTGCGCTTGTCGGTTCAGGCATCGTGTTGGGGGCAGGGGTTGGCAGGGAGCCAACGATTGTAGCTGTGCTGGTCGTCACTATCAACTCGACACCTGGTTGAACCTGGTTGCGCAAGCCAAGACCGACCAGCGCAGCCAAGCTAAGGGCAAGCAATGCCCCAAGCAGCAAGCGGGCACGACCCGAGCGTGGCTGCGGTAGGGCTATCGGTGCAGTGTTTGGCACTAGGCGTTGTTTCAGGCTCAGATCGTCGTACAGACCCTGGAGCCCAGTTGTATCCCCACCCTCGCTTAAGAGCCGCTCCAGTGCGGTAAGGGCATCGGCCCAGCGCTCCTCGTGGTAGGCTTGAAGCATCAGGGCGTAGAGCTCATCATGGCTCAGATTGTCGGGAAGATTATGCATACGTTCCTCAGTTACCTAGAGCCAGTAATTGGGGCAACGCTGGCCCGAGCAGCACGACAAAAATAGCCGGAAAGATCAGAAAGACAAGCGGGAACATCACTTTGACCGGCACCTGGTTCGCTTTTTCGTAAGCGCGTTGGCGTCGCCGTGTGCGCAGATCATCGGATTGGGTCCTGAGCACTCGCCCGATGCTCACCCCAAGCTCTTCGGCCTGGTTCAACGCAGCTACGAAACTCTGCACATCAGGTACGCCGGTGCGTTCAGCCATCTGATTCAGCGCATAGCGCCGACTTTGGCCCATACCCACATCACGCAGAACCCGTGCAAATTCGCCTGCGATTTCGTTGTCCCACTTGTCCATGATCTCTTGCATGCCACTCTCAAAACTTAAGCCCGCTTCTGTGGTGATCGTGAGCAGATCGAGGGCATCGGGTAGCGTGTTCAGAATCGCTTGTCGGCGTTCGGTAATCCGACGTGAAAGCCAGAGATCGGGCAGCAGAAAACCACAGAGGGCAAAGAGTGTCGCCAGCAACATAGGCTGGGGCCCTGGGGGTGTCATACTCAGAAAGAGGACACTCAGGCCCGTGAAGAGCAACCCTGTGACCAGGCGCAGGCCAATAAATTCGGTCGCCCTGAGTCCGCCTGGACTGCCCGCCAGATTAATACGTACCTGCAACGCTTTTACGCGGTTCTCGGGCCAAAACCAGCCGATGAAGCGGCTCAGGTGTGCGATGATTGGGCGCACAACGCGTTCACGGAATGGTTTCCGCAAGAGCCGTTCTGCTTCACTGCGTGGTTCGGCGATGGGGCCGCCAAGCGACAGATTCAGGCGGTCACTCAGTTCTGAACTCTGGCGGAGTTGGGCCAGACCTAAGACCAGGAGCAAGATACTGAGGCTGCCCCCAATACTGACGATCACCAGAAGATCCATATGCATTCCCCCCATCTTGATTGAACCAACGGTCATTTCAGAGGCGGGCGGGCACTGCCTCTGTTTCGCCCCCATGCTCATTGCCCGCCGTTGGCTGAGCCTGCCGAAGCCAATACCTCGATCAGGAAGCGTACGTGATAGCCTTCTTAGACCTTGATATCAGCCAGTTTGCGGATCACCAGAAAGCCAGTCAGGGCCAAAATTCCAGCTGAGATCGGGAGGAGCAGCGTCCAACCCGGAGTAAAGAGGCGACCCATATAGTCGGGATTGATCGTATAGATCAGTAACGCCAGAACCGGTGGGAGCAAGCCAACCACATTGGCCGACATGCGCTGCATCGAGGTGATCACTTTGACCTCGCGGCGCAACTTCTCACGCTCGCGAATGGTCGTACTGATGCTCTCGAGAATTGCGGTTAGGTTGCCGCCAACCCGCGCGTTGATCTTGATCGTCGTTGCCACCAGATCCAGATCTTCAACGGTCAAGCGAGCGGCGAGATTGTCGAGGGCTTCTCCAAGCGAAAGCCCAACCTGCATCTCTTCGAGCATACGGCGTAGTTCGCTCCGGGTGGGCTCGGGGGCCTCGCGTGAGACCATCGCCAGCGCTTGGGGCAAACTGAACCCACCCCTAAGGCCACTCACCAACATCGAAAGGGTCTCGGCGAGTTGATCAGCAAAGAGTTGACTGCGGCGATGGCTAAGCGAGCGCAGCCAGAGGGTGGGCGCAACTAGACCAATCAGCAGGGCAAGCGGAATGACCGGATACGAGCGCCAGATCACCAAGCCAAGGGCGACCAGCAGGATTGGCGCACTCACACGTACCGTCAGCCATTCTGCGACCGAGAGTGGCAGGTTCGCCTGTTCGAGTTGGCGGGCAATTGGGCGGGCAAAGCTCCGGTTGCGCAGACGTTGATCAAGCTGCGCCCCCAACCGACTGCGTGGTCCAAAATCACGGTCGCCTGGATCAAGTATGGCCTGTTCGCCCTCTTCTAGAATACGCTGGAGGCGGTTGCTAACGCGACGATCCCCAGCCTGCAAGCTGAAGAGGCCCCACACCAAGAGCAGCACTGCCAGGCCAGATCCCGCAATCAACGCACTAGTCAACAGATCCATCGCTTAGCTCCCACGCTGCTGATTAAAACCAAACACACTTGGTGGCAAATTGATGCCGTGTTGCAGCAACTTCTCGAGAAAGCGGGGCCTGATCCCGGTTGGTTTGATCGTGCCGATCACTTTGCCCTCGCGCACGCCTTGTTGCTGGAAGTTAAAGATATCGGACATCGTGATCGTCTCACCCTCCATGCCGGTGATCTCGCAGAGTTTGACGATTTTGCGTGAGCCGTCTTGAAGGCGTTCGAGCTGGATGATGACATCAACCGCCGAGGCGATCTGTTCACGAATGGCCCGTTGTGGCAGATCGAAGCCCGCCATCAGCACCAGGGTCTCGAGCCGGTGGATCGCATCGCGCGGCGAGTTGGCGTGCAAGGTCGTCATCGAGCCATCGTGACCGGTATTCATCGCCTGGAGCATATCAAGCGCTTCGCCCGAGCGACATTCGCCAACCACAATCCGGTCGGGCCGCATGCGCAGCGCATTGACGACCAGTTCGCGGATGCCGATTTCGCCCTTGCCCTCAAGATTGGCTGGCCGGGTCTCGAGCGTAATGACATGCTCTTGTTGCAGTTGCAATTCAGCCGCATTTTCGATCGTGATAATGCGTTCGTTGGCGGGAATAAACGACGAGAGCATATTGAGCAGGGTGGTTTTGCCCGTACCGGTGCCGCCTGCAACAATAATATTGAGATGGCCGAGTACACATGTGCGCAGCAACTCGATCAATTCCGGGGTTGCCGCACCGCGGCTGATCAGGTCGGTGGGGCCAAGCGGACGCTTAAAGAACTTGCGGATGGTCAGAGTTGACCCATTCAGACAGAGTGGCGGAATGATCGCATTCAGGCGTGAACCATCGGGCAGGCGGGCATCCACCATCGGGCTCGTTTCGTCGCAGCGCCGCCCAAGCGGGGCAATAATGCGATCAATAATCCGGCGCACGTGATCCTCGTCCAGAAAACTCGCGCTGGTACGTTCGATTTGCCCACCACGCTCTACAAAGATCGCCTCTGGCCCATTGACCATAATCTCGGTCACGCTCTCATCAGCGAGGAGTGGTTCGAGTGGACCAAGGCCAAGCAGTTCAGCCTGGGCAAAACGCACCAGTCTAGCTCGTTCCCGCTCCGAGGCTGCCCGTCCGCTGGCTTCGAGTTGCTCGTTAACCAACGTCGTAATGCGGCGGATCCAATACTCGCTATCCCGGCGTGTCCCGGGGGGCTCTGGTTCGGCTACCAGGCGCGCCTGCACTTGGGCGATCAACTCACGGTCATCGCGGGCACTCTGGGTATAATCATTGGCCGTGAGCGGACGCCCCATGACGGCCAACGCCTGGCTGGGCGGTTGCTCGGCGACCGTTGTTGGCATTGCTCCGCGCTCAGGGGCGCTGGCTGGTTCAGGCCGATTAAAACGAACGCGAGGGGGCATGACAGGCTCCTTGGTAGGGATAGTTCCTTGCTTACGTTAGGCCTAACAGACGGCGAAAACCCCTGCGGCCTGTTGCTTCCGCCTTCGCCGGGTTCCGCTCTTTCCCTTTGCGTGGATGTAGGCTGAGTGTAGCCCCCTGCACACCACTGACATATGCCGCCAGGTCGCGCACGCACTGACTGGCCCAACTCTGGGGATGCGAGATCACGAATGGCACCCCACGGTTGATGCTGTAAGTCATCAGTTGTCCGGCACTAGGAATGTTGACACTGATCGGCTGACGCAAATGCTGTTGCACATCTTCGATTGTGACGGCATCTACGCTCGGAAAGCGATTGAGGACAATCGAGATCCGACCATGGGTGAGTTGGTTCTGGCCGAGGTACTCGAGAAACGATTTCACATTCTTAAGCGCCGGGATCTCGGGTGTCGTGACCACCAGCACCTCGTCGGCTTTGGCCAGTAATGTGGTCGTGACCTCATCGAGCACACCCCAAGTATCAGCTACCAGATAACGGTAGCGACTCAGCAATTGCTCGACTATCACGGCGACCTGTTGCCCTGTGATCTCGCTGGCGTGGTCAGGTGAGCTCGGTGGCAGCAAGACCTGCACGCCCGAGGAGTGTGGTTGCAGCACAGTCGTCAGCACTGAATCATCAAGTTCGTCGGCTTTGGCGGCCAGATCCTGCAAGGTATAGCGTGAAAAGAGATTCAGATGGGTGCCAAGATGCCCAAACTGGAGGCCAAAATCACCCAGCACAACCTCAGTTCCATTCGATTGCTGATGCAGTGCAATGGCAAGATTGGTACAAACCATGGTGCTCCCTGCCCCTCCTTTGGGCGAGATCACCAGGACAAGGCGTCCCCGGCTACTGTGCTGCGATGCCGTCTCAACCTCTTCTTGTTGCTGGTGGCGCTGCTGTTCAACCGCGAGGGCTTCGTGGATACTTGCCCAGATCTCATCCAACGTGACCGGGCGGTCGAGCACATCGCGTACCCCGGCGAGGGCCAAGCGACGCAGAAGGGTTCGATCAGGTTCATTGACCAGCGCAAGCGTGATCGTTTGCGGCAGTTCAATATAGATCTTGCGCGACAACTCCTCAAGTTCGTGATCGTGATAGTCAAGAATAACGAGTTGGGGCCGGAGTTGACGCAGGGCTTCAAGTCCACTCGGGAGTTGCGTAATTCGGTCGAGACGACGGATCTGGGGTGAACGCTCCAACTCGTTGATCCAACTCTGCTGGAGCCGTTCGGGGGTGGTAATCAGGGCAATACTTATAGGTTGATCAGGAGCCATAGATATCGTTGCTTTCTAACTGATTAGCGCGCCCCAAAACGGGCAATCAGATCACTCTTATTGACTGGTGGCACCACAAAATCCTCACGATCAAGCGGCGAGCGCAGCACCAGATCAATCAGGCCGCCCGTATCCTTGACGTGCTTGATCAGTACTGCTTGCTCGGGGCTTACCCCCAGCAAGAGCGCGACTGGTGGTGCGTTCTCGGCTGCACCTGCGGGACGTAAAACCTTCAGGACATCAATATTCTGGAGCGTAAACATGGTGAGTTGGCCGGGCAGTGCGCCATCAGCCTCGTTCAAGGTCAGGGTCAGGAGCAGATCAATCCGATCACCGTCACCGACTACATTCGCCTGACTGAGCAGATCCGCAACCGGGAAAGCGAAGAGCATCTGCCCCGCCGTGAGCCGCTGGCTCATCCGGGCGGCCTGCTCCCCGGCCAAACGCGCCGCAGTGAAGGTCTCACCCTGCGCAATTGGCTCAATGATCACCTGGTTCGCCAGACTCATCTCGATCGTGATCGCACTTGGTGGTACTAATTCGAGCGGAAATTCTTTGATAAGTAAATCGTCAGGGGTCAACATAGTGCCAGCACTCAGCGGACGGGCGGCTACCGGGATGGGCATCGTTTGCACTGGAATTGCAACACTGGCAGCCTGCGCTATTGCTTCCGCCCGTTCATTCATCACCTGCTCTTGGGCGCGGAGTACATACCACAAACCTGTACCTGTACCGATAGCGAGTACAAAACCAAGAGCCAAAACAATCCATGCGCGTTGACGTGACATACTTTCCCCCCAATTCATCATTGTGGCTGCGCAACATAGCGCGAGACGGTTACTTCGTTTGGTATGGTATGAATTTCTGCGACCTTTTCTATGATAGCGAATTCGAGACCTCATGAATTGACAAGTTTTTTAGTAGTAATGCAAAAATACCAAGAAATGATGTCAGTTTATTCATCGTAATTCTGGATAAATGGTGTCTTTAAGATGATTTGTAATACTCTTTATTGTGATTAGTACGATGATTACACGTACTACAACACGATCAGGATGGGGATGCATCGTATTTGGAAGAGTTATGTCTAAGCAATAGAAGTCTGTTCCCGCTTCACACGGTGCGGTTCCGGAAGCGCAGCCCACGTGGCTGCCCCTATGCGGTATCCGAGGCACAACCAGGGTGCTCGCGTGGACGCGAAATGAGTTTGCCAGTAGCATCGTTGGATCAGCCCTGGCGTATCCACCGCCATTCGTTTAGCAACGGTGACGCCGTGGTATCATGGAGGCTACATACTCGTATGCGAGGCACGTCAACCCGCCTCGCTCTGACCGCCGTGGTACGTGCTGGTTTTGTGCAGAACTTGTGCCCTGGCGATGAAGGAGATTGCATGATGCGCCATGTGCGCGCTTTGATGCTTGGTATTGCCCTGCTGGCCCTGGTTGTGGCCTGTGGCAGTTATGCGATTCTGGCTGAGTTACGTGCCCCGGCGGCGGCCACGGGTACGCCGGTTGAATTTGTAGTCGCCCCTGGCGAGAGTACGAGCGCGATTGCGACGCGCTTGCGCGCCGAGGGCTTGATCCGCCAGCCTGTGGTCTTTACAACGATGGCCCGCATGCAAGGGCTTGATGCCAGCCTTCAGGCCGGCAAACATGTGCTCAGTCCGACGATGACGATGAGCCAGATTTTGGTGACGCTCCAGCAGAGTCGGGTCGAAGAGGTGCAGGTGACGCTGCGCGAGGGTATGCGCCTCGAAGAGATCGCCGAAACCCTGGCCGTAGCGGGGGTGGTACGTGCCGAACCGTTCCTGGTGGCGGCCCGCGATGGGGCACGCTTCCGCAGCGAGTACTTTCTGCTCGGGAGTCTGCCCGAGGGAGCCAGCCTCGAAGGCTATCTCTTCCCCGATACGTATCGCTTTACGCTTGATGATGAACCGGCGGCCGTCATTCGCAAACTCCTGAGCCGGTTTACCGAACAGTATGCGACCATCGAACGCAATATCCAGGTCTCTGGCGTAACGGTCCACCAGATCGTGACCATGGCTTCGATCACCCAGCGCGAGTCGGCGCTGGAGGCCGAAATGCCGATTATTGCAGGCGTCTTCTGGAACCGGCTCAAGCCCGAGAATGCGCCGATTGTGGGGGGCGGCCAACTCGGGGCCGATGCGACGGTGCAGTACGCGCTTGGCTTCAGCCTCGAAGAGGGTACCTGGTGGCGCAAGAATCTGACCCTGAGTGATCTACAGGTTGATAGTCCCTACAATACCCGTCAGCGCGCCGGCTTGCCCCCTGGCCCGATTGCAGCCCCGGGGCTGGCGGCCCTGTCCGCCGCAGCCCAGCCCAACGATGACCCCGGCTATCTTTTCTTTGTGGCCGATTGCGCCCGCGATGGCAGCCATAATTTTGCCGTATCCTTCGATGAGTTCTTGCGCTACGAGGCCGAATGGCTCGCCTGCCAGTAAGCCGATTTTGGATTTTAGCTTTTGGCTTTTGGATTGCCGAATTGACTATCATGATGCACCAACATCCCCTGGACAAGAGGAGGCTATGCAGAAGATCATACTGATTGGCGATCCGGTGGCCCATAGTCGTTCGCCCTTGATGCAAAATGCGGCCCTGGCCCATGTTGGGGTTGATGCTATGTATGAGGCGGTGCAGGTCTCGGCTGAGGAGTTGGCAGCCCAGGTGGCCGCCTTGCGTGAGCCGGCTTACCTGGGGGCAAATGTGACCCTGCCCCACAAGCAGGCGGTCATCCCCATGCTTGACCAACTCGAACCAGAGGCGGCCCAGATTGGGGCGGTCAATACGATCTATAAGGATGCGAGTGGGGCCTTGATCGGGGCGAATACTGATGCGCCAGGGATGCTGGCCGATCTGGCCGCCTGTGGCTTTGTGCCCCAGGGCCGCAGCATCGTGATTTTGGGGGCCAGTGGCGCGGCGCGTGCGGCTGCCTTCGCCTGTGCCAATGCGGGTGTCGCCACCCTGGTGGTCGCTAATCGTACCGTTGAGCGGGCCGAAAACTTGTTGGCTGATCTGCTCCTCGCAATCACCAATGAGCACGGCTTGACCGCCAACGGCGATCTGCCCCCGAGTCTGCTCGCCCTAGGGCTGGGCGAGCCTGAATTGGGTGAGGCGATTGCCGGTTGTGATCTGCTGATCAATGCGACGGCCCTCGGTTGGCGTGAAGGCGAAACGCCCCTTGCCGATCCGCCGGTAACACCTCAGACCCTGGTGTATGATATGGTCTATCGTCAGACGACCCTGTTGCGAGCGGCGGCGGCCCGGGGGGCAGCAACGCGCGACGGGCTTGGGATGCTCATCCACCAGGGCGTGCTGGGCTTCAAGTGTTGGACAGGCCAAACGGTCCCCCTGGCGGTCATGGAAGCGGCCTTGCGCGGTTAACGCCCGCACGTAACACGGATACGATCCATGTTCAATCTCAATGCAGCCCTGGTTTTGCTGGCCGGCCTGGGGTTGGGGACTCTGATCAACGTCTTGGTGATCCGCATTCCGCGTGAGGAGCGGCTGCTTGGTTGGCCGCGTTGTACCCGTACCGGTGAACGCCTAGCGTGGTGGCAGTTTATCCCGCTGCTGGGCTGGATGTTGCAACGCGGACGGGCCAGTGATGGGCGCGCCTTGCACTGGATCTTCCCGTTGATCGAACTGCTGAGCGGCCTGGTGCTGCTGCGCCTCTATACGCTGTATGGCCTGGGGCCGGCCTTCTTCTACCTGAGTTTTGTCTGCGCGGTCTTGTTGCTGACCGGGGCGATTGATTGGCTGCATCGCTACATCTACACCTTCGTAATCCTTGGTGCGACCGTGTTGGTGCTGGTGGCGGGGCCGCTGGTGGGCCTGGATTGGCGGCTCGTGCTCTTAGGGGCGCTGGTTGGCGGAATTATTTTTGCGCTCTTCTATGGGCTGGCCCGCGTGCTCTTTCCCTCGGCAGGCGTCCCGTTTGGGCTCGGTGATGTCTACCTGGCGATCTTTATTGGCGCAGCGGTCGGCCTGCTCAATCTGGGGACAGCCCTGTTTTATGGCATGGCCATGGCCGGGGCGGTCTCGGCAGGGATTCTGATTGCCCGCCGGTTAGGCCGCGAGACTCCGGTCTATATCGCCTACGGCAGCTACCTCTGCCTCGGGGCGGTGCTGTTTATTGCACTCGGTGGCATGGGGTAGTGCGCAGCGTGAGGACGAAGGCGTAGGGACGCAGCGTGCTGCATCCGCACGCTGCGTCCCTACGCCCTTCCTACGCTAGGCCACGTACCACCAGATCACGGAAGGTGGCCGTGACCTGATCAGCGGTGGCGAAGGCAACCATGCCATAGAGCGCCGAGGGCGGCGGGTTGTCGAGACGCAGGTCGCCGATGGGCAGGCCGTTGAGGCGCAACGCAAGGGCTGGCCCGTTCAATTGGGCCACGAGCCGATTGCGGGCCTGCGCACCACGAGCGATGAAATCGCTGGCCTGTTCGAGTAACACCGTTTCGCGTCCACTTAAACGCTGTTCGAGGCGGTAACTGCCCTGTTCAGGGTTGACAAAGAAGGCTAGGTAGCCGCTGTCGCTGTAGCGCAAGAGCAACCCCGCCCGCCCGCCATTGGCACTCACGTCTACGCCAACCAGAAAATTGGAACCGGCGGGCGAGGTGGCAAAGGCCCAGATATTGCCGGCCCCCTGAATGGCTGTGATCTGGTAGCCTTCGCTGGTCGGGCCAACACTCCAGCCACGCCCGCTCACGGTGGGCCAGCCAACCCCTCGACTCAGATCCTCGGCATAGAGAATCGGCCCATCTTCGATGATGACGCTTGCGGTCGGCGGACTGGTAGGGGCCGCCGTAGGTGCCGTAGTCGGCGGCGGACTCGTGGGGGCCGCCGTAGGTGCCGTAGTCGACGGCGGACTCGTGGGGGCCACCGTGGGCGCAGTGGTCGGCGGCGGACTCGTGGGGGCCACCGTGGGCGCAGTGGTCGGCGGCGGACTCGTGGGGGCCACCGTAGGTGCTGCGGTCGGCGGCGGACTCGTGGGCGCACCGCCAGCGCCAGCGGCTGGCAGGGTCGGTTCGGGGGGCGTGGCAATCGCAGCACGTCCGCGGGTGGCCCAGCCAATCGCCCCGAGGCCCGCAAAGATCAGGGCACCGAGGCCCCCGGCGATCACGGCACGGCGGCTGCGGTCGGGCCCAGTGGCGGGCGGCGGCGGCGGCGCACTGGGGCGGCGCTTCGCCTGGTTATTCGCCTCGAGTTGGGCCAGCAGGGTGGCGCTATCACGGTAGAACGGATTGATCTGCTGGATCTCACGCAGGGTTGCGGCAGCCTGCAACGTACGTCCAGCCTCCAGATGGGCCTGCGCCTGCGTATAGAGCTCAGCCAAATGATCGCGGGGCATCGTCGGAGGCGGAGTTGGACGCGGCGGCTTCGCCCGCGCCGCTTTGGTGTGGGTCACATTCAGGTTACGACTATAGGCGGTGCGTGCCGTCAGATCACTGAGGGTCGCATACGCCTCGTTAATGCGTTGGGCCCGTCGGCCAGCATACGCCTGTTCGACAGGGGGCGCGTTCGCAAACCGATCCGGATGGAAGCGCGCCATCTGCTGACGATAGGCACGCTTCACCTCATCAAGTGAGGCACTGCGGCTCACGCCCAACAGCGTATAATAATCAAGATGCTCGAACTCTTCCATACAGACCCTAATTGCTCTTCAACGAAGTCGTTGTGTGCCAACGGGGGCTTCGACCGGCTCAGCCTACGCCCCGTCGCAAGGCCCAATTGCCCGCTGTTGGCTGAGCCTGCCGAAGTCAAGACCTCTCTCAGGAAACGTAATGCACAGAGTCCTAAATCCCAAAAAGGACGCTTAACTTGCGCATTATACCAATTACCGTTGATGCTGCAGCATTGCCTCCCTGAGCATGAGGCTTTGTGCTGAGCTGCAGCGCAATCCAAAATCCAAAAGCTAAAACCCAAAATGGTATTATAGCACGGGGCATTTTTAAAGGAGCGATCAACCCATGCGTTACTGGCTCTTGAAGACCGAACCGTCGGTCTATAGTTACGCCGATCTGCAACGGGACGGCCACACCATTTGGGATGGCATCGCCAATACGGTCGCGCTCAAGCATTTACGCGAGGCCGCACCGGGGGATCGGGCGCTGATCTACCATACGGGTGACGAACGGCGGGCGGTAGGTTTGGCTGAGTTGACGAGCGGCCCCTATCCTGATCCACGCCAGAATGATCCCAAACTGCTGGTCGTTGATCTGCGTGATGCAGGTGTCTTGCCAGAACCCGTCACCCTGGCGGCAATCAAGGCCGACCCCTTCTTTGCCGAGTTTGCCCTGGTGCGCCAGGGCCGCCTCTCGGTGGTACCGGTAAGTCCCGCGCAGTGGGCGCGGATCTTGGCGATGGCCGGGATTGAAGCATCGTAAGCGGAGGGCAACAATGGAGCGCACATGCCGAGTGGTTCGGGGCGAGGGCACGTATGATGGCAAGCAGGGCTTAACCTATCAGAGTGGGCTTTCGGCAGAGACCGTCGGGGCGCAGGGGGTGTGTATGCACCTGTTGCGTATGCCGCCAGGGGCGCGGGCCAAGGCCCATCTGCACGAAAACCACGAGACGGCGATCTATATGTTGAGCGGACGGGCCGCCATGTGGTACGGCGACCAGTTGGAACAACACCTCGAAGTGGGCGCGGGGGATTATCTCTACATCCCGGCGGGCGTACCACACCTGCCCTACAATCCAGGCGACGAAGAAGCGGTCGCAATCCTGGCCCGCACCGATCCCAATGAGCAAGAGAGCGTCGTCTTGCGCCCGGATCTCGAGGCGCAGTTGGCGCAGAAGTGAGCCGCTCGTGGGGTTTAGTGGTCATCCATCCGGCAGTGGTGTTTTGAAGGGTCACGTATGTACAAACGTCAACGCGATTGGAGCCGCTTCAATTCGCATCTGGTCATCTTCCGGCAACGCCTGAGCTATCGTTTAGGCGAGGAGCAACTCGAAATCATTCCAGGGACACGCCTGGTGGGCATGTTGCTTGATGGGCCACAGCCACTGTTGCAATTAGCCACCGTGACGATTGCGGTTTCGGCTGATATCGCCGAGATCATACCAAATCCAGATCCACATCTGACCCTCGAAATGCTGGCTATGCAGAGTGAGGAGGCGGCCCAGGCAGCTTTGCAGGCTGATGATCCAGGGGTGGCGACCGATTATTATCTTATGGCGTTGGCCCAGTATCGTTTGTTGGAACAGCATGATCAGGCCGAACAGATGCTCGTTGCGGCACAACGCTGCCACAATCTGATGTTGCGCACACCTGAAGGATTAGCCGAATTTGATCAGTATACTGCCAACTTAAGCGCTGAGGCGCTGCGACAGTTGGGGCACACAATCCGTGCCTTGGTGCGCCAACTCGGTGGGTTCAACTATCGTCCCGTCAACCCCGAAGAGAGCTTGTTGCTTTGGGAGAGTGTGACCTATGCGCTGAATCAGGTTGCAGCACGCGATACGTGGCAACACAATCAGCCTCAGACGGCGGATCCAGCCAACCCGGAAGAACCGTGGGTCAGTTTGGAGGATCTCTCCGAGGGCTTGTTGAGCCGAGCCGAAACCAATCAGGCGATGCAAATTATGCGGGCCGATCTGGGGTTGACCTTGGATCCAGATGCGCCCTTGGGCTTTTTGCGGTTCGGCCAGTTGACCGAGCAGCAAGGCAAATTAGAGCAGGCGACGTACTTCTATCAAATGGCGGTAGAAGTGGCCGAACGCAGACTCGGTACGGCCTATTTTGATGCACCAGATCGGCCCATCTTCTGGCTGGCGGTCGAAACGCGACCCTACATGCAGGCCCAGGGTGCGTTGGCAGCAATCTTACGGCGTCAGGGCCAGTTAAACGAGGCGGCTGAAACGTATTGGACGATGCTCGATCTGAACCCAGGCGACAATCAAGGGGTACGTTACCCGCTGGCCTCGTTGTTACTCGAGTTGGGTGATCAGACCGGCTTTGCGAGGCTCTACCGCATGTTGGCAACGTACATGGCCGATATGAATGACCTTCCTCGACCTGTTGATCCTCTCGATCCAGCGTATTTAGCGCAGAGTGATGGCAGTGCGGCCTGGCTCTACCCGGCAGCACTGTACTATTTTCAGCGCGAGGGAGCGAGTGAGCGGACGCAGGAGGTCTTGCGTTTGGCGCGGGCGCAGAACCGCGAGATCCCGCCGCTCTTGCAGGGACGGCGGCGGCTTCCCGATCTTGATCCAGAATTCTACAGCCATGGCAGTTACGAAGAAGCGGTGATCTATGTACGCTATGGGCTGGCGGGTTGGCAAAAGACGCCAGGGGCACTAGATTGGTTGCGTACGAAGCCGATCAAATCAACCCGTACCCTGTCTGGGCAACCAACGAGTCCCTTGTCGGCCTTGATTGACACCTGGATCGCTGATCAACACACGGTGCAGGCTGCATCAACCAAAAAGGTGTATCGCAAAACCCTGGATCAACTCGTGATCTGGTTGACAAAGCAGCGCGGCCAGTCCGCACAACTCGCGGATCTGACCGCAGAGCAGATTGAAGCCTTTTTGGCAACTCCAGCCATGCACAACAAGCGCAATGCGCACAACCATGTGCGGCTCTGGTGTGCCTGGTTGGTACAGCGCAAAGAGTTAGCACACAACCCAATCGAGTAAGGGCGCTACCGCAATTGGGGCACGATCGCTGCGGCGAGCAGGTTGGCCCAGGTTTGGTAGCCGACAGGGTTGGGATGGAACCCATCGGCGCAGAACTGGTCAGGGGTGACAGGCACACTGAGCGGAAGGTGGGTAACAGCAGCAAGTTGGGGGGCGAGGGCGGCGGCGGTCGCATCAAGCAGTTGCGCCCGCAGGCCGAGGGTCAGGCGTAGCGGTTGCGGTAGCGAGGGGAAGTGACCCATGGGTGGTACAGCGGCCAGGAAGATCGGGGCTGGGCCAACCCGGGCGCGCAGATCGGTGATCAGACTGGTCAGATCGGCCTGCCAGCGGCCCGGGCTACGCATACGCAGACTATCATTGACCCCCAGCGCCACGATGATCAGATCATGCGCCACGGTTGGCACCTCGGGTACGAGTTTGCGGCGCACCGTAGCGGCCGTCGCCCCACTCTGGCCAACCGCCCGCCATGCGACGGCCCGCTGCAGGCGCTGGGCCAGGCTGGTGGCGAGTTGGCTGCCAAGCGCCTCGGTGTGGGTCGGCGCACCAATCCCGGCGACGGTCGACTCGCCAAGCACGAGCAACCGCACACTCGGGGCCGGGCCGCCCACCAAGCCTTCGTTAGGCCCGGCGGCTTCTGCAAGGCGCGGCATGCTGGCACGGAGCGAGCGAGCCTGGGCTACAATGATCGGGGTAAAAACCAAACTGGCGTCGGCCGCGAGGTGCAGCAGCAGTCGTTTGGGGTGATAACGCATCATTTATGCTTCACCCAGCAAGGCCAGCGCGGCCTGAAGTGCCATACCGGGTTGTAGACCACGGATGAAGCACAGTAGCCGCAACAGGCTAATCCTCTACTACCAATGATCGTTATCATAGCATAGCGTTGTACTATGCTTGTGGATGGATCGAGTGCGATATGACGGTCTTTGCGGCGCTACAGACTACAAATCCTTGACAGAGGTAGGCATGGTAAACTCAACAACCCAGCTTCGTCCAGCCCTGGCTTCTCGGCTGGCCCAACTTGCGCTGGAAGGCATCACCAGGGAGTATCCGAACCACCCGGCCCACGTCTGGCTGGACGCAACTGATCGGCGGCACTCGCGTGAACTACACCCGGCGTTTTATGGCTGCTTCGATTGGCATTCGGCGGTGCATACCCATTGGCAACTGGTACGCTTGGTTCGCTTGTTCCCAAGTTTGCCCGAGGCGGCAGCGATTCGGACGGCCCTCGATACCCATTTCACGCCCCAGAATCTGCACACCGAAGCGGCTTACTTTGCCGAACCGGGCCGTGCGAACTTCGAGCGCCCGTATGGCTGGGCCTGGCTGCTCAAGCTGATGACCGAACTGCGAAGTTGGGACGATCCGGACGCAGCCCGATGGGCCGCTGCGCTAATGCCCCTGGCTGACGTGATCGCCGACCAGTACCTGGCCTTCTTGCCCCGCCTGAGCTATCCGGTGCGTAGTGGGGTGCATAGCAATACCGCCTTTGGGCTGTTGTTTGCCTATGATTATGCCCAAGCGCTTGAGCAGCACGCCCTGAGCGCATTGATCAGGCAGCGCAGTCTGGACTATTACCAGGCTGATCGGGATGCGCCCGCCGCATGGGAGCCAAGTGGGAATGATTTCTTCTCGCCCTGCCTGATCGAGGCCGACCTGATGCGCCGAGTCTTGCCGCCCGCACAATTTACGGCCTGGCTCACGGCGTTCTTGCCGGGGTTGGCTGATGGGTTGCCAACCCAATTGCTGCAACCCGCCACGGTAAGTGATCGCAGTGACGGCCAGATTGTGCATCTGGATGGACTCAACCTGAGCCGAGCCTGGTGTTTTTGGAGCCTCGCTGGGGTGCTCCCAACCACCGATGCCCGCCGACCCGTGCTGCTTGCGGCTGCCGAACGGCACGCCACTGCTGGCCTAGAAGGGGTCGGCAGCGGCGACTATATGGGTGACCACTGGCTCGGCAGTTTTGCGCTGTATATGCTTGATTGTGCCGCCGCGACCCTGTAGCGGCGCACCTGTCCAGATTTTAGGAAGGCCAATTCATGGACGTTCTGATCATCGGTGGTACGGGCACGATTAGCCGGGCGATTGTCCAGGCCCTGCTGCGGCGCGGCCATAGGGTCACGCTCTTCACACGGGGCCAACGCGAAGATCCGCCCCCGGCCGAGGTACGCCTGATTCGTGGGGATCGGCGCGACCGGCCCGCCTTCGAGGCTGCCTTTGCCACCGAACGTTTCGACGCGGCGCTCGACATGATCAGCTTCAGCGCCGATGATGCCGCCTCGACCCTGCGAGCACTGACCGGCCGAGTGGGCCACCTCGTCCATTGTTCAACGGTGATGACCTATGGCCCGCCCTTAGTCGGCCTCTTCCAGGACGAGACCGCCCCGCTCAATGGGCGCAACGACGGTGGCTACGGTATGCACAAAGTGGCCGCCGACGAGTTGCTGCTGCGTGCCCATGCTGCGAACGAACTGCCTATCACGATTGTAAAGCCCTCGTTCACCTACGGGCCGGGGCACCCGCTCTGGCGTCAGGTTGATTGGCACACCGACTGGATCGACCGGTTGCGCAAGCGCAAGCCCATCCTGGTGGCGGGCGACGGGCTGAATCTGTTCCAGTTCCTGCCCGCCCCTGACGCTGGCGAGGCCTTTGCCACGCTGTTGGGCCATCCCGAAGCCTTCGGCGAGGTCTACAATCTGGTTCACCCCGAACCAATGACCTGGGATGCGTGGCATCAGGCCGTGGCGGATGCACTAGGTGTCGAGGCAGAGATCGTGCATGCACCGCAGGATCTGCTGGTGGCGGTGGACGCCGAGCGCTACGGCGGGTTACGGGCCAATTTTGGTCACAGCCAAGTCTTTAGCGGGGCAAAACTGGCCCAACTGCTCCCCGCGTGGCGACCGCGCACCCCCCACACCGAAGCCATTGCGGCAACACTTGCGTGGATGGATCAACATAGCCAGGTGGCAAACAGCGACGACGACACGCTCGAAGATCGCATTATTACGGCGCTGCGTGCGCTACCGGGGCAAATTATCGCCAGCTGAATGCTGAACCACCCGCCTGGGGAGAACGGCGGCCCTGACGATCACACCGGTGGTGGTGCCCCACCGATCCGAGTTCACAAGATGCGCAGCGCTTTCTCGGGTTCTTCAAAAAGGGGCGAGTGGGCAGAATGCTCGAAGGTGTAAAAGCCTTCAGACGACCGTAAAATGGTTTTCGAGACCGGTCGGGTACCGCTGGGTCAGCCAGTATTCCGGCATTCCAGGCCCGCCATGCACGAAAAGCAGCACCGGATTGCGGATGTCCTTGCTCTGGATGAACAGACCCTGCTCCACGCCGTTGATTTCGACGCGGATTTTCTCTGACAGGCTACCCGCCAGCGGCTCGCCGTTTGCAGCGAGAAAGGGCTGCGGCTGACCGGGACTCCAGGCGAGCAGGATGCCCAGGGAAACCAGGCTTGCGACCAGGAAAAAGCCGAGGAGGAGCCACATGATGTTTGCTGCCTTTCGTAAGTTGAATGGGGTCATGCCTTTGCTCCGTTTTTTAGGCACTGCTCTTTTTCGGCCCAACAGGGCGTTATCCCCATAGATTGAGTTTTACGAGAAGCCACAAAAACATCAGCGCTGAGGCTGTCATCAGGGCGCAGTAGATACGCCAGCCGAGCGTCCAGGCACGACGGAGCCAGGCATGGAGCATGGTGGCAAGCAAGATAACCGTCCAGGGAACGGAGAGCCAATATAGTCCGGCGATTCGAGCAACTGGTAGCCCTGGGAGATGTTCGCAGCAAGTTCAGGCGGCAAGCGGTTGCCAACAAAGCTGTGCGCCATGCCCAGTGGACGCAGGATGTGGTCGGTGAGATAACTCTCGAAGGACTGCCCTGAAACCCGTTCGACGATATAACCCGCCAGGGCAGTACCATAGTTCGAATAAGCCATTACGTTGCCGGGTAGATAGACTCGCGCAGGCTGGTACCGAATCAGATGTTCGCGTAAGGACAGAAGTTCAGATTCGCTGGCGACAAAGAGCGAATGCGCTTCGTCCTCAAACCCTGCTGTGTGCGTCAGCAAGTGATGCAAGGTGATGGGTTGGGCAAAAGTCCTGCGCAATTCAAAATCCAGGTAGTCATTCACGTCGGCATGTAAGTCAAGTTTGCTCTGTTCCACCAACTGCATAACTGCCGTCCAGGTGAACAGTTTGCCCGTCGAACCGATGAAAGCGGCCTTATCGCTGCGCGGGCGTGATGCTGCGCAAACCACAGCCTTTATTCAGAGTTTTGGGGGGAGCCATCGCTATGTGTTTGACTATCTGGCTGAAGAAGTGCTCGCTCGCCAGAGTCCGACGGTGCAGGCGTTTTTGCAGCAGACCGCCATCCTTGATCGCTTCAATGCAGAATTGTGTGCAGCAGTGACGGCACGCCAAGACAGCGCTGCCTTGCTCTTGCACCTCGAACAGGCCAACCTCTTTCTGGTGCCGCTCGATGATGTGCGCACCTGGTATCGTTACCACCACCTCTTTGCCGACTATTTACGTTCGTTGCTTCCGGCTGAGCAGCACCGCGAAGGCTATCGCCGGGCCGTGGTCTGGCTACGCACGCAAGCACTCTGGGTAGATGCAGTGCAGTATGCGTTGGCAACAGCGGACGCTGATCTGGTGGCAGACGTGATCGAGCAGGCGTTGAGCGGGCCGAGTAGTTGGTCAAGTGGCAATCTGACCATGCTCGCCAGTTGGATTGATGCCCTGCCCGCCAGCGTCTTTCCGTCACGTCCTAACCTGAGCCTGCATACGGCGCGGGTCTGTTACTTGACCGGGCGCTTGGATCAGGCCGATCTGCATATTCACGCGGCCGAAACCTGGCTCCAGGCTCGCGGGGCCACGCTCGCCAGCGAGCCGTTACTCGCGCTGGCAGCCGTCTATCGGGGTGCATCGGCGGCGTTGCGCGGCGAAGCAGCGCAGGCAATGAGCCAGATTACTGCCGCCCAGGTCTATCTGCCGCCGGATCATCACATTGCCCATGCCCGTGCCAATTTCAGTTTGGGTCTGGCCTCGGAACTGCTTGACCAGACGACGCAGGCGATCAGCTATTACGAGCAGACGGCGGCGGCGGCCCAGGCGGCAGGCGTATTGTTTCTAGAGTTGCACGCCCAGGGCGCGGCGGCCCAACTCCAGGTGCAACAAGGACGGCTCAGCCTGGCCGCCGAACGCTGTCAGGCCGCGCAACAGCGGGCAGAGGGCGCACGCATCGCGCCGCTGGGCCTGCTCATTGCGTTGCTGGGCGGGATTGCCCTGGAACGCAACCAGCTTGCGTTGGCGAGCCAGCAGATCCACGAAGGACTCGCCCTGGCCCAGCAGGGGGGCCTCTGGAACGATGCGGTGGTTGGCTTGCGGCTGGCGAGTCGCCTTGCGCTGGCCCAGGGTGATGCGGCCACGGCGCTGCAACGGCTTGATGCAGCGGCCCGGTTGATCGAACGCCACGGGGTGCCACGGCTGCAATACCAGGTCGCCGCTGCGCGCGCGCGCCTCCAGATTCAGCTTGGGCAGGTGGCGGCGGCTGAGGCCTGGGCGACGACCTATCAGGCGCGGCGCACGACTCTGCCCTCGGAAACTGAAGATCTGATCCTGGCACGTTGGTGGCTTGCCCGTGACAATCCTGCCGCCATGTTCGCGCTCGTGCTCCCGGTTCTGGAGCAGGCCCGCACGGCCGGACGCGCCCACGTTTGCCTTGAAGCGTGCCTGCTGCTTAGTCGTGCGGCTCTGGCAAAGCACGATCAGGCGAGCGCTTGCGACTGGCTGGCGCAGGCCCTCGGTCTGGCTGCGCCAGAGGGCTACGTGCGGATCGTGCTTGAGGAAGGGCCAGCCCTGTTGGCGCTCTTGCCCGAGGTAGGCCAGGAAGCACCCGCCTATGTCGCTACCGTGCTGGCGCAGGCCCATCCAGAGCGGGATCACAGCCCACTTGTTCAGGCAGGACTGCGCGAACCGCTCAGCGAACAGGAACTCCGGGTCTTGCGCTTGATCGTCGCAGGCCAATCCAACCACGAGATCGCCGAGGCATTGGTGATCAGTGTGGGTACTGCCAAGTGGCATGTGCATAACATCCTGCAAAAACTGGCGGTCAAGAACCGACCGCAGGCGATTGCGCGGGCACGCGCCCTGGGCTTGGATGGCTGAACAGGATCGTGCCCCTACGATCTGCATCCCTTCAGCGGATCCCAATCCCAAGCAGGATCAGCAAGGCCAGCCGTTCGGGACGCTGCAAACCATGATGACGCATTACCGATTCTCCTCACGTTGCAGGGCGATCAAGGTCAGACCCAGATCACGGATGTTGCTGAGCAAGGCGTGGAGCGCTGCCTGATCGAGGGGCGCGGTACCGATCAGCGTCTCACCCTCAGACGTATGCTCAAGGCGCAGTGCGACTAGGGTGGATAGGCGTTGCGCCTTGAGATGACCATGGACACGAAGCTGGTATGCATACAGACCCATTGCCGACCTCCCCAGGTTGTTGAGCTACCGCCCAAGCCTAGCGCAAGGAATAGTGGGGGTCGCCTATCTGCAGATAGGTTGATGGGTAGGTTGTCGCCAGGACGTTGTGAAACTCGGCCAAGTACGCACTGGCTCCTCGTGTGCAGGCAGGTCTGGAAAAACGTCCACCGCCTCCATACCCCAATCCTCACGCACCCACAGCATGGTGGTTGTGTGCCCCGGGGTTTTGTGCCCAACATTAGGGGTGGCAAGTGACTGGTAGCCTGGTAAGGTAAGGTTCGCGTGGGTCTCGGTCAGCACCCAGATATCGGCTTGTACCGCAGCGATCTGCGCATGCATGGCCTGGGTGCGTGCATTCGGCGTTGCGGCGGGGCGTTTGAGATTCCATGTGGCGATCGTTAGCGTGCGACTCATCATCGGCCTCATTTTATTTTATAGTAGCTTATCGCAGATATAGTAGCACAGCCCTATAATGGGTGTACTACGTTATAGCTGTACCGTCAGGGCTAATGCAAAGTCCCCGCCCACCTGTCCATGCTGAGCGGAGCGAAGCATCTCTCGTGTGCTACGGGAGACCCTTCGCTCCGCTCAGGGTGACAACATAGGGACTTTGCATCAGCCCTGGCTGTACCGTGTTGCACAGACCTCATAGGCAAGCAAACGGAAGTCATCTCGATCAGGTTAGGTATGCCAACTATTCTCCGTATTGATGGACATCGTTTCTTTTTCTACAGTCGTGAGACCCATGAACCGCCGCATATTCATGTGCAGACAGCAGAGAAGGCCGCAAAATTCTGGCTTGATCCCGTAGCACTTGCGCGCTCAGTCGGCTACAATCAGAGCGAACTTGGTCAGATCTACGCACTCGTTGAGCAAAACCAAACCCTATTGTTGGAGAAATGGCATGAGTACTTTGGCACAGCGAACTTCTGATGCCGCAACCATCATCCTCACGCCGCAAGCGGTTGCCGTCACATGTGATGCAACCTCGCTGCGGGTGCAACTTGCTGACGGTCGTGAGGTGAGTGTCCCGCTGATCTGGTTTCCTCGCCTCTTGCGTGCTACCCCAGCCCAGCGCCAGGACTGGACGTTGATTGGGCAGGGTGAGGGCATCCACTGGGAAGAACTTGACGAGGATCTTTCGGTCGCGAGTCTGTTGGGTTTGCCGACCGATTGATGGCATCCTCGTGCCCTAGGTGACTGCACCGATGACGGGCTTGCTGCGCACCAATGGCCCCTGGTCGCAACTGGTCAGCCTGGGCAATGTGGTAGAAGCCGGATTGGGCTTGTTGTGCCACAATTGTTTAAATGGGTAGGCCCGGCCTATACTGTTTGCACCATGTGAGCAACGAGCGAAGCGAAAGGAAGCACCAATCGTATGACGACGATTGCCTTGGAAACAAATGATGATGTCGCGCAGGTGCGCTCGCTTGTTGAAACAGCGATTCAACGCGAAATTGCGCATCTGGAGTTGGCGCTCCAGCTTGCGCAGGAACGGCTCGTGCCCTTTGAGCAGAAGTATGCGGTGACATCTGCCGATTTTATCACGTCAATGGTGGCCGAAGACTTGGACGGTGGTGATGACGAGTATGTTCAGTGGGCTGGTGAGTATCGTTTGGTACAGGATCTGATCGCCAAAATCCAGCAACTACGGGGGATCACCTACCCGTGATTCAGCGTTACTAC
>JBLWKA010000021.1:42466-46120 GCA_048381555.1 Oscillochloridaceae bacterium umkhey_bin13
TACTACGATCAGATCGTCCATGTTCTTGATATCTATGCAAAAACCCGTAGTGTGCTGCATACCCAGATCAATATGGAGCACCGCCCTGGTGGACAAGGGTATCTCGCTGGTTCGGTCACCTTTCAGGATGGTTCGGTCTTATTTTTGCGCGAATACCTGAGTACTTCAGGCTCGAAGGTGCAACGGGAAATGTATAGCTATCATTATCAGGACGCAGCGAAGCACCTACGCTTTCGGTATGATAATGCCCTTCATCGTCCGCCGTTGAACATGCGTGAGCACAAACACACCCTCGAAGGAATCATCGAGGGCGTTGCGCCAACCCTAGCCGAAGTCCTTCACGAGATTGTTGCCACACTTGGGATTGGATGATGTGCGCTCAGGTTCTAATCTAGGATATCCTCCAGGATCTCTGGGGTCATGCCGTGCGCTTCAGCTGATGAGCCAATAATATGGGATGACAGTGATCGCGTGATCGCAGTATGGGCGATAGTGATCGAGGGGTGATCACTGTCATTTTCCTCATTCTGATGCGCTAAAGCCCGTATAGTGATCGCAGTGATCGCATAGTTGAAACTTCCCGTTTGGAGGCGACCAAACAGGAGCGCACGCCGAAACTTTCGGCGTGCGTGACGTTCGTTTGACTGATCTGACTTCGCTCTCATTCAGTCGAAGTGCGCAAGCCTGTCCAGCAGGCCATCACGCTCGGTCAACAGGGCGGACGACGCGGTTACGTCTTGTCCCTCGATCTGAAGCTCCAGTGCCACCAGGCGCTCGACCAGCGCTGGGTCAGCCCCGAGCGTGCCGCCCTGCCCGTTTGGGCGTAAGGCCACTGCGAGGTTGTCGTCGAGTTGGCTGGCGTAGAAGAGCGGTTCCTGCCGCAGTGGCGCACCTCGGTAGAAGATGTGTTGTGCGTCGGCGGGCACGCTGGTGCGCAGGGCCGCGAAGAGTTCGAAGACGCCGATCGCTGGCCCGCTGCCCGGCGCGCTGCCCCGTAAGGCGGCCAGCAACTGCGCCCCGAAGGGGGTGTGCTGCGGATGCTGGCGCGAGATGGCCCCGGATTTTTGGGTCGGGCGTGAGGAGGCGATCACGACCTGGCCGCTGCCCACCGCCAGCGGGCGGTAGAATGCCGGTGGCGGTGACGCGCCCTGCAACGTTCCGCTGTCCGCGTCAAGCACTGCATCGCCCACGCCGCCCGCGTGGCAGCAGTTAAGCAGGACAAGCAGGCGTTTGGCCTGCGCCCGCACCTGGGCTACGCCGTGGTGAAAACGGGCTGCATTGATGCCCGTGGCGGCCAGGCGTCCCAATTCGGCGTCAAAGGGTAACAATACGTACTCGTCGCCGCTCAATTCGCCATGCCCAGCGAAAAAGATCAAGGCTGTACCGCCGGCAGCGCGTTGGGCGAGTTCGTCGAGGGCGTCGAGAATGGCTGTGCGTGTCGCCTGGGCATCGAGCAGCACGCGCACTTGGCTCGCGGGGTAAGCAGCAAGCTGAGGATCGCGCAGCAGTTCGCCGATGGCGCGGGCATCGTTGGCGGTCGTCGCTACGCGTGGAATGGCGGGATCACGGTACTGGCCTACACCAATGATCAGGGCGTGACCATAACTGAAATGGACACCGTCGGTGCTGAGGGTCGCGGGCAAGGGTGGCCGCGGCGACGGCGACGGCTTGGATCGCGTGGGCACGCCGCTCCCCACAATCGTGATCGGGCTATCAATGATCCGCCCACGCGGGCCTGCACGTGTTTCCAGATCGACGGAACCGGGCGGGGCCAGCACCTTGTGCCCGCTGCTCTGGATCAACGCGTCTTCGGCGGCACTGATATGTGAGCGCACAGACGGCCCATCACCCGCCAGACTCGCAAGCATGGTCTGTACGTCAGCCGGCGAGAGGTGCTGCTCCAGGGCGTGCGCTAAGCGACTTTGCAGATCGGTGCTCGCGGGGTCGTTGGCAAAGAGTAGCAGCGTGGCGGCGGCTAGCCGATCATCAACGAGGCGCTGCTCCAGCGTGGTGAGAAGCTGGTTTGCGCTGGGCTGGCTACGCGCGAGGGCCGCAGCGAGTTGGGTGACGAGTGGTTGGGATTGAGGAGGCATGAGCGTATCCTACCCATACAGGCTAGGCTGAACCACGCAACCGTCGCACCTCGGCTTCTAACTCGCGGAGTTGCGCCTCGGCAGCGGCAGCCCGCTGTTCCGCCACTGCGCGAGCCTGTTCCGCCGCTGCGCGAGCGGTGCTCTCTTCCGCCAGTGCCGTGGCAAGCGCCTGATAGTCGCCTAGAGGCGTTCCAGCGGCGCTGTAGGCGACCAGTTCGTTGTTGGTGACGCCGAGCCACAGCTGCACGGGGGCGAGCCAGAGCCAGCCGCGCTCGTCGGGGGGAAGCACCTGGTAGCCGTTTGCGGTCTGGGTATAGCCGAGCAGGCGTAGGATGGGTTGCTTGCGCAGGACGACGGTATCCACCATCACGTAGAGCGGCACACCAGCGATGTCGTACTCCTCAAGTTTGTTTGAGCGATCGATACTCGCCGTTTCAGGTGAGGTAATCTCGATGATCAGCGCCGGGCGTACCCCCTCGCGGGCGACATCGAAGGTACTCCAGTTTTGGCGCTGCCGTACCCCAATGATGACAGCGATATCAGGGCCGTGGGGTTTGAGGTCGGGCACATCCCAGGCGACCCGCACATCATCAAGCACCACAGCGGTTGGGTCGTGAGCCAGTTGCGCTTCCAGCACATTGCAGAGGTAGCGGCGGCGACGTTGGTGCGCGTCACTGTGGGTCACGTGATCGCCCTCCTGGGGGTGCAACAGATCTTCGAGGCGCAGCGGTTCTTGACGCAGTTCCGAGGTACCGTCGGGGCGGTCATACTTGACATAGCGCCAGCCGTAGCGGAAGGGATCGCTGGGGTCGCTGGCGTGCAGCGTGCCAGGCCCCGGACTGGTCAACACTTCTACCGTTGTAGTCGTCATCCGTTGCTCCTTGCACCCTACCCGCCGCGTCAGTCAATGCGCTTGCATGGTACCTGTGTGATGATCGGGTGTCAACGGTGCGGTTGGTGGTGGGGAGGTGAAATGTTTACACCACGATTCGGCGCTGCGCGCCGCTGGTGGCTGCGCCCCCAGACCCCCCAAGGATTCAGGAGCACAGCAACCAGAAACCAGCATTCAGCATCCAGAAGCCTTATTTAATGAGCGCGGAGGGACTGAAGAACCCGAAATCCTAGGAAGTCGAACCAGTAGAAAGGGTCGCTCCCGTAGCGGGCACCGCAGCACAATTGATCTAATTCATCGTTATAATAGGTAAATGAGAGCAATACCGAATCATTTGGTGTAAAGTCTTTTTGGGGCTTGAAAGTGGCAAGGTTAGTCCTATCCTCATCAGCGGTTGCTAACCATTCCAGCACATTGCCGACCAGATCCTCGGCTTCGCAGACGGCGCGGCCTGCTGAGAAGCAGCCGACCGGTGAGGGTGCGCCAAGCCCAGTGGCCTCGTAGTTGGCATGATTGGCAGTAGGCTGCGCATCGCCCCAGGGGTAGGGGCGTTGATCAATATGACGCGCAGCCCGTTCCCACTCCAGTGAGGTAGGCATGCGGATTTCTTGATCGGGTGGCAACCAGCCGTGCGCATGCCCGAGTTGGGTCAGCCAATTGCAGTAGGCC
>JBLWKA010000021.1:46220-54593 GCA_048381555.1 Oscillochloridaceae bacterium umkhey_bin13
TACTCGCTCGTCGCCAAACCAGAACGACCCTGCCGCGATCTGACACCAGTAGGACTCAACCTGTTCATAGTCGCCGTGCCCTGCCGCTTCGCCAGTGCGGGGATCGAGCAGGCGTGGGTCGCCCAGGCGTCCAAGCAGATGCCCAGCTTCAACGCGGGTGGCGATAGCAGCAGCCGGGTCGCCAATAAGGCGGATCAGCGCGACAATCACGGCTGACCATGCCCGCTGGGTGGCCCCGTTGCGTCCAAGGTCGAGCAGGCACTCACCCGCTAGGATGACTGGACGACCATGGCTCTTGGGGTCGGAAGGGGCTGCCAGCACATGCAACAATAGGCGCGATGCCTCGCGTTGGTTGGCCGAAGCCAACGCCAGGCGGATCACTTCACGCCAGCCCGGGTCGGTTGCGCGGCGGTGGATCTCGGCATCAGCGTCGGCCACCGTAGCCGACTCAAGCAAGCCCCGAGCAGCCAGGTACTCCTCGAAGGTCAGGTGCAGGAAGCTATAACGGCGATCTCCCCGCTCCTGCAACAGGCCCGTCTCGCGGTTAACGAGGCGCAAGAAGTCGGCGGCAAGGCGGGCTGCTTTACCCTTTGGCAAGCCGTCTGTTTCGACCAAGATCGCGGCCAGTTGCTGTTCCAGGTCGCGTTCGTCCACAATTCCACCTGGATTCTCGGCGTGGATCCAGAGCGCGGCGGGGCCAAGCAGATTGACCACAAAACGCTCATCAAGCTTCTCGTCACCCAGGAAAATATCGAATTCGCGTCCAGCTAAATTACGCGCCCGGTTCCAGGTCTCGGCCAGAGCTTCAACACAGAGCCGGTAGAGGTCTACGCGGCGGTCGGGCATGCGGGTGCCCTGGTTGTGGATAAGGGCCAAGATGGTCAGCAGCAACGGGTTGCGGGCTAGGTCGGTGACGTTCGGATCATCAAAGATCGCGCCGCTCAGATCACGGTTACGCTGTTCGATGCGGTGCAGCAACGCGGGATCGTGGGGTGCCAGATCGGGAGCACCGGCCTGCTCAAAGGCCCGGCTCCAGTTGGCGGCGAAGCTGCTGATGTCGTCATCATTGAAGGTTTGGACGGTGGCGCGGGTAAAGAGGCCATCGTCGAGCGGCGCATCTTCGTAGCCAGCGATGCGTGAGGTAGCCAGGAAGCGGTTGCCCGGCGCGTCCCAGGCCCGGATGAAGTCCTCCAGGCAGCGGGTGATCGCTAGGCGTTCTTCGCGCACTTCATCGAGGCCGTCGAAGAGCATGATGGCCCGCCCGGCGAGCAGAGCGCGCTCGAAGAGCGGCGTATAGTCGGGCTGCTGGCTGCCACCGTAGAAGTCGCGCAGGTAGGCAAGCGGGGCGATGTCGCGGCTACCCGGATCGCGGCGCACCTCGGCGAAGGCCGCCACGGGGAAGAAGATCGGCAGCCACTCATCGTCTAGGTCAAAGACCGAGCCGGCGCGACCCTCGGCCAGGGCCAGCATGATCACCTTGACCAGCGTGCTCTTGCCCGTACCAGGGTCGCCGAGCACAACCAGGTAGGGATGGTCGCGCACGAGATCGTGGAGGGTACGAGGATGCTGGGTACTCTCCATCAGCAACCCCTCGCTGTGCTCAGTTAAAAGTAGTTTGCCATATTCGGTGCGTATGTGTACGCTGGCTGGCTGCTTCTGTGCTCCTTTTGCTTCATGCGGACGGATCAGCTTTCCAGCCGTCATCACAGGGGCAGTGCCTGGTGCGCGTATGGCTCCCCTCAGCGGCACATAGATCTCCTCCAGTTGCAAGCGCACCACATTCTGCACCTGAACAATGCCCCGGAAATCAAGGATGCGGTACTTGTTGACTAGGAAGGTGCAGTACTGGCGGTACAGTGCATCGAGATTGGGTGGGGGTGTGAGCGTCACCGCATAACTGTGCTGATTCCCCAGCACAACCGTGATTGGCGCATTACTCACGCTGGCGCCCTGGTCAGCATGAATGGTCGCCTTGATGCGCGGCAACTCGGTCATATCAGTCAGCAGCGCCTCAATGCGACGGAGCGTCGCGGCACTATCGGCGCTGCTGTGCGCCGTGGTCCGCGCTGCGGCGAGGGCCTGGAGCTCGGCGCGGTTAAGCACAATCTGCTTGAGCTCGTCATGCCTAAGCAACTCTGCTGGAAGCACGTGCTGGAAAAGTAGCTGGAGCGTGGACTCTACCTCACCCCAGGGCGGCGCTTGCTCCCGGCGCAGCAAGGCGACGAAGCGTAGGTTGCGGCGGTACTCATCGAGCACGCGACCGAAGTCTGGCTCGCCGCTAAAGAGGAACTCGTTGATAGCGACGGCGCGAAAGGCGCGACCATCGGGACTGTCATCAGTCAGCAGGCTCAGCGCCCGGTCAACCTGCGCGGGGCGGGATGCGTTCTGGCGCAAGGCCGTGACAGCGTCGCGGAGCGCCTGGTCAAAGGCTGCACCCTTACGTCGCTCATCCAGGCGTGTCCAGCCCGCGAGTTTGCGTTTGGCGGCAGCCCAGGCGTCGCTGCCCGCAGCTTCAGCCGCACCGCCGAGGATTGTGCCGGCAGCGGTGGAGATTGCAGTGATCAGAGCAAGCGTAAGTGGATCCAATGTGCAACTCCTTAATCCATCATTCACCCCGGCCTCGACGTTTACGTGGGGTCACACGCGACTTGCCGAAGCCGGGGTTCGCGCTTTCGCCGGTTACCCGGCGAGGCCAGACCCCGCGCTCGCGCTCATTGTGGTCGCGCCGCTGGCCCGTGAGCCAGGCGGATTGCTGACCGACCCTTCCGGGCGC
Organism: Oscillochloridaceae bacterium umkhey_bin13; assembly: GCA_048381555.1. GTDB lineage: Bacteria > Chloroflexota > Chloroflexia > Chloroflexales > Chloroflexaceae > Viridilinea. Next base: position 48,994 of record JBLWKA010000021.1, read on the forward strand.
GATGGACTGAAGAACCCGAAATCCTTGGTTGTTGTTCCTGTTGTTAGGGTTGTTCCTGTTGCGGGCACCGCAGCTTACCGGTTCCTCCATGCAACCGGCCCGCCACGGCGGTCACGGGGCGGCCCACAGCCCCAACGGGCTGTCTTACACTGGCGTGGCACCACCTTTGCTGCGCCACGCGCCCAGCAGTCGCCCAACGTGACCAATCTGTTCGGTAACGTGGGCATACTGACTGGGAGCAATGAGTTGAAGATCATAGCCAAGACGAAGGTAAAGCCGTACTTTCTGGAGCTCAACATCGGCCTGTTCGAGACGTTTGGCGGTCTCGTTGGTCAGCGTGGCCTCAAGAATCCGCTCCTGGAAGCGCAGGGCGGCGCGGACAAGTTCTTGGGTCAGGGTGAAACGATACTTGCGCGGCCAGCCGCTGGTATGGGGCAGTAACCACTGGAGCATGTCGTAGGTGCGGACAAAGATTGGTGACTGGCGGGCGGGTGTACTCATACAGAGCCTCGCTTGGGCAGGGGCTTGTTTAACAAGGAGCGGCGTAACGCCAGGGTGTTCCCTTGGCGGGCGTGACCGAGCCAGCCCTGGAGCCGCTGTTCAAGCTCGGCGCGGGTGCAGCGTCCAGCGGCATACTGAGCGCGTAGCTTGCGGAAGCGGCAAGCAAAGGCGAGCACATTGCGCCGTTTGAGCCTACGCCGGTACGGAAAAACGTGCCAACCTAAGAAGGGCAAGCCGGTTTCGACCGGAACGACTTGGGCGCGGCCTTCGTGGAGCGTGAAACGCAGACGGGCAGCGTAGCTCATCACGGCTTCGCGCCAGCGCTGGAGGGTTGGTTTGTCGTTGGCAAAGAGCAGCAGATCATCACAGTAGCGCAGGTAGGCCCGACAGCCGAGTTCCTGTTTGATGAACAAGTCGAGCGGGTGCAAGATCACGTTGGCCCAAAACTGGCTGGTCTGGTTGCCAATCGGTAGCCCGCGCGGCCGCAATAGCGCAAAAAGATCATCATCGGGAAATAAGACCGGCGTGTATGCTTCACGCAATTCGTCGGCTCCGCCAGCAAGGATCAGATCAATGAGCCTGAGGATACGTTGGTCACCAATATGGCGGGCCAGCAATGTGCGCAGGATGGCATGATCAATCGAGGGAAAGAATTCGCGTACATCGAGCTGCAAGGCATAACGATGCCCACGGGCGAAGTGCTGGGCCCGGTCAAGTGCGGCATGGGTTCCCTTGCCAGGCCGCGAGGCGTAGCTGTCGTGGATGAAGCGCGGCTCCCAGATTGGCTCGATCAGCGCACAGAGGGCATGGTGAACCACCCGGTCGCGAAAGGGGGCCGCACTGATCACGCGCCGCTTGCCGTTCTCGACGGCGTAGAAGCGCCGGTAAGATCCCGGGCGATAGGTCTGCTCGCGCAACTCTTCGCTGAGACAGAGGAGTTCTTCTTCAAAGCGAAACTCGAAGGCCGCCACATCGGGGCGACGGCGCTTGCCCCGCCGCGCCCGTCGGTAGGCGTCCAGCAGATGTTCGAGGGTATAGATCTGATCGTAGAACTGGCGGAAGGTTTTGGGCATACACGTAAATTTTTTACACCGCGATTCGGCGCTACGCGCCGCTGGTGGCTGCGCCCCCAGACCCCCCAAGGATTCAGGAGCGCAGCAACCAGAAGCCAGAATTCAGCATCCAGAAGCCGTATTTAATGAGCGCGAAGGGACTGAAGAACCCGAAATCCCCGGCGGTTGAGCCTGATGAAAGGGCCGAGCCTGCCGCGGGCACCGCAGCACAGTTCATCTGTGCTGTCATTAAAATAGGTGTAACTAAGCGTTACTTGTTGATAAGGTGTAAAGTCTTTTGCCTCCTTGTGCCACTGCTCCCAAGGACTGGCTGTCCATTCCAATACATTGCCAACCAGATCCTGTACCTGATCAACACTTGCGCCTCGTGGGAAGCAGCCGATGGGCGAGGGCGCATTCAATTGGGTCTCCTGGTAGTTGACCAGTTCGGGGTTGGGCGCTGTATCGCCCCAGGGGTAGCGCCGGGGATCGGTATGGCGGGCGGCGCGTTCCCATTCGTGCCAGGTTGGCAGGCGAATAATCTGGTTGTGGGGTAACCAGCCCGCATCCCAGCCGACCTGGGTGAGCCAGCGGCAGTAGGCGGCGGCTTCGTACCAACTCACGCCGACCACTGGTTGCATGGGATTATTATAGCGTGCGACTGACCAGAAACGCGGGTGGGTGATCTGTTGTGGTTCGCCCCCAAAACGGAAGCCTCCCGGCAGTAGATACGTGCGCCCCTGCTCGGTCCACCAGGGCTTGGTGGGTTCGTAGCCATCGGGGCCGTTGGCAGCCAGGAAACAGGCGTAGTCGGCGTTGGTGATTGGGTAACGAGCGATGCGGTAGGGTGTGTGAATCGTAGCGCGTTCGAGCGCACCATGCCGGTCGCTACGCACCTGGGCCACGGCGCGACCGACGAATGCAGCCGCTCGTTGCAGTGGGTTGCTATCGTCGTCATCGTCATAACGCTGGCGATCATCACCTGACCAGAACGGCCCTGGTGCAATCGCACACCAGTAGTGTTCATGCAGGGCCTTGCGCCAATTGGGCGTCCCTCCCAGCGCTGTGCCGATAACCGCCAAGGGGAGGCGTGGATCGGCGTTCGGAGGGGCGGCTCCGCTCGCCAGGTCGTTCAGTTCGCCGTAGCAGAGCCTGCCAAGGGCCAGGCCAGCGCGGTGGCGCAGGGTTGCCGGGGCTTCAGGGGCCTGCCCACTGCTTTGGAGGCTGCGCAGGCTGCGCAGGCTGCGTTGCCAGAGGCCCCCTGGGGCAACGAGGGCCGGATCATAGCGTTTGGCCCGCTCTTTGCCCACCAGCGCCAGCACCTCACCCGCCAGGGTATGCTCTAGCTGGCCACCCTCGGCCAGCAGCTTCTCAGCCAGTTGGAGCGGCTTTTCAAGCTCTTGTTCGCCGAGCACTTGGTACCCAACCATCAGCAGCAGGGCTTCGTGCCAATGGATCTGCTGGGCGTGTTCGCGACAGATCGGGAGCGCGTTGCGCTGACCCTTCAAATGGTAGCCGGCCAGGAACTCCTGGAAGGTGCGGTGGGCGAAGGTATAGCGTTGCGGCCCGCGTTTGAGCAGCAGCCCGTTGCCGCGTTCGAGAGCTTGCAGGACGATTCCAGCGAGTTCAGCGCAGCGCTGTGGGTCGTAGGTCTTGAAGGTCGCACTCAGGATGTGCAGGACGTCACCCTCGCTCATGTCAGCGGGGCCGCTGGTACTGCCGTCACGCTCAGCCCGACGATGGGCCTCGAAGCCCAGGTGGGCCATCAGACTCAGCAGGTCACCGTTGCCAAAGCGGCTCAGCCCCAGACGGATGATCAGGTCAGGCTCATCGCGGGGCTGACGCCAGCGCAGCAGCAGCAGTTCGATGCATGCAAAGTAGAGCAGGGCGCGGGCGTCGGGCAGCGTGCCCCGGAAGGCATGCACCTGGGCCATCAGCGTCAGCAGCAGGGGCGTGCTGGCTAGGGCACGGAGTTCGTCACGACTCTGGACGGCCCCTTGCATCTCGCGGCTGGCCGCGTTGACAACGGCGCGCGTGCGCCGCCCGCTCGCGGCCAATTCGGTATACCAGGCGGCAATGAACTGATCGATCTGTTCGGGGCGGAGGTCGGCCAGGGTGAAGGGTGCGAAGCCCGGCAACTGGCGCAGCCGCTCTTCCTGATAATCGAGGACGCGACAGGTTACCAGGATCGGGCCGGGAAAGGTCTTGGCCGCATCAATGATCGCCTCGGCGACACGGGGCAGAACGGTGGTGCCGACGACTTCATCAAGGCCATCGAGGAGCAGCAGGGCGCGGCCTTCGCGCAGCGCGGCAAGCAGCGGCTCGTTCGCGTGCGGGCAGCCCATCTCGGCAGTATTGGCAGCGAGCAAGGTGGTGATTTGGGCCACCGTACCTCGACGCAGGGTGGTCAACTCGGGGAGGGCTGCCAGGTCGCGCAGAATGATCGGTACGGGCAGCAGGGCACCGTAAGCCCAGCCCGGTAGCAGGCTCAACCAGCCGCCCTCAGGTTCAAGCTGGGTGGTCTGGCGCTCGGCAAGGGCAGACCCAGTCAGGCAGTAGGTTAGATAGTTGGCGAAGGTGCTCTTGCCGCTGCCGGGCGCACCCAGCAGCAGCATGCGCCCATTGGGGGCGCGGGCCAGCGCCTCGACCGCACTCAGCGGGCGCTGCTTCTCGGGATCGGGCCGGCGTCTGGGCTGCGCGTTCGCCTCAAGCTCCACGCTGGCGGTGGTATCGAGCGCAATATAGACCCGGGCCAATTCCATCGCCCGGATGTAGCTCGTATCAGTCTGATCAATCTTGTCGAGGGGCAGGGCGTTGCAATCGTGGAACGTGCGCTGGAGATAGGCCCGTAGGTCACTGGCACGGCGGGCCGCCTCGGGGTCATGGCCGTGGACGGTCACATGATCGGCACGCTCAATGTAGCTGGTTGGCGAGTTGTTCACTTGCCCGCCATGGTCAGCCGTCGGCCCCAGTTTGAGCGAGCGCGGCGTGGGTGGTGCGTGCGGGGGCGGCGCAACTGGCGGCGGCGGGCTAGCCCCATCGCCAATATGAATCCCGCTCTCGCGGATCGTGCTGTCGGCTTGGGCGATGACTGACGCATCAATGGGCATGCCCGTCGTGGTAATCGTAATCCCGCTGCGCTCAATCGTCGCCCGCTCAGCGGCCTCGATGCGGGCGCTAATCTGGATCTGTTGCTGCGTCTGCGCCCTGATCGCCGCCCAATCGGCCTGGTCGGGCGTCTGAAGGGCCGTGGTATAGGTTGGGGCCAGGGCGCTGAGCGGGCCGCCCGCTTCGGTCATGCCCTGGCCCAGGCTCGCGGCAAGCTGCGGGCGGGCCTCTTCGGGCAGGGCAGCGGCCAGTTGCGGGCCAGCTTCCGCCAGGGTTGCCGCAACCACAGCGAGGGTGCCGGGGTCGCGGGCCTCCAGACCCTGCTCGATCAGCTCAATCCGTTCAGCCTCGGCCTCGACGGGCAGGATCACCAGGCGCTCGATCCAGCCTGACGCGATATTCACCGCGATATTGCCGATCACCTGCCCGATCCCTGAGGCGAGCGCGGGCGCACCAACGGCGACTCCACCAAGGGCGACGCCACAACTGACGGCGAGCAGCGAGGCCGGGGCGAGGCGGCGCACCGAGCGTTCATTGAAGAGGGTTCGCAGACGCAGTTCCAGGTCGCTCATCCTTCGATCCTTTGCACCAACTTTCGTGCGCCCGCCGATCCACAAACGGATCGCACAGTACGTAGGCCAAGCCACCTACAGTATAGGGGGAGCACCAGAGGAGTGCAATCTCAGCATGAGTGCTACCGAAAAGCCGTGCATACCGAAAGTTTCGGCATGCACGGCTTGGGTTTGACCAATCCAGTTGCGTACGAGGATCGCGTGAGGCTACGCGATCTGCCCTGTGCGACGCAAGTATACGTGTATCCGTTCAGGGAGGGGCGACTGCCCTCGGTTTGATTTGCGAAAATCAGCAAGATTCGGCATACTACCGTTATGGACGAGCCGCAACGCCCCCCTGAACTGAGTGAAGACGCATGGCAGGCGA
>JBLWKA010000022.1:0-1937 GCA_048381555.1 Oscillochloridaceae bacterium umkhey_bin13
CGTACGCTGTAGGCTCGCCCTATGCCCCCCCCCCCCCCTCCCCCCCACCCCCCCCCGGGGTAGGGGGGAGCATTCCAAAACGCGCGTGCTGCTGCGGTGCGGCCCCCCCCCCCCCTTCAGGGGGAGGGGCCGGGGGAGGGGGGAATGGAGCTACCAACCAACAAACAACAAACGATGATCACCATAACCAATACGCGCCCCGAGCATATCGAACAACTGGTTATTCATCAGCAGGTCTGTTTTCCGACCATGTGTGCCGACGATTGGATGAATGCGGCCATGTTCGCTTCGCAGTTGGCGGTCTTTCCTGAAGGTCAGCATGTTGCGCTTGATGGCGACCGCGTGGTTGGGCAGAGTAGCACCTTCCGGATTGGCGACGCCTGCCTGAAGCCCCATACCTATCGAGCCATTACCGCCAATAACTACTTTACCCTGCACGAACCAGACGGATCCTGGCTCTATGGGGCCGATATGAGTGTCCACCCCGCCTATCGCAACCAGGGCATTGCCTCGGCCCTGTACAGTACGCGCAAGGAGTTGATCCGCAAACTGGGGATGCGCGGGATTGTCGCTGGTGGGGCCTTGCCGGGGTTCCATACGTATGCCCACGAAATGAGCGTCGAAGCGTATGTCGCTGCCGTCGTGGCCGACACCATCTTCGACCCGACCCTCTCGGTACAGTTGCGCAATGGTTTTGTGGTGCGCGAACTGTTGCGTGGCTATGTGGACGGCGGCGAACTGGTCAACGACGACGCAACTCTGCTCGTCTGGGAGGCCTAGGGCCGTGCATACGCTGCGCATCCGCCAGGGCGGTCAGTTTGTGCCCACCCCGCCCCTGGCAGAGATTAGCGACTATCTGGAGTTGCCCAATACGCTGATCTGGCTCGATCTGGAGGCCCCCGACGAAGTTGAGGTGGCGTTGCTCAGTGAGGAGTTTGGCTTTCACCCGCTGGCGATCGAGGATGTGGTGCGCGACCATGAGCGGCCCAAAATTGATCGTTACCCCGGCTACTATCTGCTGATCTTCTATTCGGCAGGGTATAACGATCCCTCAGCGCTGGCGGGTGAAGATGTCGGGATGCCTGGGCCTTCACCCGCCGACCAGCCCATTGATCTGCGCCAGCTTAGCATTTTTGTCGGACGTAACTTCCTGGTGACCATCCACCGTCGCCCGATCCACCAGGTGCGCGCCACGATGCAACGCTGGGAGATGCCAGGCACCATGATCGGCAACCATATTGGTGGCATGTTGCACGCCCTGCTCGATACGATTGTTGATGATTACTTCCTGCTCATGGATCAGATCGTAGATTGGATCGAAGATCTGGAGGATGTGATCTTCAGTAAGCGACGCGAAGGTTCAATCGAAGAGATCTTCGGGCTAAAGAAAGATCTGTTATTGCTGCGCCGCGTCGTTGCCCCCGAACGTGATCTCATCAATGTGCTCTTGCGCCAGGAGACTCCGATCTTTGCACCGGGCGAACTGGTCTATATGCAAGATGTCTACGATCATATTGTGCGCGTAACTGATAGCATTGATGCCTATCGCGAGTTGCTCTCCTCGGCGTTAGATAGTTACCTCTCCCTGCAAGGTAATCAACTCAATCAACTGGTGAAAACCCTGACCCTGGCCTCGATTATTCTCATGTCGGCCTCGTTGATCGCGGGCATTTACGGTATGAACTTCGTCCTAATGCCCGAACTCGAATGGCCATGGGGCTATCCTTTCGCACTAAGCCTGATGCTGACCGTGGGAGTGGGGTTAGCGCTCTTCTTCAAGAGTCGCAAATGGTGGTGAAGTGGGCTGACGCAACGTCCGCTTTCGGCGGCGGGGTGTGGGGGGGGGGGGGGGCCCCCCCCCCCCCGTTTGTGGGGGGGTGTGTGCGGGGCCCCGCCCCAACCGCCCCCCACCCAGCCCCCCCAACCACCCCCCGCGC
>JBLWKA010000022.1:1947-52667 GCA_048381555.1 Oscillochloridaceae bacterium umkhey_bin13
AGTGTGGGGGGGGGGGGGCCGCCCGCACGGGGGGTGGGGGGGGGGGGGGGGGGGGGGGCCGCCCCCCCACCACCGGGGTTTGTGGGTGCTAGGGCGCGCCCACCCGGATACATCGCACCCAAACCGGAGCCCAACCAACGACCTGGCGCAAGTCGCTGGTAGTAAAGCGCTTACCTTGCGCGGCTTTGGAAACGGTGCTATAACAAAAAAGGCTGTTTGACCTTTACCTTTAGTTGTAGTACGAAAGAGCACCCACAATGCGTGTGATCATAGCGGGGGCTGGCCCAGCCGGCATGGTTGTGGCCCGCACCATGGTTGATCGCGGCCACGAAGTGGTCGTCCTCGAAAAGCGTGATGTCCCTGGTGGTAAGGTGTCGGCCTGGCAAGATGCCGATGGCGATTGGATCGAGTCGGGCCTGCACGTCTTCTTTGGTGCGTACCATAATTTGCTGGGCTTCCTGGATCAGTATGGGCTTGGCGATACCTTTAATTGGAAGCCCGCCGAAATGATCTTCGCCTCGGAGCGCCACGGGTTGGCCGGGATCAGTTTTGTACCCTGGCTGCCCACGCCGCTCAATGGGCTGGCTGGGGTCGCGAAGTTCCAGCCGCTGACCCTTGGCGACAAGCTGCGCATGGGTCTGGGCCTGATCCGCCCGATCTTCGGTGACCAGGCCTATGTGGATCAGCAGGACGATGAGAGTTATGCTTCGTGGCATTTGCGCCACGGTATGGGCCAGCGCTCGCTCGATGAGGTCATGCATACCATGGCCCTGGCCCTTAATTTCCAGCGCGCCGATAAGGTCTCGGCCAAGCTGGCCCTGACCGCAATGCTGCACTTCGCCCACGAGAAGAATGCCCCGAAGATGGCCCTTGTCAAAGGCTCGCCCGATACCAATATCTGGCGTCCGCTGATCGGCCAGATCGAGGCCCTGGGCGGCAAGGTCGAGTTGGGGCGCAAGGTGACGAGCATCGAGCATGATCCGCTCAGCAATAAGGTGACCGGCTTTTTGCTTGATGACGGCAGCACGATCACAGGCGATGTTTATGTTTCGGCGATGCCAGTGCATAATCTGCGCAAGGTGCTACCGGACAGTCTGCGCGCCGATCCCTATTTCGACAACCTGAAGCATCTGAAGGGCTCGCCGGTCATTACACTGCAACTCTTCTTTGACCGCCGGATTGCCGGGGTAGACAATCTGCTGTTCAGTGCCGGGACCCACCTGAGTGTCTATGCCGATATGGCGATGGTTGCCCCCGAGTATCACAATGGCAACAAGAGCATTATGCAGTTTGTGGTTGCTCCCGCCGAAGAGTTGATCAAACTGCCTGATGACGAATTGGTGCGCTTTGTCATGGACGAGTTCACGCGGCTGCACCCCATTGCCCGCGAGGCGACGTTGCTCAAGCATACGATTGTGCGGATTCCCAACTCGGTCTATCAGGCCCGCCCCGGCGTTGACAAGTATCGCCCTGATCAGGCGACCCCGCTTGACAACTTCTTTCTGGCGGGGGACTTTACCCGTCAGCACTTCCTGGCCTCGATCGAAGGAGCCACGATCAGTGCCAAGCAGTGTGTCGACCGGATCACGGCTGCCATGGCCCGCGGTGCCATCAGCCCAAGCGGGATGCTCAGCACAGCCGATTAAGCCTGGAACGGGCCGCAATGCCAAGCGCATCTCACCGCAATGCGCCCGCATTGTCACCCCGAGTATCCTATGGCCGGTCGGCCAGTGGTGCTGGGATGACATCCGATATGTCATTAGGAGGATGCTATGACCCGCTGGCCAGTGGTGGGGAAAGAAACCAATGTGCTTGCGCGGCGTCATGGTCACGTCAATGCGCCCCATTGTCACCCCGAACAACGTGAGGGGTCTTCGCTGCCGCCTCATGGTCACCCCGAGGGCAGCGAGGGGTCTTCACTGCCGATCAGTGAAGATTCCTCGCTGCCCTCCGCTCGGAATGACAACGAGGGCGTTGTCGTTCCCGCTGTGCCACGTTATCACCCCGAGTATCCTATGGCCGGTCGGCCAGTGATGCTGGGATGACATCCGATATGTCATTAGGAGCGCAGCGAGGGGTCTTCAAGGCGGATCAGCGAAGATGCCTCACTGCGCTCCGCTCCGTTCGGCCTGACAATAGGGGGCGCTGTACCTTCGGTCGTATAACACCCGGACGCTGACAGTCCATGATCTTGCTGGCAAACCCGATAGTCCCTACGTTGGGCCGTAGCAATCCCACCGGCCTGGGAGCCAGTAACCCACCAACCCAGGTTTGTTAGCACGATCGTTGCTTCTACCCGGGTTGCGCCCCAGGATGTCCACCATGCGTTCACGGAACGGTGTACAATACCTGGGCAAAGCTGTGTGGTGAGCTTGGTTTTTCTGCTTGAGGTAACGATGCTCGCTCCCGAGACGGTGCTGAACGAGCGCTACCGGATTACCTATCTGGTTGCCGAACGCCCCGATATGATTCTGTATCGGGCGATTGATACGACGCAGTCCTTGCGCGTGCTGGTGGCCGATCTCCCCCAACCCCATGAAAGTGCCATTCAGGATGTGCAGGCGCTGGCCGGACAGTTGCTTGGTTTTACGGCTCCTGGGTTATTGACGCTGCGTGATCATTTTGCGCAAGGTCTAAACTATTATCTGATTGCTGATGATCCGGGTGGTCAGGATCTGGATCGGGCGGCCCGTGATCGCGGCGGGCCGCTCCCCGAAACCGAAGTGTTGACCAATGTTGAGCGGCTGTTGACCACACTCGACATGCTGCACAGCAATGCGCCACCGCTGCTGCTGGGCGATCTGTGCGGCAGTGATCTCTGGTCGTCACCCGATGGCGGGCTGTTCCTGGCGCCCTTTGCGCTGGTGCGCCATATCGGCTCGGAGCAGTCGCCCTACAGTGCGCCCGAGTTGCGTAATCCCGAGGCCGAGCCGACTACGGCTGCCGATGTGTATGCAATCGGGGCGGTGCTCTACCAGTTGTTGACGGGTTGGGCTCCGCCGACGGCAAACCAACGCCAGGCGGCTACCCCGCTCAATTCGCCCCGGGTCTTGAATGCCCGGGTTTCGGCTCTAGCCGAACAGTTGGTGCTGCGCTCGTTAGAACTCAAGCCCGTTAACCGTTACCAGCAAGCCCGCGAAATGCGGAGTGCCTTGCAAACGGTGCATCTGATGGCTGGCCGTTCGTTGGGGGCTGCCGCTCCGATTGATCCGAGCCAACCGGCGTCGGCCCAACCAGGCATGGTGCCACCCATCCATCAGCCGCCGGCCCCACCGCCTGCGCCCCCAAGTGGCTATGGCCCGCCGCCGCCAGCCCCACCGCCGGCCCCGGCCGCCTACGGCGCTCAACCGACCCAGCCACCCTATGGCGGGCAACCCGCCCTGCCGCCCTATGGCGGCCAACCCCAACCCGCCTATGCGAGCTACGGGCCACCAGCCGCCGCTGCGCCCCCTGCCCGTGGGCCGCAGATCAGCAATGGTTGCCTGGTCGCGATTGTGGCCATCCTGGCCCTGTTGGCGCTAGGGATCTGTGTGGTGGGCTTCTGGATCAGCTTTATGATCTATAGTCAGGGGGCGAGCCCTGGCTTGCCGGGTGGCCCGGTAACAATGGCAACGGCGGCTCCGGCGAACCCTGGTGGCCAGGTTGGCGAGAGCAGCCAGCCCAATCCGGCAACGACTGCCTTGATCGCCGCCGGGGCACCATTTACACGCACCGCTCAACTCAACGATGCGGCTGTGGGCGCAGCCCTGTATGCCCCTGATGCCAGCCTGATTGCGGTGGGCCTGGGCACGACGGTCGAGCTACGCGACGGCGCAACCCTCGAACCGATCCGGCGGCTCGAAGATCACGGCGGCGAGATCAGTGCGCTGGCGTTTAGTCCCGATAGTGGCGTGCTTGCGGTGGGAACCCAGGACGATCCGAGTATTCGGATCTGGGATCTGCGCAGCGGACGCGAACTGCGCCGCCTGGAGGGTCACACCGGCTGGATCCGCAGTCTGGCCTTTAGCCCCGACGGCAGCCTGCTGGCCTCGGGCAGTACCGATCAGCAGATTGTGCTCTGGGATGCGGCCACCGGCCAGGAGGTGCGGCGTCTAAGTGGGCACCGCGATTTTCTGGGCAATCTAAGCTTTAGCCCCGATGGAACGAGGCTCGCGTCGGCCTCACGCGATGGCACCGCCCGGCTCTGGGACGTGGCAAGTGGTACGGAGCGGAGCGGGTTTAGCTATACCGCCCCGATCAACCCGCAGAACGGGGCACCCTTCTGGCTCACCGGGATCAGCTTTAGCCCTGATGGCAATCTGCTGGCGGTAGGTTCGGTCAGCGGCAGTGTCTACCTGCTCAATCCTGACACTGGTCAACTGCAGCGCGAATTGCAGGGCCATCAGGGTTGGGTGGTCATTCGTGGGGTCAGCTTTAGCCCCGATGGCAGCCTACTTGCCAGTGCCAGCCTTGATGGCACCGTGCGGCTGTGGAGTCCCCGCACCGGCACGGAGCGCACGGTGCTGAGTCAGGCCGGGTTGCGCCTGTTGGGCCTGAGTTGGAAGGCCGACGGCAATAGTCTGGCGGTCAGCAGTGATACCGCCGGCAGCCTGGCGGTCTGGAATGTGAGCCGCCGCGAAATCAGCCAGAGTGTCAACCTGGCCCAGGGAGCCCTGACCGCGCTGGCCTACTCGGATACCGGGGCGAGCCTGGTCACGGGTGGAGTCAACGGCTCAGTCAAGGTCTACCGCCTGAATGACGGCACCCAGATCCCTTTGGCCGGTGGTGCGCCCTCGGGTCAGTACGTGGCCTTTTTGAACGACAATCAACTGGTGGCGATCAGTGATCGCGGCGCGGTCGTGCAGATCAGCCTGAATGGCGGCAGCAGCGGCCAAAGCTACGATGGCCTGGCCGGGGTGGCCCTGACGCTTGATGTGACCCGCGACCGCCGCCTGGTAGCAGCAGGCAACGAACGGGGCGACGTGCTGATCTGGGATGCGGTCAGCCGCGAAGTGCGCCAGACCTTGCGGGGCATGGGTGGCCCGGTGGGGGCGCTGGCCTTCAATCGTGATGGCTCGCAGATCGCGGTGGCGATTAACGAACCCGTTGAGCGCCCGAGTGTGATTGTCTGGGAGGTGCGCTCGGGCACGCGGCGCTCGACCTTCAACGACCATCAGGGTTCGATCACCGCGCTGCGCATGCCTGCTGGTCAGGACGTGGTTGCGACGGCCAGTAGTGATGGTAGTCTGCGGATCTGGCAAGCCGCTACCGGCGACGAAGTGCGCACCCAGGCTGTGCCCGTCGATCAGGGCTGGTACAGCGCAATCGCCTTCTCGCCTGATGGTCAATTGATGGCAACCGGAACCCTGGCAGGCCAGGTTGAGTTGTGGGTTGCCGCTGATGGACGACGCCTCAGTGGGATTGATCTGGGTGATGCCGGATCGATCCTGGGCCTAACCTTTCGTCCCGATGGCGAACAGATCGCCGTTGCGACCCGCGATGGTGGAGCAATTTTGCTTGATGCAGTGCGTTAAACGAGGGAGCGTTAGCGTATGTTCAATTCGTTCAAGAAGAAGTATGACCAGACCCCGACCGGGGCCGAAGATCGGGTTCCGCCTGGTCAGTATGTCACCGAAAAGTTTCCGGTCTTGCACTATGGCACCGTGCCCAACTATCTGAATGTCGAGCAGAGTTGGGATCTGCGGGTTTGGGGCGAGATCGAAGAACCGGTACGCCTGAGCTTTGCCGAGTTTCGGGCCCTGCCCACCGTTCAGATCACAACCGATATTCATTGTGTGACCCGCTGGAGCAAGCTGGACACCAATTGGGAAGGCGTGCGCTTCAGTGATTTCTTGCAAGCGATTCCGACCCTCAAGCCGAGTGCCAAATATGTGATTGCCCACTGCGAACAGGGCTTCACCACCAGTGTGCCGATCGAAGTGCTGTTGCAACCCGAGGCGATGCTGGCCTACAAATACGACGGCGAAGAGCTTACGCCTGATCATGGCTACCCGTTGCGGCTGTTGACTCCGGGCAAATATTTCTGGAAGAGTGCTAAATGGCTACGGGGTCTTGAATTCCTGAGCCACGATAAGCTCGGTTTCTGGGAACGGTATGGCTACAACAATAATGCCGACCCCTGGAAAGAAGAGCGCTACGACGAGTAAGACGATTTTAGCTTTTGGATTTTAGCTTTTGGATTCTGCGGCGCAATCCAAAATCCAAAAGCTAAAACCCAAAATGGTATAAGGCACATAGCTGTGGAATGGCCCCAAACGCTTGAGGATGCCGCCGCGCTTCAACGTGTTTTACGTGAGCAGGTGCGCCTCGATGACGATCTTGGCAACCTGACCACGGTCGCTGGGGTGGATGCGGGCTTCGAGGATGGGGGAGCCACCGCCCGGGCCGCCGTGGTCGTCTTACAGTTTCCTGAACTGCGACCGATTGCCCATGCAACGGCCCGCTGCCCGGCCCCCTTCCCATATGTGCCGGGCTTCCTCTCGTTTCGGGAAGCCCCGGCGATTCTGGCGGCGCTGGCCGAACTTGCGACGCCACCCGATCTGGTGATCTGTGACGGGCAAGGCATCGCCCACCCGCGCCGCCTGGGCATCGCCAGCCATCTGGGTGTTTTGACGGGCTTGCCAACCATTGGCTGTGCCAAAAACCGCTTGATCGGCAGCCACGCTCCGCTCGCTGATGAGCGCGGAGCGCGGGTGCCGCTTCTGGATCAGGGCGAACAGGTAGGTTGGGTGCTACGGACGCGGGCAGGCGGCAAACCGGTCTATGTCTCGCCGGGGTACCGCGTGAGCCTCGCCACCGCCGTTGAGTTGGTGCTGGCGTGCGTAACCCGTTACCGCCTGCCCGAGACGACCCGCCACGCGCATAAGTTGGCCTCACACGGGATCGGGCCACACTAACGACTCGTCTCCTGAGCAATCAACTCAGCGAAGGCCCGGAAGGGCAAGGCCCCGCGTAACAACTGGCCATTGACCAGAAAGTTGGGGGTCGAGTTGATCCCGAGGCGCAAAGCGGCCTGCTGTTCTTCGAGCACGGCGGCTTCGCGCGTGGGATCATCCAAACAAGCATTAAATGTGGTCATATCCAGGTTCAAGGCTTGAGCAAACTCACGGAAGACCTGGCGGTCGCGGTTGGGCACACCACCCCATTCGAGGCGGAAGGTCGCGAAGAGTTGTTCATACATCGGCCAGAACTGGCCCTGGTCAGCGGCACACTGCGCCGCAACGGAGGCCGACAAGGCCGACGGATGAATATCGGTCAAGGGGAAATCGCGCACGACCAGACGTACCAGACCGGTGTTCACGTACTGCTCAATCAATTGTGGTCTCGTCTCACGGACGAATTGTTGGCAGAACGGTCACTCAAAGTCGGTAAACTCGATAATTAGGACGGGTGCATTGGGATCACCCATCGCCCGAGGGTCATCGGCGCTGATCTGAAGCAGGTCGGTAACGGGTGGGCCGGGGGTCGCGGTAGGCCGGGGTGGCAGGGGGGCCAGGGTTGGGCGGCCACCAAGGGCCACTGCCGTCTGGCGATCTTCAGTGGCCGAACGGGTTGGCGTCGGTGGTACATACTCACCGCAGGCCGTTAGCAGCAAGGCGATCAGGGCAAACAACGCAGTTGCGAGGCGGCTCATCAGGGGTTCCTCGTTGGAAGGATAGCGGTAGCGTTGCTGTACGCTACGGGCAGTATACAACGTATTGCGCAGATCAGATTAGCCCTGCTGGAAACATCCACAAGCCAGATGCGGTACGTATCATAGACATCCATGGTTTGGATCAGGTACTTTGTTTGCTAGGCGCTATAATGCCGAGGAAGCCAATGAGGATGCCTACATCGTAGTGTCGCAGCTGCAACGAAGGAGCTATTTTGATGCGTGCGTTGATGCCCCGTGTTCTGCTTCGGTCACGACGGTGATTGCAATAGGCGGCGCGAACGAGCAGGCCCCGGCAGTGGTGGTGGCCCCGTTCGTGGAGCGTACCCCAGCCATGGTGCGTGTCGTTCACGCTGCCCCGTTTGAAGTAGGCCCGGCGACGGCCAGCGCAGTGATCGGCCCCATTCTGGGTGAGGGTGGCAGTCTGCCCCTGCTTGGCGTAAACTACCGTACGGTTTCACCCTATCTGGCCATTCCGGCGGGCGGCTATAACTTCAAGCTCTACCCCGGCCCAACCCTGACCGGTACCGTCGCGCTCGACACCAATCTGTTCTTCGCTGATGGTGCCAAGCTCACGGTGGTGGCAATTGGCACCAATACGGATGCCTATCCGCTTGCGCTTGTCGTGCTCAATGATCAGCAGGAGGCAGCCCCCATGGGTCAGGCCAGTGTACGCATCTTCCATGCGGCACCGTTTGGCGCAACAGCTGAGCAGACCGGCGTAGACGTCGTGGCACAGGATGGCTCGGCGATTGACCCACCCGTCAATGGGCTGTTCTATGGCGAGAATACGGGTTATGTCAATTTACCTAGTGGCGTGCCGATTGATCTGAAGGTCGTTCCCACGGGCTTGCCTGCCCCAACCCTGATTGACATCCCGGTCTTGACGCTGGGGCCAAGCGGGGCCTTTACCGCCATCGCGAAGGCTCATCATCGTAAGCGAAGCGGGCGCGGGAGAACGTGGTTCTCCCTACGACCGTGCGGCAGGAAACGAGTGAACGCTCGTTCCCTGCCGCACCATCTACCACAAGGAACCAGCCATGCAGACCGATCTGCGCGGACGCGATCTGATCACGACCCAGGAATGGACCAAGGACGAGGTAGATACGGTGCTCGAACTGGCGCTCGAGTTGAAGCGGGCCAGAGCGGTGGGGCGCGAACATGCCTATCTGCGCGATAAGGTGCTGGGCATGTTGTTCTTTTTTAGTAGCACCCGTACCCGCGCCAGCTTCGAGGCCGGGATTGCCCAACTAGGCGGCCACGGGGCCTTTATTGATAGTGCCACAACCCAGATTAGCCATGGTGATACGGCCCGCGAGATCGGGGCGATCTATGGGCGTTATTTTGATGCGATTGCGATCCGCCAGTGCGATTGGGGCGTGGGCAATGCCTACATCCGTGAAGTCGCCGCCGCCAGCCGTGTACCGGTGCTGAATATGCAGTGCGATATCTACCACCCCTTCCAGATCCTGGCCGACCTGTTGACGATTATCGAAAAAAAGGGTGATCCACGCGGCAAGACGATTGCAGTCAGTTGGGCCTATGCCAGCAGCTACCAGAAGCCCCTGAGTGTGCCCCAGGATCTGCTTTTGTTGATGACCCGCTATGGCATGAACGTGCGGCTTGTCCACCCGCCCGAATACAAACTGATGCCAGCGCTTGTTGATCAGGCCCGCGCCAATGCACGCCAGTCTGGTGGCAGCCTGGAGTTGATGGACGACATGGATGCCGGGTTTCGCGGGGCCGATGTGGTCTATCCCAAGAGTTGGGGCTGCTGGTTGACGACTGAAGATAATCAGACCAGTGCCCAGATTGGGGCTAAATATACCGATTGGATTGCCGACGAGCGGCGCATGGCCCTGGCGAAGCCCGATGCGATCTATATGCACTGCCTGCCCGCCGACCGTAACATCGAAGTCACTGATGCCGTGCTCGACGGGCCGCAGTCGGTGGTCTACGATGAGGCCGAAAATCGGTTGCATGTCCAGAAAGCCGTGATGGCCTTGACGATGCGGTGACGCGCTGGTGGCAAGCGTGCTGGCGCACGTTGCCACCGGCGCGAAAACTGGGAGAATCATGTTCTCCCAGGCCCGCTTACTATGCCTTTGAGGGACGCCATGCTTGATCTACGGGTTACGATCTGCGGGTTAGAATTCCGCAATCCGGTGTTACCCGCCGCAGGGCCAAATGTGCGTGACGGGCGGCATCTGGTCGAGGCGGCCCACGGCGGGGCGGGTGCGCTGGTCTGTAAGACGGTTTCGGTCACGGCGGCTGCGGTGCCAATGCCGCATATGGCCGAAATTCGTGGCGGCATGCTCAATACGGAACTCTGGTCCGAGTTGCCGCCCGAGCAATGGTTGGCAACCGAGTATCCGTTGGCGCGGGCCGCCGCCGATGCTGCCGGGATCCCCTTGATCATGAGCCTGGGCTACAGCGCTGAGGAGATCGCCCAGCTTGCGCCGCTCGTGGCCCCGTTCGCCGACGCAGTCGAACTTTCGACCCACTATCTAGGCGAGGATGCAACGCCTATGGTACGGGCGATTGCGGCGGCCAAAGCAGCCCTGAACGTCCCGGTCTTTGTAAAGTTAAGCCCGCTGGGGCGCGAAATGCGGGCAGCAGCGCGAGCGGCGCAGGCGGCAGGGGCCGATGCAATCGTGGCGACCAACTCGCTCGGGCCGGCCTTTGGCCTCGATATCGAAACCGGCTACCCGTTATTGGGGGGCAGCAACAGTTATGGTTGGCTCTCGGGGCCGGCCCTCAAGCCCCTGGCCTTGCGCTGTGTCTACGATCTTGCCCAAACGGTTGACCTGCCGGTGCTTGGCGTGGGCGGGATCAACCGGGGCGAAGACGTGGTCGAATACTTGATGGCCGGAGCGAGTGCGGTGCAGGTCTGTACCGCAGCAGTTTTGCGCGGGCCAAGCGTCTATGGCAAAATCGCGGCCCAACTCGGCGATTGGCTCGAAGCGCATGGACATAGCAGTCCGGCAGCGATTCGCGGGGCGGTGCTGCAAAGGGGTTGAATTGGCGGAGACATTCTCACATGCTGCTTGTAGCCGCACTGTGATCTCACTGTCATTCCGAACGCAGTGAGGAATCTACGCTGATCAGCAGTGCAGACCCCTCACTGCGTTCGGGGTGACATTGGCAGGCAGTGCAACAACCCTCGTTTTGCTCAGCACCACTGGCCTGTCGGCCATAGGATACTCGGGGTGACAAGGGTGAATAGGTCATGGCTCTGCGGCCTCTGCGGCTCTGCGGTTAGATCCGAAACATCATCTTGCAGGAGTCTATACTATGGCCAAACTCCAAACCACCTTAGCCGGGTTGAATCTTCCGCACCCAATCATGCCCGGGGCGGGGCCGAATGTCGCTGACGGCACGTTGCTCCAGGCCGCCGCCGCCGGAGGAGCCGGGGCGCTGGTGACGCATACCGTTTCGGCGCTGCCCGCCCCCGAACTGACGCCCTACCGCGAGATCCGGGGCGGCATGCTCAACAACCAACTCTGGTCGGCCCACCCGGTCGAACGCTGGGTCGCCCGCGATTACGGCGAGGCCAGGGCTGCCGCTGATGCCGCCGGGATCCCGTTGATCATCAGTCTGGGCTACACGCCCGCCGAGATAGCGACGGTTGCGCCGTTGGTCGCCCCGTTTGCCGACGCACTCGAATTGTCGTTGCACTATGCACGGGCGGGGGGCGGCTTGATGGCCGACCCGGTCACGGCAGCCTATCAGGCCATCCATCAGCCGAGTGACGCGCTGGTGGCCCAGCCAGAACTGCTGGTCGCCACGGTGCAGGCCGCCAAAGCGACCACCGGGCTCCCGGTTTTTGTGAAACTACCACCCTTGGGCAGCGAAATCGTCGCCGTTGCGCGGGCCTGCGAGGCTGCCGGGGCCGACGCGATTGTTGCCGTGAATGCCTTGGGGCCATGTCTTGCGCTTGATCTGGAACACCAAACCCCCTTGCTGGGTGGCGACGGCTACGGCTGGCTCTCGGGGCCAGCCCTGAAGCCACTGGCCTTGCGCTGCATCTTTGATCTGGCGCGGGCACTGACGATTCCCGTCATCGGCGTTGGTGGAGTCAGTCGGCCCGAAGATGCGGTCGAACTGTTGATGGCGGGGGCCAGTGCAGTCCAGGTTTGCACCGCCGCCTTGCAGCGCGGCCCAACGATCTACGGCACCTTGGCAACGGGCCTCGACGCATGGCTTGACAGCCACAGTTACACCGACGTCGCCGAGATTGTCGGCCTGGGGATTCGGCGCTGGCGCAGCCTGGTCGCCCACACCACCAGCCTGCCCGTGCTCTACGACGAGGCTGCGTGTGTGGGGTGCAAACTGTGCGAACGCAGTTGCCACTACGACGCGATCACGATGGTTGGCAAGGTTGCGGCCCTGGAAACCGAACGCTGCTTTGGCTGCGGACTCTGTGCAACGCGTTGCCCCACGGACGCCTTGCTGATGCCGCAGATGACCGCCGCCGGGCCAGTCGATCCGCGGGGGTAGGGGCTTTTGGGGTGTGAGGGTGTGTTGGTGGGTGTGGTGCTGCGTTGGCGGGCGTGGTGCTGGGTTGGATATAGCAGGCTACAAGATTTCATTCTTGCCAGTCTTCGCTGATTCATGTATAATTTCAGCGATCTGTACGTATCTAATATACTTCCAAGTCAGTAAACCATCCTTCCTTGTCGCTCATGTAAGCCTTTGTTTTGCTTTGTTCAGTCAGAGGAAACATTCATGGACGGGTTTAACTACACCTTTCCGGCTATGCGTGGTATACAGGCTGGGCGAGAATACTATGTGGCAATGTGCCCGCTCCGCTTGCTGCCAAAGATTTTTGTTTTTAATGGGCACGAACTCCCCCCTGAGCTGCGGGCGCAACGCGTACTAAATCGAGCACGCATCCCTGCAATCACACGTTATATTGTTGAGCATCCCAACGATTATGTTTTCTCAGCTATTACTGCATCAATTGATGGGACGGTAACATTTACATCCTCTACAGATGAAACAATGCCACAAAATATTGGCAAGTTGACGGTTCCTGTTGATGCCCGTTTCGTAGTTAATGATGGCCAACATCGTCGGGCAGCAATCGAGGAAGCCCTTCGAGAGCATCCCGATCTTGCGGATGAAACCATTGCGGTCGTTTTCTTCCTTGATGCGGGACTCAAGCGTAGTCAGCAACTCTTTGCTGATCTCAACACCCACGCTGTCCGAGCAAGTGCTTCCATTGGCATCTTGTATGATTTCCGCTCACCATTAGCTCAAGTTGCACGTCGTTCTGCATCTAATGTGCCGGCATTCAAAGGCATGACCGAGATGGAACGTTCGTCTATTGCGAATCGTTCTCTTAAGTTATTCACTCTCAGTGGTATTTATTATGCAACTGGAGCGCTTCTTCGCAAGAATGCAGAGGAAGAAATAACACCTCAAGAAGAACAATTAGCGATAGACTACTGGACGGTATTATGTGATGTCATTCCTGAGTGGCACGAGCGAGTAATGCGCTCAACCTCAAGTCTTGAGTTGCGTCGCGATTACATTCACTTTCATAGCGTAACGCTTCACGCCCTAGGCATGGCCGGTGCTGATCTACTTGCTACATACCCGCATGGTTGGCAGCAGCAGCTAACGAAATTGAGCGCAATTGACTGGCGTCGCACTAATCTGATGTGGGAAGGTCGCGCTATGGTGGGTGGGCAACTCAGTAAGGCGAGATCTCATATCGTGCGTACTGCTAGTGCAATTAAATCTGTTCTCGGATTACCGTTATCGCCTGAAGAGGCCCGCCTAGAGCAACTTCCAAGTGATCCTGTTACTGTATTTGAAGACGATCTCGTGGAGAGTGAACTATGACTAGTCAGCCCGTGTCAGTGTTTTCTAGCCGTTCCATCGGCAATATTTACCAGGAAATTCGTGACGTTTATCTTTCTAATTCGATGCCATGGGTGATTGGCTATAGTGGTGGGAAAGACTCGACGGCCTCACTTCAATTGATCTGGTATGCCCTACGCGATCTTCCTTCCGAACAACTTACAAAACCAATTTATGTTATTGCAACGGATACATTGGTTGAAACACCGCTGATCGTTGATCATGTTAATGAGAACCTTGGAAAGATTGGTCGTTTTGCTCGTGAGGCTGGTCTTCCTGTAACTGTTCATCGCCTAACACCTGAAGTAACAGATAGCTTTTGGGTCAATTTGATTGGTCGCGGCTATCCTGCTCCACATAGTCGGTTTCGCTGGTGTACCGAGAGGATGAAGATTAAGCCAGCTGATGCTTTCATTCTGAGTAAAGTTGCTCAGCACGGTGATGTGGTCTTAGTTCTTGGTCAGCGGCGTAGTGAAAGCCAGTCACGCTCGCTAGTGATGGATGAGTACCGTATCACTGGTTATCGTCTTTCGCGTCATTCAACATTACCCAAAGCTTATGTTTATACTCCAATCGAAGAATTTACAACAGATGATGTCTGGTCATATCTACTCAATGTACCATCACCATGGCAAGGCAATAATCGTGATCTAGCATCGCTTTATCGCAGTGCCCAGTCCGGTGAGTGTCCGCTTGTTGTTGATCTCTCAACTCCATCGTGTGGCAACAGTCGTTTTGGTTGTTGGGTTTGTACTGTTGTCGAACGCGACCGTTCGATGGAGGCATTGATTGATAATGGTGAGGAATGGATGGAGCCAATGCTCGAATTTCGAGATTTTTTGGCCGCTACTCAAGATCCTGAGCGACGAAAAGAAGTCCGCGATTATCGCCGCCGTGATGGTTTAGTACATTTTCGTAAGGTAGGCAAAGGCGAGACGCTGATCAGAGGCCCATATCGGTTGGAATTTCGCAAGGAATTGCTGACACGCTTATTGCAAGTGCAAGAGCAGGTACAGCGTGAAAGGCCAGAACTCCAGCTTGAATTGATTAGTCCAGCGGAACTTTACGAGATTCGTCGTCTCTGGCGGGTCGAAGCCCAGGACTGGACTGACTCAGTGCGAAGGATCTATCAGGAGACTACATGCCGCGATTTACCGTGGCCTGATGACGATGGCGCGGTTTTTGGTGCTGCTGAACGTGCAATTTTGGCTCAAATTTGTGCTGAAGAGGAAATGCCGCTTGAGTTGATGCTTGCATTGATCGAGAGTCAACGTGAGCATGGCATGCTTACTGGTCGTTCACGCATCCATGCACGTATTGACGAGGTGTTACGCAGTGAGTGGCGTAGTGAGGAAGAGGTTATTGCGGCTGTAGACGCCTATTTTCCGTATATTGAGGGTACATCACCTGTAACAGAGGAAGTCTAACGTGTATTTTACCGAGTTTCGTCTCGTTAATTTTGGTCTTTATGCAGGTGAACACATTATTGATGTGCGCCCACCCACAACAGATACTCTAAATAATCGCCCGATTGTGTTAATTGGTGGAAATAATGGTGCGGGAAAGACAACCCTTCTTGAAGCTGTTCGCCTGTGTCTTTATGGACAGGCCGCTCTAGGTAGAGGTACCAAACGTTCTACATATGATGCTTACCTACTAAGTCGGATTCATCGCCAAGTTGGCACGCCTTTGCACCATAATTTTGCTGGTGTAGGTGTTAGTTTCGTGCAAACTGTTGGTAGTACGATTCATGAGTTTACATTACGCCGGATGTGGGAGCGCCAGCGTAATGTCAATGGTGTCCGCGAAACGATGCACGTCATGCGTGATGGGGTGTATCTGAATGAACAGGAAATGAGTTGGTGGGATCAGTTTTTGCATGACCTCCTTCCGCCTGGTTTAGCTGATCTTTTTTTCTTTGATGGTGAGAAGATCCAGTCACTTGCCGAAGACGAAGACTACACACTGCTTGGCGAGTCAATCAAATCACTGTTAGGTCTCGATCTGCTTGATCGACTGCGTACTGATTTGGCGGTGTATCTGACGCGTCAACGGAGGGTTGGAAATCATAGCCTGGATGACGTATTGGCCGACTTCCGTATACGCAGAAGTAATGTAGAAGCAGAATTTCGTCAGGTTCATACTGAACTTGGTCGCATCAATAGCTTGATGGCTCACCGACAAGGCAAAGTCGAGGAAGTCGAGCGCAAATTGGCTAGTGAAGGCGGTACTCTTGCTGCCCAACGAGACATATTGCGACAACGTGCGAATGAGCTACGCGAGCTTTTGAAGCGCTACGAACGCATGATCGCTGATCAAGCCAATGCCTTATTGCCATTTGCGATTATCCCCCAACTTATTCAGCCCCTAAAGTTACGGCTTGAGCGTGATGAACGGGTCGAGCAATATCTGCAGGTCTCTACGGTAGCGAACACGTTTGTTGATGAGTTCGTCCGCCGGATTTTTTGGGAAGATGATTGGCATAAAGATGTTCGCTTGAGTAATCGTGGTCGTGATGCACTGATTAACAATCTCAACCAAAAAGTGCGCGACATCCGCGATAGCCTAGTACAAGATGATGAAGCCGAATTTGTGGCAGAGAGGGTTGTGCATCCTCTGGAGAAAGATGAGCGTAAGGAGTTGATCAATTGGCTTGATCACGCACTGACCATCACGCCTTCTCAACTCGCAGAGCTTGGTCGTGATTATGAAAAAACTAGTGCTGAGTTAGCGGAGATTGATGCAACACTGCTAAAGCTTCCGGCTGAGGAAACTATCCAACCGATTCTTCAGCAACTTTCGTCCTTGCAGCGCGAGATAGGTGCATTAGAAGTACAACAACAAGCGCAAGAAGTGCTTGTGCAGCAATTGCGCCAAAAGCGTGAGGCTCTGGATCGTGAAGAGAAAGAGCTATACACTCGGCTTATGCGTGGTGATGATCCGAGTTACCGGACGAAACTTGCCAGTCGCGCACAGCAGGTGCTGGTACGCTATGAAGAAGCTCTACGTCGTGCAAAAATCAAAGAGCTTGAAGAAGCAATTGCTCAATGTTTCGGCAAACTGAGTCGTAAAGGTACTTATATTCGTCAGGTCACGATTAATCCTGATACGTTTGCCACGATGCTGTACAACAAGAAAGGGGATGCCCTACCACGTTCCCAACTCTCGGCAGGTGAAAAGCAGATTTATGCAGTGGCGGTATTATGGGCGCTGCGGATTGTTTCTGGGCGTACCTTGCCAATTATTGTTGATACACCACTAGGGCGTTTAGACAGTCAACATCGTCAACGCCTTATAGAGGTTTACTTCCCTCAGGCTAGCCATCAAGTCATCCTATTGTCTACTGATACGGAAATTGACCAAGATCTTTATGCTGATCTGGAACCTGCTGTGGCTCGATCATATCAATTGGTGTACCAGCGTATCGAGGCGAGTTCACAAATTCAAGCAGGGTATTTTTGGCAACATGATCGGTCAGAACAGCAGGAAGATGAAAAAACGGTAGCATCATGAACCTTACACGTATCCGTTTCTGTGAAGAAGTTGATCAACGTCTACGAAATTTGAAGGCGCGAACTAGCCTGAGTGCAAATTTATTGTGTCGCCTTGGCTTTAGTCTCTCACTTGCCGAACCCACAATTCCTGATCCTACTCAATATCCCGAAGATAGCCATCGCGAAATCGAGCGAGGTACGTTAACTGGGCGCTATGATGAGTTGTTTGTTGCTCTCCTGCGTCAGCGTTGTCTTAATGATCAACTTCCCATTGAAGGCGCAGAGTTTGAGGCTCAGTTCCGAGCGCACATGAATCGTGGTGTTCTACTGCTCTATCAGCAGGTTAAGTCATTGCCTGATTTGTGTAAGCTTGCTGCAGGAAGTTCCCTGAGCAGGTAGGAGCGTATTATGGTACGACTACCCATTTACATGGATCATCACGCAACCACCCCAGTGGAGCCACGTGTACTTGAGGCGATGCTGCCCTACTTTAGCGACATTTTTGGTAATGCAGCAAGCAAAGATCACGAATTCGGCTATCAAGCAAGCCAAGCTGTTGAAGCGGCCCGTGTTCGAATTGCGACTCTCATCAACGCACGCCCTGAAGAGATTATTTTTACGAGTGGAGCGACTGAGTCCAACAATCTGGCACTCTTTGGTGTCGCGGAACGCTACGCTGATAAGGGCGATCACATCATTACGTGTGTGACCGAGCACAAGGCCGTGCTCGATACAGCACAGCGTCTCGCAGCACAGGGTAAGCATATAACCTACCTCCGGGTTGATCAGTTTGGTTGCATTGATTTAGACGAACTACGAGCCGCCATCACGCCAAAAACCATTCTGATCTCGATTATGGCTGCCAACAATGAGATTGGAACACTTGCCCCGCTGAGCGAAATTGGGCGTATCGCTCGTGAATACGGTATCTTGTTTCACACTGATGCGACCCAGGCGGCTGGTTACATACCACTCGACGTTCAGAAACAGCAGATAGATCTGCTATCACTCTCAGCCCACAAGATGTATGGGCCAAAAGGGATTGGTGTCCTTTATGTACGGCGCAGCAATCCACGTGTACGCCTAGCACCACTCATGTATGGTGGCGGTCACGAACGTGGGATGCGCTCAGGCACCCTCAACGTGCCCGGCATTGTGGGCATGGGGGTCGCCGCAGAACTTGCACGGCGCGAAATGCAACAGCAGACAATTCGATTGCGCACTTTAACCGAGCAACTTTTCGCTGGCATCCAGGAGCGCATTGACGGAATTGCGCTTAATGGGCATCCCACTGATCGCTTGCCCCACAACCTCAACATCTACATCCCCGGTGTTGAGAGTAGGGCCTTTATTGCTGGTCTCAAAGACCTGGCCATCGCCACCGGCTCAGCCTGTACCAGTGCCTCGGTAGAGCCATCTCATGTAATCATGGCGCTCGGCTTTGGCGAGCAACGGGCACATTGTTCGTTACGCTTTGGTTTAGGGCGGGGTAATAGTGCAGAGGAAGTGGAATGTGCTATTAAAATCACAATCGAAAGAATCGAGGATCTTTTAAAATTAAGATGATGACAATCACGAAGATGGTAGTTCTTTCAACCAATCAGTGAGTTTTTGAACAACCTCATTGGCTTCTTGCTTTATAAATTCTTCTGTAATATAGTATTTCGATCTTACTCGTGAGATTACTTGTAATTGAATTCCTTCCTTTCGTACAAAGCGCAACAAATCCCATTGTACAAGATATTCAACTGATTCCCTGTAATCACTACTATCACTTAGAAACTCTTTTTTACCTCTCAAAGGGACAGCAGCAAAATCGACACGCCCTAAAGAAACTGATTCAAGCTTATTTAGGGCGCAAATTCGTTGCTGAAACGTATTTGAGTGAGTCTCCGATAGATGTTGAGCAAGACGCCCAATCGCACCATAAACTGATCTGGTTTGCCCAATATAAATACATCGAAAATCCTTCGAGTGTATAACGTAGACAAACGCAATTTTTTTGGCAACCAAACAATTATGAATGGTTGCCTGAAGTAGTGTGCTAGACAATTTATTCACCAAAAATCTTTGTTACATCTATTTTTCGTAAAGTCTCAGATAATGTCCCTCCCACACGCTCACGAAATTCCTGTAGCATTTGCTCTACTTGTTTTACATCAAAATCTGATTTATAAATAAGATCATACTCTCCTCTTACGAGTCCATAAAACAATATAGATAAAGCCTTGAGTAGTTCTGGGTTGTCGCTTTGAGGAAGAATGATATCCCGGTAATATCTATGCGATTGATTTATGCGCACAATCATTCCCTCTTGGGGATCGTGAGCTCTCTCCCAAAGCTGATTATTGTGCAAACTATCGACTAGTTGTATTCTTTCACCAGTTTCCCGTAATCGTTTACTTTCTTCATGGGTGGCAGGTTTATCAATAATAGCTTTTTTTCTTCGCTCCTCTAGAACCTTCTTTTCAGTAGGAGGAACCACCTCTTCATCAATTCGATCATCCCGCTCAGACAATTTTTCAGCCTGATCAATTGCATGATTAACCACTGTAGTTGCATCAACATCCAATATTTGCTTCAAAATATCCGATCTGCGCTTCCATGCAGCTTTACTTTTTTTAATAGCATCACCAATTTCTGGTAAAAGATGCTGGTTAGCTAACTCAGAAAACTGTATCCTATTTTTTGTAACATCAATGTTCAATAAATCATCAGCATCGCTAGATATCATAATTCTACCTCTAAATGCATACAGATCAGATGCCTTTGTTCTTACACCCATAAGTTTAACTGGTACATCTCCAGGCCATGAGATAAGACGATAGTTCCTGTAAATATAAAACCCGTAGGATTCTGAATCGATCATGTAATGATCATGGCAAGCTTTTCGGGACATTTTACCTGACTGTTCAATACTAGGTGGATGTGGTAATTGAGTGATTTCCAACTCGGCATATCTAGTTTCATCTAGTTGGACTGGCTTGTTATGGGTAATCCATTTAACCGAAATTCCGTCCCAGTCAAGTTCATTGAGATCGCCACTTATTTCTGAAACGAAAAGAGGATCAAATGCATCGACATCTAAACCGTCAACTGTTATAGAAAGAGGTGTATCACGTTCTGCTTTACCTGTTAAATAATAGTAATACACGATGCCCGCTCTGATTTTGAGTTTCTCGATAACTTCAGTTATTGAAGGCATGGAATCATTGCGAATATTAGAAATTCTGACTATAGTGCCTGAACCAGCACCACATACTGAATGTAACTGTTCTAAATCTGCATCTGAGGGTTCTGTCAGATGATAGACATAATCCCCCTGCGCAGCTTTTATTACATCATAATCAAGAATGACTTTTCGGGTTACAAAATCACTTTTTGATCGGGAGATAATTTCCAGACGCCTACCTAGCGAAAGAGCCGCAGATTTTAGCCCCATACCAAACTTTGAAAGAGTTCCTGCAATATAATAATCCTCAGAAGCCCCTAGGGTTAGGGCATTATCAAGCTCTTCTTCATTCATCCCTACCCCATTATCTATAATATCAAACGATGAAATTACTGCCCTTGGTCTACTATGGTTGGGTTGTATAGCAGTAGCTTTGGCTTTATTTACAATAACCTTAATTTGACTTGCACCTGCCGAAAGTGAGTTGTCGGTTATATCAAGAATAGCGGAAACAGGATCATAACCAATTCTACCCAAAGCCGCTAAAACGCGTGCTGCATTCCACTGACCTTGCTTCTGTTGCATTTTTCTCTCCTATTCGCTATCGAGTTGAAGAAACATATTTCAACTAACGACTAGATACGTGTGTCTACTCTTTCAAACAATAGGGCGATGATATTCCACAACGGCCTTCCCGCCTGCTCTAATAAGTCAGCCTTTACGTCGTGAATGCCGGCTTGGGCATACTGTTCAGCAATCGAGAGGATTTCACTCTGGTTCATCAGGACTTCGACATCACCAGTTGCAGCAATGGCGATAGCTTTGAGTAGCAGGTAATCGTTCTCAGAGAATACATCTTTGCGTATGCTGTGGCGCGAACTTGCTGGCACTGGTCGAGATACACCTCGACGATAGCCAAGCACTACCGCAAGCATAAATACATCTTTGAGGGTGCGAAACGGTGCTTGTTCTATACTCGATCCATCAGTAAGTTCATGATATATGCTAATAACTGCTTCGTCAAGAATGACCCGATCACTGCGGGAAGTACCGCCCTCGCTCATGGTCGCTCCTCCTCAATTGTGGTGCAACTCGTGCGTGGGTCGAAATGAAGCCGATACTCTAGTCCAATCCGTGGTTCTAGATTTTGGCGCGCCTGATCACGTAATTCTTCGTCAGTGACAAACAGTACCAGTTGATCAGCCAAAGACGGTAAATGCAAGGTGATGCTATTACGGTGGTGTGACGAGAGCCGCCCAAAGGGTGTGTCCATTACAAGCGGAGCCTCCTCCTCGCTTACCCGCGACATAGCCGTAATGAACGAAAGGCTCAATACTTGGCGTTCACCTGCTGAAAGTTCAGGACGCGCTGGGGTTCCATAGCGATCAATGACCTCAAGATGATAGTCTGGACTAAGGCGGACATCTTCGAAATGATCACCTTTCCAGGCTAGCATTTTGAAGATGATCTTGGTTTTTGCTTCGATTTTCTGACGCATATCATCGGCAAAACGCTCATACATTTCGCCAATCGCATTCGCCGAACGCCGAGCTAGATCAAGCTTGGTCTTAATCAAGTTAGCCCGTTGCTCTTCGGTTTTGGCGCGGGCAATGTCTTTTTCAAGCTGGGCAATCTCTTTGGTCAATTTGCCAAGGCGTTCGTCAATCCCACCTATTTTTAAGTTAGCACTATCAATGTCAGCCAAGAATTCCTGGCGTTGGCGCTCTAGGCGGCTAATCTCTTCAACTGGCGAACGTGATAGTTGATGACGTATATCGCTAAGTTCGGCGTCAAGTTGACTAATTGCGCCAACCAACTCAGTTCGCCGACGCATCGTAGCATCTAGATCTTGGCGCTGCCGCTCAACCCGTTCCGTAAAAGGGATAAGCTTTGCACTCATATCGAGTACATCATCTTCGAGTGATCCGGGAAGACTATGCTCTAAGAGATTGAGCAATCGCTGGTGTTCTGGGCTTGCATCAGTAATTGGACGACCACAGATACACTTCATTTGAGCGATCAGATCTTGGACAAATTGCTGGCGGATGCTACTGGGAATCTCGCCGCGTTCACGTTTTTCGCTAAGAATTTGTAAGGCTCGATCAACTATTGGTTGAGCAAGTGCAAAGTAGCCAGCAACGGCTAAATCACGAACTTGCCCAATCAGCGATTCAAGTTCAGTTCGCCGTTGACGTAAGGCTTGTTCGATACGATCGCGTTGCGCCTGTAACTCTCGTGCATTTTGAGACTCACGTAACGTCGCATCAATATCAACAATCTTGCGGCGAGCCGACTCAATAGCGCGGAGCAGTTCAAGCTTCTGAGCCTCATCACTCTCACGCTCTCCGCGTGCCTTAGCCTCACGGTCAAGCAGTTGTGTCAACTCTCCGCTTGAAACTTTACGCAACTCACGGCTATATTCATCTGCATTAGCTTCTAAATGACGCCGTGCCCGATCCAGAATTTCCAACTTAAGCACCAAATAGATCGCTTCTTTGACATCTTTGTGCGACTCAGGCTTTGCAAACTCATCAATCTTCTCACCATCAAACAAGAAGTAGGTGCGCACGTTTGAAGGCAGCATGGCATTAATGGTAAGGAACGGGTTCTTGATTGTTTCCCACTGACCATCTGGTCTCGCCCGCATAAGTGTAAAGTAATCGCTTGGATCGAGTTGTACGCTTGCACTTTCCTGACGACTACCCCGTAATGTACGCCGGGCCATATAGCGTTCACCTTCATGCAGAAAGTGCAATTCGACTGCTGTCATGATGCGATCGCCTGGAGTGGATTGACTGATCAGTTCTTTGCTAATCAGCTCACCGACATTTTCAACAATTTTGGTATTGTCAACTGATCGACCATAAAGACACCAGTTAATAGCTAGAAAGAGGGATGTCTTGCCAGCACCGTTAACTCCGTGGATCACGGTTACATTGCGCTGCGTGTCTCGGGCAAACTCTAGACGTTGCTTGCCAAAATATTGACGGAAGTTCTCAAGCACAATACGTTCAAGCTTCATAAGTTACACTCTCGATGTACGCGATTTCTTTGAAATACCGAGTTCTTGCTTTGCAACTTCCTCGATAATCTCGTCAATCTGATCTTTGAGACGAGGGCGATCCATTGTGATGTGCTCTTGCTCAAGTTGGAGTACTTGGTCAATAACGGCTTGAATCGCCGGTTCATAATTACTGAATAGATTCCGCAAACGTTCGCGGTGCATTTGACCTCCCTAGAAATCCATCACACCATACTGGCGGGCAATATCCCAGACTTGATCAAGAGCGTGATGTTTATTCAGCGCAGGCCCAGCGAATTCTTTAATACGCTGGAGTTCATGGCGCATAATACTGCGTTCCATATCAAAAGTCATAACCCCTTGGATACCACTCGTCTCAGCAGGAATCGCTACAAGATCGTGAAGTACAGCAAACTGTTTCCCTGGGGATCGTCGCAAAACACGACCGCGACGCTGAATAAACTCGCGTGGATTGCCGCTACTCGCGAGAAAGTAGGCGGTTTGGGTTGTTGGTACGTCAACACCTTCATCAAGGCATTTCATCGCCACCAATCCCTGCAATTGACCTGAAGCAAACTCTGTTAAAAGGCGTTGCCGCGTTCGCGCTGGTTCTTCAGCAGTAAAGCGATGAACACGTACCCCTTTCTCGATACCAAGCAAGCGCAGTACCGCGTCAATCTGCCCAGGTGCACAATAAAAAAGCGTGTGCGTAATTTCATCAGGTAGCTTGATCAGTTGGGTCAGTTTTGTAAGCTTGTTGGTGGCATTGTTCAATAGATCCGCCCGCTTGATCAACAGCATTCGTAGTGCTTCTTGCGCATCAAGATCATCGCGATGGGCAAGGCGAGCAATTTTAGTTGATAATTCAGCATAGCGATCCAGTTCCTCATCAGTTAGTGTCACACGATGAGGATAATAGTAGTAGGGCGTCAGGCTTACTCCAATAGCCTGTTCTAATGTGAACGAGAAGACCGTTTCGCCGAAGTAATCACGTAGGGCCATAGTTCCAGTATCGTCAAACCAGCGATCAGGTGTGGCTGAAAGTGCAAGCCGATATGGAATGTGATCGGGATAGCTCAGCCGTCGCTGTTCAGCACCTAAGTGATGTGCCTCATCGGCGATGAGCAATGCCGAACCCTGTAAACGGGCAAGAGCACGCTGAAACTCTGTGAGGCTGAACGTACTATGAGTGACGATAACAGAGATGCAACGTCGGTAGCCAGCACTGTACTCTAAAATTTGTTGATGTAGTTCATTTAGCCACCGTGTTTTACGCTGGTAGGCTAGCACAGGCTCATAACCGAAAGCTCGCGTCTCTGCGGCCCACTGGTCAACGAGGTGCTGATATGGAACTGCAATAACCAGTGCAAGTTGACCTTCGCGCTCAAACAGTCGTGTTGAAGCCGCAAGAGAGGTGATGGTTTTCCCAGTACCCGTTGCCATCTCTAGAAGACCACGGCAATTCTGAGCAAACCAAGCATCAATCGCGCTTACCTGATAATCACGGAGGGTGACCGTAGCAGGAATCTTTGGTCGAGGCGCACGATAAATCAGACGCTCGTCTTGTAGTTTACGAAGTCGAATCCATTCTGGCTCTGGGTAAGGACGTACATCCTCACGCAGGCGAACAATCTGCGCACGTGCGGCATCAGGCAGATCAAAAACACGTACATTTGGATCAAGATTGTTCCAGAGTCGCTCAAATCGTTGGGCATCAGCTTGCACTAATGGGGCGAATGCCATCTTCCAAGAGCAAAAAACCTTGATTGACTCATAGTTTCGCATTCCTTGAATGCTATCGTTATAAGATCCGTTAAAGCTGACCTGATTGCCCTCATCATCAGTGAATACACCGAACTTATCATGAAAATTTCCACGTTCCAATTTGTTGCGAGGCAAGGCAAGCTTAAAAGTTATCACGTCGTCGGCTACCATCCATGCTAGCGCGGTGAGCGTAGCCCGATCCAGCGTATCAGTTAAGTCGCTAATTGTTCTTTCAAGTGCTTGGCGTAGGACTGTGTCATCACGGGCTGCATCACCGAGTTGAAGTGCCTCCCAATCACCCGCATCAAGAATGGGACTCGTGATCCAGCGGGCGCGTCCACCGTGGGCGGCAAAATCGGTCAGACCGGCGGCGTTGATCCGCAGCCAGCCCGAACTAAAGAAGCCCACGCCCCGATCATACGTGACCGCTGTGGACAAAAGGGGATGAAAGAAGTCTCGCGTTAAATCGTGGCGCGAGGTCTCAAGAGTTGCGGGGAGGTTCAGGCTGCGGAGAGAGGTCATAGTTGCGGTAGCTAGATCAAAATGCGATCCGTAGCTTGAGGCAAACTATAACATGCAATGGGCCCACAAGTGCAACGGAGAAAAGAATCATTTTCTTAACCTTTTGCCCCAATCCACTGCCAACCCCAACCCTACCCCAACCGCATAACAGATCAGGTCACTCCCCAGGAAGCCAGCCCCAAGCACCAGGCGGCCCGTCAACGTCTGCCGCAGCGCCTCAAGCCAACCGAACGTCAAGAGTTGGCTGAACTCGATCACGTAACAGAAGCCCAGCGCCACCAGCGCGATGCGCCAGCCCGGCCAGTGCGGCCACAGCCACGCCACCATGAAGAAGATCATGGTCGCATAGAGCGTATCACCGCCATACGTGGCGAGCAGCGCAGGCATGGGCAGGCCCGACCGCGTCAACAGGCCCAGCATAATCGTGAGCACAGCTAAGCCAGCGAGATGCCAACGCGAACGGGGTGTAGTCTGAAATTGGGTTGCCATGTTGGTATAATACCGGTTATTGTTGATGCTATCGTATGCTAGGCGTAGACAAGTAGCGGGCTGAGTCTGCGCGTGAAATCACCTTGATACTATAGGAGCAAGCATATTATGACCTTGGCTGTTAGCCCTGAGACAATCCCTCTCCAAGCAGGGAGTGATGGCGTTGTCCGCATTGCGGGAACGCGTGTCACCTTAGATACAGTTGTCGGAGCCTTTCATGATGGGGCAACCCCCGAAGCAATTGTCCAACAGTACCCCTCCCTTGCTCTTGCTGATGTGTATGCAGTGATTGGTTATTATCTGCGTCACCAAGATGAGGTCACAACCTACCTGCATGCTCGCCAAGTCGAAGCAACTCAAATTCGAGCTAACAATGAAGCACGGTTCAATCCAGTTGGGGTGCGCGAACGTTTGCTAGCCCGGCGTCAGTCATAGGGTTCGACAATGCTACGTTTTGCTGCCGACGAGAATTTCAATTTCGACATCGTGCGCGGCATGATGCGGCGTTCCTCAACGATTGATATTGTACGCATCCAGGATGTTGGTCTCTCTGGAGCCGATGATCCGACGGTCCTTGCCTGGTCAGCCGCGCAGGATCGCGTTCTCCTTACCCATGATGTCGCAACGATTACCTCCTACGAACGTGTGCGTGCTGCTCAAGCAATGCCTGGTGTGATCGAAGTGAGCCGTAGCCTTCCTCTTGGGAAGGTGATTGACGATCTTCTTCTGATTGCAGAGTGCAGCATACCGGGTGCATGGGAAGGTCAGGTTACCTACCTCCCGCTACGCTAAAAGGACTCCCCCCTATGCCCAGCGAACCAACCTATGCCCTCATGGTCAATGGGATACCCTATACCGTCACTGCGCAGCCCACTACGACCCTGCTCACGGTGTTGCGTGATCACCTGGGCCTGACGGGCACCAAGGACGGTTGTGCCACCGGCCACTGTGGGAGTTGCATGATCCACCAGAATGGCGCGCCCGTCCGCGCTTGTCTGGTGCCGATGCGCCGCGCTGCCGGGGCGACGATCACGACGATTGAGGGTTTGCATGGCCCGTCCGGCGGGCTGCATCCGGTGCAGCAAGCCTATATCGAGCACGGCGCGGTGCAGTGTGGCTTCTGTACGCCCGGTTTTATTATGTCGAGTATCGCCCTGCTTGAGCGGAATCCTAATCCGAGTCTCGACCAGATCTACGCGGCCCATCGTTGGAATATTTGCCGCTGTACCGGTCATAATGCGATTATTCGGGCCATTCAGGCTGCTGCTGGTCAACCCTTGCCGCCCGCGCCCACAGTGCAAGCGCCCATGCGCGTGATCGCCACCGCGGTTCCGCGCCCCGATGCGCTCGCCAAGGTCACCGGTACGGGTCAGTATGCGGCGGATCTGCGGGTGCCCGGCATGCTCCACGCCAAGGTGCGGCGCAGTGATCAGCCGCACGCCAACTTGTTGAAGCTTGAGACGAGCGCCGCGCGCGCCCTGCCCGGCGTGATCGCCGTCTTGACCGCCGAGGACATTCCCGGTCGCAAGGATTGCGGCGTCCACGAAATTGATTGGCCGGTGCTCTGTTACGACAAGGTACGTTATGTTGGTGATGCGCTGGCGCTGGTGATCGCCGAAAGCGAGGCAATTGCCGAACAGGCCGTGGAGTTGATTACGGTTGAGTATGCGCCGCTGCCAATTGTGGTTGGCCCGCTCGAAGCGTTTGCGCCTGACGCGCCGTTGGTTCACGAAGAACGCCCCGATGGCAATCGGTTGGCCCATTACCAACTGGCCTGTGGCGACCTTGCGACCGGGTTTGCCCAGGCCGAGGTGATCGTCGAACGCGAGTATCGGACCCAGACGGTGGAACACGCCTTTATCGAACCCGAGGCCGGGCTGGCGGTGCCGGAACCCGCTGGCCGGATCACGGTCTATTGTGGCGGCCAGATCCCGTTTGGCGACCGCCGCCAGATTGCGGCAACCCTGAATCTGCCCGAGGAACAGATTCGGGTCGTGAATGCCCTGATTGGCGGGGCCTTTGGCGGCAAAGAGGACGTGACCGTCCAGATTTTGACCGCACTCGGGGCCTATGTCACCGGTCGCCCGGTGCGCATGGTCTTTAGTCGAGCCGAGTCGCTGCGGGTGCATCCCAAACGCCACGCCACAATCATCAAGATGAAGACCGGCGCAACCCGTGCGGGCGATCTGGTCGCGCACGAGGTCACGATCTATGGTGATGGCGGGGCCTATGCGAGCCTGAGTGCCCATGTCATGTTGCGGGCCACCACCCACGCCGCCGGGCCATATGCCATCCCGAATGTGGCCGTGCAAACCCACGCCCTGTATACCAACAATGTGCCAGCCGGTGCGTTTCGCGGCTTCGGTGTCACCCAGAGTGGCTTTGCGGTTGAGAGCCAGCTTGATCTGTTGGCGGAAGCGCTGGGGATGAGCCCGCTCGAACTGCGCCGTCGCAATCTGCTCGGCTATGGCAAGGCGACCCTGGCGGGGCAGGTGATCGAAGAGAGTTGTGGTCTCGCCGAATGTGTTGATCTGGTCGCCCGTGAGGTTGCCGCCCATCCCGTCGTGGCGGTCGAGGGCACCAAACGGCGGGCCTGGGGTTTCGCCTGTGCCTACAAGAATACGGGCTATGGCAGCGGAGCCTATGACGCCGCCGGGGCCGAAGTCGAAGTCTTGGCCGATGGGCGGGTACAGGTGCGGGCCGGGGCGGCCGAAATCGGCCAGGGCTTGCCTACGGTGCTGGCCCAGATCGCCAGTGAAGAGCTAGGCCTGCCCTTTGATCAGGTCACCGTGCTGCTCGCCGATACCGATCTAACCCTGGACGGCCAGGCGACGACAGCCTCGCGCCAGACCTTTGTGACTGGCAATGCGACTCGTCACGCCGCGCTAGGTTTGCGGGCAATGCTCGCTGGTACCGCCGCCGAACTACTCGATGTGCCACCCGACCAACTGGTCTTTGCCGAGGGCAGCGTGCAGGCCAACGGGCGATCCATCGCGCTGGCCGAACTGGCTGATTTGTGCCGTCAGGAAGGCCAGCAACCGAGCGTCGCTTATACTTACGTCACCCCGCCGAGTGGTCCGTACCAGCATATTGCCTTTGGCTTTGCCGCCCAGGCCGCGCTAGTCGAAGTGGATCTTACGACCGGCGAAACCAAGGTCTTGCGGGTCGTGGCGGCCTGTGATGTGGGCCGGGCGCTGAATCCGCTTGGGCTACGCGGCCAAGTCGAAGGCAGCATTTCGATGGGCCTGGGCATGGCCCTACAAGAGAATTTCGTGATGGAGCAGGGCCAGGTCAAGACCGATACGCTGCACAAGTGCAAACTGCCGACGATCAGCCAAACCCCGGAGATTACGGTTCACTTGGTGGAAGACCCGACCCGTCACGGGCCATACGGGGCCAAAGGAGTCGGTGAGCTCAACTCAATTCCTACCGCCCCGGCGATCATCAACGCGATTGCCACCGCCACCGGCGTGCGCTGCTACCGCCTCCCCGCTGACAAAGCCTGGCTCAAGGCGCAATTGCGGGAAGGTTCCCCGGCGTCGGGCCGCCGCGTGGTGCGGCCCTACGCCCCCTCCGCCTTGCAAAGTTTTTGTTTTACGGTGTATGGTAGCCCTTTCCCTCCCCACCCCCCGACTCCCCTCCCCCTCAAGGGGGGAGGGGGGACAAGTGCCAAAAAGCTCATTCCTATGCTCATCACCAATGGAACCGTCCTGACCTTTGGCAGCCAGCCGCAGTTGATCAGCCCCGGTGCGGTCGCCTATGCGGCTGATACGATCCTGGCGGTTGGCCCGGCAGCCGAGCTTGAGGCGGCCTACCCTGAGTTTGAGCGGCTCGATGCCCAAGGCAAGCTGATTATGCCGGGTATGATCTGCGCCCACACCCATTTTTACGGGGCCTTTGCGCGGGGCATGGCCCTGCCTGGCCCGGCCCCAGCCAATTTTATGCAGGTGCTCGAACGGCTCTGGTGGCGACTGGATCGCGCCTTGACCCTCGAAGACTGTCGCCTGAGTGCGTTGGTCTGTCTGGCTGATGCGATTCGCGGTGGGGTTACGACCTTGATTGACCATCACGCCAGCCCGCACGCGATTGACGGCTCGCTCGACGCACTCGCTGCAGCCGCCACGCTGGCCGGGCTGCGGGTGGCGCTGTGTTACGAAGTGACCGATCGCAATGGGGCCAGCGGTACGGCAGCGGGGTTGGCCGAGAATGCGCGCTGGTTGCGGCGTTTGCAGGCCCAACCCAACCCCAAACTGGGCGCGGCAGTCGGTTTGCACGCCAGCTTCACCTGTGACGACGCGACCCTTGAGGCGTGTGCTGCGCTGGCCCAGGATCTGGCTGCACCGATCCACATTCACTTAGCCGAAGATCCGGCTGACCAAGCCGATAGCCTCCAGCGCAGCGGCATGCGGGCGACCCAGCGCTTGCATGCCTACGGACTGCTTGGCCCAAAGACGCTGCTGGCCCATGCAATCCATGTTGATCAAGCCGAACTCGCGTTGATCAAGGATCGCGGAGCGATGGTCAGTCATCAGCCGCGCAGCAACATGAACAACGCGGTGGGCACAGCCCCGGTCGAGGCAATGCTTGAGTTGGGGATCACGCTGGGCCTAGGCAACGATGGTTTTAGCAACAACATGTTCAGCGAGATCCAGGCGGCCTATTTGCTGCACCGGGCCAGTAGCGGCGATCCGCGCACCCTGGCGGGCGACCGCCTGATCAGCATGGCAATGCAGCAGAATGCCCAAATTGCCCAACATTTTTTTGCGCCCAGACTCGGTGCGCTCGCAGCCGGAGCCGCCGCCGACATCATTCTGCTTGACTACCAGCCCTACACCCCGTTGACGCTCGCGAACGCACCCTGGCACATGATCTTTGGGCTTGATGGACGGCAGGTCACGCATACGATCTGTGGCGGGCAACTGGTAATGCGCGACCGCGAACTGCTGACGCTTGACGAAGCCGCACTTGCGGCGGCAGCACGGGCGGCGGCTCCAGCGCTTTGGCAACGGGTCACTATGCTTGAATAAGCTCAAAAATAGCACTTTGCGGATCACTCAGGAACTGTGCAAGCACCAACTGGTTGTGCCGAATGATCTGCTCGGTATCTGCATTGGTGGCATTGCCAATGCGTAACCAGATCACCTTGGGAGGTGCTCCTCGCAGCGTTGTTGTGTCATTAAAATCAGCATCTTTGGTGACAATAGCGAAATCATTTTGTTGTGCAAACAGCCAAATCTCGATGTCATCAGCCTGATCTAAGCCTTCAAACGCAACATGGCTTGATTTAGGAAAAACATCTGCTAGGCGTGAGACTAATTTTCTGGATAAATGGTGATCAAAAAGGAGTTTCATAGCGCAGAAACCACAACCTGCCGTTCCCGATCCGCTGCATACTCAAGACAAGCTTGGATATCTGCTGCGGTGAGATCAGGATAATCATCTAGAATATCGTTAATGCTCATGCCGGCCGCAAGCCATGACAGGACATCATAGACTGTATAGCGTAGTCCTCGAATAATCGGCTTGCCACTACGAATATTGGGATTAATCGTGATGATTTTTTGATAGGTCTTGTGCATACGTGTATTCCTTAAAGCGTTTATTTGGTTCAATCTGTGCTAAGCTATTCTATTATACTACACCATAGGAACTTTTATGCTCCCGATCATTGCTGGCCCGACGTATGCCGAGATGCGCGATCCGGGTTTGTTGTCCGCCGAGTTGCGCGCTCGCGCCCTGGCCGCCCGTCACGATGAACTCGATCCGCTGAATCTGTTCAATCTGACCTGGCACCGCCCCGAGGGTGGGATCAGTCATCTGGTGGTGCCGCCGGCCCTGAGTGGGGTCGAAGCCACGATTATTATGCTGGTCGGCGCGACCTTTCCGAGTGGTAGTCACAAGGTTGGCCCAGCCTATGCGACCCTGGCCGAAGCCGAAGCCCTGAACGGGATTCGGCCCGGTAGCAAGACGGTGGTTGGCCCGAGTACCGGCAATTTTGGGATCGGGACGGCCTATGTCAGTGCGCTCAAGGGCTATTCGGCCCTGGTGGTGATGCCCGATACGATGAGTCGTGAGCGCTACGAACGGATTCGGCGCTATGGCGGCACGCTCGATCTGACCCCGGGCAGCGAAAGTGATGTCATTCTGACCCTGGAGCGCACCCATAGCCAGTATGTTGCCAACCCAGACTATCTGGTGCTGGCTCAGTTCGAGTTATTGCCCAACTATCGCTTTCACCGCGTCGTGACCGGGAGCGCCGCGCTCGAAGCTGCCGCCGCCTACGGCAATGGGCGGGTGGCCGCCTTTGTGGCTGCCCCCGGTTCGGCCGGCACGCTCGCTGCGGGCGATGCGATCAAGGCGCGATATAACGAAACTGTGGTCGTGGCCCTCGAACCTGCCGAGTGTGCCACGCTGTACCGGGGCGGCCAGGGTCAGCATCTGATCGAAGGCATCGGCGATAAAATGGTCACCCTGATCCACAACCTGCTCAGCACCGATTATGTCGCCCTGATCCACGACCAGGATTGTGTGCGCGGCCTGCGCGTGCTGGCTCAGGGTGGCTGGGACGGCTTTGGGCCGCAGTGTGGCTGCGGGCGCACGGCTGGCCCGTGTCTGCGCGATTGTTTGGGGATCAGTGCCGTCTGTAACCTGATCGGGGCGATCAAGACCGCCAGACTGCTTGGCCTTGGCCCCAACGATAATATCGTTACCGTGGCAACCGACCGCTTCGACCGTTATCCCTCGGTGCTACACGAGCTTGAGCGCCGCGAAGGGCCGGCCGACGCCGCACACCTCGCTGCCGAGGCCGAGCGCATCTTCGGCCAGGCCGATACCAGCGCCATGCTTGAGGTGCGCAGCGCCGATCAGCAGGAACGGCTGCATACGATGAAGGCCGACCTGTGGCGACGCTTCGGCTACGACGAAAGCCTGTTTAGCGCTATGCGCAGCGCGGCGTATTGGGAGGAGCAGGCCGCGCTGAGTGAGCTGATTGATCGGGAGATCATAGCCCTGCGGGACATGGTATGATCATTCTAGCGACCTGCGTCTTCGCGAGGAGCAAGCATTAATGAGTAGCGATACGCTTCCCGTTGCAGGCCCCGTTGGGCATCTGCGTCCGCCTAGCGGCACAACCTGGAGCATCACCGACTACGAGCAACTCCCTGAGGATGGACTGCGCTACGAATTGCTTGACGGAGCACTGCGCATGAGTCCCGCCCCCACCCCCGATCACCAGGCATCGAGTATGCTGCTGGCGTTTCATTTGCTGCGTTGCCTGCAATTGCGCGGCCATGGACGCGTCTTTGCGGCTCCGCTTGATGTAGAACTCGGCCCCGCAACCGTGGTGCAACCTGATCTGATCGTCATTTTGGCCCAGAGTGCCGCCGTGATTACGCCACGTCGCATTGTTGGCCCACCCGATCTGATTATCGAAATTAGCTCACCGAGTACGGCGAGTTATGATCGCCGTGAAAAGCGCGATCTGTATGCGGCGGCGGGAGTCCGCGAATACTGGATTGTCGATCCTGGCAATCGGAGTATCGAATTACTGATCCTGGATGACGGGACCTATCGCGCCGAGCGGATCTACCTTGGGCAGGCGATTGTGCCGAGTACGGTCGTTACGGAATGGGACGTAGCGACCGATACGCTCTTCGGGACACATTAAATCAAATCCAACGCATTGCGGATCGCCTCTAGATTGGGCGCGATCCGCATTGGGGCCGCCGCCGCACGCGTCGCCGCCGCAGGATCTTTGAGGCCCGTCCCGGTATTGACCACCACCACGGTCTCGTCACGGCTGAGCGCACCGGCTTCGACCAGCGCAAACAGGCCCGCGAAAGCCGCCGCACAGGCTGGCTCGGTAAACAGGCCAGTGGTCTGGGCAACCCGCGCCATCGCTTCCAGAATTGCTTCGTCTTCAACGGCGAGGCACTGGCCACCGGTGTTGCGCATCGCCCGCAAGGCCCGAAAGCCATCACTGGGCAGACCCACATTGATGCTATCAGCTAGCGTGTCGGCGGGCGTCTCTTCGATTTCGTCGGCCCCATCGCGCCAAGCCTGGAACAGGGCCGGCGCGGCGGCGGCCTGCACGCCAATCAAGCGCGGCAGCTGATCGATCCAGCCCAGGCCCAGCGCATCGCTGAAGCCCCGGTGCAACCCCGTGATGATATTGCCGTCTCCGACCGAAACGATCACCGTCGAGGGAGCCTGCCAGCCGAGTTGTTCGCAGATTTCGAGCGCACAGGTTTTTTTGCCCTCGGCGGTATAGGGATTGAGGGCCGTACTGCGATTGTACCAACCCCACTCATCGCAGGCCGCCCGACAGAGGGCCACGGCATCATCGTAGCTGCCTTCGACCAGCAATACAGTCGCGCCACTGATCAACAGTTGGGCGATCTTGGTAGCGGGGGCGCTGGCGGGCACAAAGATCACACAATGCAAACCGGTGGCCGCCCCCAGGCCCGCGAGGGCCGCAGCGGCATTGCCCGATGAGGCCGTCGCAACAGTAGTTTCACCCAATTCGAGCGCCCGCGCCAACACGACGGCGCTGGCCCGATCCTTGAGTGAGCCGGTCGGATTGCGCCCATCATCTTTGATCCAGATGTTTGGCAGACCAAGTTGATCAGCCAGTCGCCCTGCCCGATAGAGTGGCGTCCCGCCAACGCTGCTCAGCACCCCGCGACATGTGCTGAGCGGCGCATCAGGGGCGATGGTGGCGGGCAGCAACGGCAGCAACGGGCCATAACGCCAAAGCGAGCGACGTGGATCGGCGGCCAGGGCAACCCGATCCCAATCGGCGGCAATCCGCGCATAGTCGGGCCGCATTTCGAGCCGGGCCTGATCAGGGCAACGCGGACAGGTATAACGCACCGCCTGAGGCGCATAGCACGAACCACAGCGTGAACAGATCCATTCATAGGTATGCATGGCATCATAGTATAAATTGATCAGCCAATTTTTGCCAGAGTTCGGGGTGGGGAGGACGGGGAAAAAGCCGGGGCGCAGGGCAGAATCGCCGCACGGCAGGCAATCAGTCGGTTTGGCGAGCGACGTTCAATGGAATCCAAAGACT
The DNA here is from genome assembly GCA_048381555.1 of Oscillochloridaceae bacterium umkhey_bin13. GTDB lineage: Bacteria > Chloroflexota > Chloroflexia > Chloroflexales > Chloroflexaceae > Viridilinea. The sequence goes on from JBLWKA010000022.1 coordinate 37,003, forward strand.
ATGGTACCATGGATCTATCAGCCAATGGGGCTTTGCCAATGATCAGAAAGTGACATCATGCCAAGCTACGATTACGACTATATCATTGCGGGTGGGGGCGCAGCCGGGCTTAGTCTTGCCTACCATCTGGGCCTGGTTGGCCTTAATGATCAGCGTGTGCTACTGGTTGATCAGATTGCCAAAACCAGCAATGACCGTACCTGGTGCTTCTGGGAGATTGGCGATGGCCCCTTTGAGCCGATTGTCACCCGATCATGGGACAAGCTCTGGTTGCATGGGCACGAGCATTCGGCCCGCGAGAGTATTGCGCCCTATCGGTATAAGATGATCGAGGGCAGTGCGTTCTACCGTTTTATGGACGATTGGTTGGCCGAGCAACCGCAGTTCGAGCGTCGTTTAGGCAAGGTCGAGCGCTTCGATGACCATGGTGATGCGGTAACGGCCTGGGTGGACGGTCAGCCGGTGCGGGCGCGCTGGGTCTTCAGCAGTATCTACCAACCCGGCCCGCGTGACCCCAACTATGCCTACTGGCTCCAGCATTTTAAGGGTTGGGTGATTACCGCGCCGCGCCCAATCTTTGATCCCGAGGCGGCCACATTCATGGATTTTCGGGTCGCCCAGGCTGATGATGTGCGGTTTATGTATGTTTTGCCCTATGATGCCCATACGGCCCTGGTCGAGTATACGATCTTTTCGGCCGACCTAGTTGATCATGCGGTCTACGAAGCAGGGTTGCGCACCTACATCCACGGGTTGCTCGGGCTCGAAAGTTATGCCATTCAGCATGTCGAGTATGGCGTGATCCCGATGACCGACACACCGTTTGTGCGCCACCCGAGTCCCCGCGTGCTGCGGATCGGTACGGCAGGTGGACTGACCAAAGCCTCGACCGGCTTTACCTTCCAGCGCATTCAGCGTGACTCGGCCCAGATTGCGACCAGTCTGCGTGACCATGGCCGCCCGCTGGTCTATATTCCGAGTGCCCGCCACGCCCTGATGGATGGCGTGCTGCTGAATGTCTTGGAACACAACCGCGAGTCGGGGAGCCTCTTTTTTGAACGACTCTTCCGCAACAACCGCCCGCAGCAGGTCTTGCGCTTCCTCGACGAAGATACCAGCCTGATCGAAGATATGGCCCTGATGGGCACAGTCAATTTACCGGCGTTTATGGTTGCTAGTGCCGATGTGGTCGTGCGCCGCATGCGGGCCGCCAGCACCCGTCGCCGCCTGACCGAAGCCACGTCGTCGTCGTAACAATGTGAGCACCAAAACCAACCCGATGCCGAGATCTCGAGGTGTTCAGCGCCGCTGGGGCACCGTTTGATGCTGCCACGCTGACCCAGATCCGGAGCATGCCCGCAGTCGCGTCTGCCGCTCCCTCGCTGGCGGTCGAGGCCCGGCTTGGCGCTGTCCCAATGGTGCTGCGTGGCGTTGAGGTAGCGAGCTATCAGGCGTTTGTAGAGGCCGAAACGGATCTCGCCCGCCTTGGCGACGAAACTGCTCTGCTCGCCCCGGCGCTGCTTTCCATCCGCGAAGGCTGGCGGGTGGGCCAAACATTGACGGCCCAAACTGACGCTGGGCGCACGGCGACCCTGATCCTTAACGGGCAACTACCGGGCGCATCCGGGCCGCCCGCCGCCCAAGCCGAAGCCCTGATCACCCTCGCTCAGGCCCAGATCCTGGCTGGAACCCCAGGGCAGGTTGGGCTCGTGCAGGTGCGCTTGCACGAAGGAGCCGACCTGGTTGTCGCCCGTAACATCTTAGCCGACCAACTCGGGGCCGACCTGCTTGTAGTTCAGAATAGTCTGGACGCGGGGCCGTCAATCAATATCCTTGGCATGCGGCTCTTATTAGGCATGGTCGGCTTGATTGTGCTGCTGGTAGCTGCGTTTGTGATTGCCAACACCTTTGGGATGGGCATCACCGCCCGCACCAGCGAACTCGGGGCACTACGCACCCTCGGCACAACCCGCTGGCAACTGCTCGGAATTGTCCTGGTCGAAGCCAGTCTGCTCGGCCTGCTCGGCGCATTGCTCGGGATTCCATTGGGGCTGACGCTGGTCTGGGGGGCATTCGCAGCCTTGCGCATGGGCAACCCACCCGAGGCAGCCTGGTGGACGCTCGCCCTTGCGCCCCTACTCGGCCTACTCCTCGCTTTGCTCGCGGCCCTGGCCCCTGCGCTACGCGCCGCTCGGGTCGCCCCGATCATGGCCCTACGGCCCGCAGCCGCCTCGCCCCGCCATGCCAAACCAGCTTTGTGGCGCCCACTTGCGGCCCTGGTTGTCCTGCTGGTAAGTGTGGGGGCGATCAGTGTGGTAGTACGGCCCGATTTCATCGCGGCCTTGCTGTTGCTGCTCCCTGCTCTGGTTGCTTGGACTGGCCCTGTTGCTCCCCGGCCTGATTGACGGACTCGGGCGCGCCTTAGCCAGACCCCTCGGCCATTATTGGGGTGCCACCGGGCGCTTGGCCGCCGACAATCTGCGCCGCGGGCGGGCCAGGGTTTTGCTGACGGTGAGTACCCTGGCGCTCAGCCTAACCCTGATCGGCAGCCTCACTGGCTATATTACTTTCTGGTCGTACGAACTGTTTGGCCCGAAATTCTTGGCGATGAGCCAAGCTGGGCGCTGGACGGTGTCCACGTTTTCGGTGGAAGCGGGGCTGGCCTCGTTTGATGAGCTTGGTACGCTGCGTTTGTCCCGCGATGATATTCATGCACTCCGCCAAACCCTGGGCGAACAGGTTGAGATCGTCGAGTTTACCTTCGTCCTGGTGCCCGAACTCTCGTTGTTTGGCAATAGTTATTTTAGTTTTGTGCTCGATCCGACCGCCCTCCAGGCCACTGGCACGACCTTGTTCAGCTTCAGTGAAGGCGATTGGGCCACTGCGAAGCCAATCATAGAACAGGGCTGCGGCCTGCTGCTGCCGCCGACCGTCGCCCGCCGCAACGGGGCCGGACTCGGCGACAGTTTCACGGTCAACGGCCCCAAAGGGCCGGTCACCTGTACGGTGGCCGGTTTGGGCAAGCCTTTGCCGGGGCGGCGATTATCGGCAGTGCGGCCAAGGCGTCGTTCGACGAAGGCGAAACCTTCACATGCCGAACGCGGAGTGCGAGCGGCACTGGCGATCCGGGCCGGGTTCGACGCTCTCGAACAGGCGCGGGCCGCTGCTGGCTTGCCCGCGCCCCAGTTCGGGATGGGCCTCAATAGTGGCCTGGTCGCCGCTGGGGCTACCGGCTCCGAAGAGCGCCAGGAATACACCGTGATTGGTGATGCGATGAATGTCGGTGCCCGCATCCAGGGCTTAACCAAACAGTTTGCCGACTATGCGGTTTTGCTCAGTGAGTTCACCGTGGCGGCGCTGGGCGCGTCGGCCCCCACTTATGCCCTGACCGACCTGGGGTTGGTCGAAATTCGTGGTAAACAGGAACCAATTCGGATTTATGGCCTGAACAAGGAGTAACCCCAATGCCCGTTTTGCAAGCCCAAAACGTCCGCAAACAGTACCAGATGGGCGAAGTGACGGTTGACGCCCTCGCAGGGGTCAGTCTAACGGTCGAAAAGGGCGAATTTGTCGCCGCGATGGGGCCATCGGGTTCGGGCAAGTCCACTTTGTTACACTTACTGGGTGGACTTGATGGGCCGAGCGAGGGCGAGATCACCCTGGCGGGGCAGCCGCTGGCCCACCTGAGCGACAACGCGATCACCTTGGTGCGACGGCGCAAAGTTGGGTTTATCTTCCAGTTCTACAACCTGCTGCCAACCCTGACAGCCGAAGAAAACGTCGCCCTGCCGCTCTTAATTGACGGACAGCGCCTCGAACGTCACCAGCCCAAAATTGACCAGTTGTTAGCTCTGGTGGGCCTGAGCGAGCGCCGTCACCACCGGCCCGATCAACTTTCGGGCGGGCAGCAGCAACGGGTCGCCATTGCCCGCGCCTTCGTCAACGACCCGGCGATTGTGCTGGCCGACGAACCAACCGGCAACCTCGACTCGCGCTCAGGCACCACCATTCTCGAACTGTTGCGCCGAGCCTGCGACGAACTCGGGGCCACAATTGTGATGGTGACCCACGATCCCCGGGCCGCCTCGTACGCGGATCGAGTGGTCTTTTTGAAGGACGGCCACCTGGTGCGCGAGCTACGCAAAGACAACCAGCAGCCCAGTGTTCAGGCGATTATTGATGCGATGAGCGAGTTAGAGTTGTAGGAACGCAGCGTGCTGCGTCCGCTTTACACATACTGGCGCATTGCCGCAATCAGATTGGCGGGCGTACCCACATCAAGCGCGTGGCCCTCGGGGAAGCAGTGGGCCTCGACATGCATCCCGCGGTCAAGCGCGGCCTGGATCACATCACCGACAAACAGTTCGCGGAGCGGGCGCTTGGCCGGATCAGGGTCGGCGCGCCGTTGGGCATCCTCAGCCAAATAGCGGTGCATAAAGGCGCTAAACGTCGGCGTCCAGACCGCCAGCATCCAGGTGTAGGGAAGTTGGCTCTGGGGCTGCTTAATCTCAATCCGGCGTACCCGCCCGTCGGGATCGAAGGCGACCATATCCACATGCTGGGGCTGATCAGTCGGAAAGAGCCCCAAGACCACGTCGGCCCCGCTGATGCGTTGTTGGGCCACCAGTTGCGCGATCGCGTCCGGCGGGCTAAAGATCACATCGGGGAAGCCAAAAGCGACCAAACAAGCTTGCACAAACGGGTAGGCCTGATCAACGGTGTAGGGTGAGCCATAGGGCAAGTTCATGAGCAAATAGGCCAGATCGATGCCCACACTGGCACCGTGACCCAGGTACGTTGGAATGTCCCACTTGCCAGGCCGCAACACCAGAAAAGCCCGCTCGACCCCGGCTAGGCGCAGCGCTTCGAGCAGATAGAGACAGACTGGCTTGGGGCGTAGGCCGTTAGGGGTTTCAACCAACCCAATTGGCAAGAGCTCTTTGCTGCTCGGAATGGGGGCCAGCCGCGCCGAGACCCCGGCCATGGGAATAATTGCCACGAGCGGCATGTGAGACATAGCTGCGCTCCCTACTGCCGCATCCACAGGCCGAGCACGCCATCGGCCACCCGGCGCGGCTCGCCCCCCATGACTGGCAGCGCATAGACCCCGTCGCTGCCGCCATAGACCAGTTCGCGCCCATCAGGCGACCAGAGATCCAGGGTGATCGCGTAGGCATCGAAAAAATTGAGCAGGGCGGCAAAGGCCGGGCTGGGCGTAAAACTTGCAAGATCACGCACTCGCCCATCCGTCAGCGTCACCGTATGCCAGGTCAATTCAGGGAGGCCACCCTGCTGGCGTGGTGCTGCGGTCAAATAGGCAATTTGCGATCCATCCGGCGACCAAAAAAAGGCCATCACGGCTTGGTCAGGCCGCGAGATTAAGCGGGCGGGACTGCCATCGGCCGCCACCAGTTTCAGTGGCCCAAACCCACCCGGCCCCACGGTCGTATAGGCCAGATCATCGCTACTTGGTGCCCGCGAAAAGAGCAAGGCGGCCTGGCGTTCACTGGCCAGTACCTGCGGTGGCCCACCATCGGCGGGTCGCCGCGTCAACACACTCTCGACCTGATCAGGGGTAAGCGCACCACGCACCGCTGGCTGGGCCACATAAAAAAAGGCCTCACCGGTCACACTCCAGGCCGGAGCCTGAAAAAAGCCCGGATCATCCATCTCGCTCAGCGGCTCGGGATTACCTGGGGCAAAAGTCGCAATCCGTCCGGGCCCATTACGGCTCGATCCGGTATGCAACAACAGCACTCGACCGTCTGGTCGCCAGGCAAAATAGGTCGAAGCCTCGGACGTCCCGATCAGCGCGGCCTCCCGCGAGCCATCAGCGGGCACAATATAGGCCGCCAGCCCCCCGCCCCGCCGATTGATCAAGAACGATACGTGGCGGCCATCAGGCGACCAGCCCGCATACAAGGGTGGCTCGCCCGAACTACGATAGAGCAGCGCCCGCGTCCCACTCGCCAGATCGAGACTCATCAACGCGACCCCTTCGCGGTCGCTACTCATATAAATAATCCGCCCCCCATCGGGCGCGCTACTCGGGTACCGAAACAGATCGTCACTCTGATCTTCGGCCAGAATGCGCTGCGAGCCACTCGCACTGAACAAGGTCAGACGCCGATCAGCCCCCACCACCAGCAATTCCTGGGCCGTGCGAGGAGCCTCGCGCCCCAACCAATTCAGGGCCAGGGCCGCAACCGCCACGCCTCCCACCAGAACGATCAGACTCAGCCCGCCAATGGCGATCAGCAACCAACGCCGGAGGGTCATAGACACCTCGTTTCAGTTGAGCAAGCTCGGGATAGATCTATTATAGTCTGGTTTTAGCTCGCCGTCCGGCCCAAAACCGGCTGTACCCAATGGTTCCTCTATGTCAAACCAAAACCCTATCGCCACCCGCCTCCGGCACCATGATCCGCTGATCCTCGACGGCGCACTCGCCACCGAACTCGAACGACGCGGCTGCGACCTGCACGATCCGCTCTGGTCGGCCAAAGTCTTGATCGAACAGCCACAGTTGATCCAGGCAGTGCATCATGACTACTTCGCGGCTGGAGCCGACGTAGCAATCACGGCCAGTTATCAGGCCAGTTTTGCGGGCTTTGCCCAACGGGGCCTTGATCACCGTGCCGCCGCCGCCTTGATGGCCCGCTCGGTCGAGTTGGCCGCGACCGCCCGCGAGCACTGGTGGCACACAACTGGTCAGCGCAGTGGGCGGGCCTACCCGCTCGTTGCGGCCTCGATCGGCCCATACGGGGCCTATCTGCATGACGGCTCGGAATACCGGGGCGACTATGCCCTCGACGAGACGGGCCTGCTCGCCTTTCACCGTCCGCGCATGGCGGCCCTGCTCGCCGCTGGCCCCGATCTGCTGGCCTGCGAAACGATTCCGTGCCTAACCGAAGCGCGGGTCCTGGCGCGCCTACTCGGCGAATTCCCGGGGGCCTGGGCCTGGATCAGCTTCAGTGCCCGCAACGAACACCAACTCAGTAGTGGCGAACCAATCAGCGCCGCCGCCGAACTCTTGGCCAACCACCCCCAGGTTGTCGCCATCGGGATCAACTGCACCCCGCCGCACTACCTGGTCGATCTGCTTCAGACGACCCGTGCGATCACCAGCAAACCCCTCCTCGCCTACCCCAACTCGGGTGAACACTGGGATGCGACCAGCGGCACCTGGCACGGCACCGCCAATTGCGACGATTTTGCCACTGCCGCCCAGCGTTGGCACGCCGCCGGTGCCCAACTGATCGGAGGATGTTGCCGCACCACCCCCGAACATATTCGGATGCTTCGCGCAGCATTTGCGTCGTAGAGCGTCATCACTAGATGACTACAGTCATCGTTCGCGAGTAATGCGGATCGTGGCTGAGTCTCTCAACGGATTGTGACCACCGATTAGACTCGTCTCACTTCTCGTATTTCGATCCAACCCCTAGACTGGAGGTAATCACACATAACGCGCTGCGTGATCTGTGCAGCGCCGTACTGTGTACCTTCCCACTCGCGCTCAACCTTGAAGGAGTCCGCCATGGCCCGTGCTGTCCGACCCTCCACCCAGCAACCGGTGCTCGAAAAATCGCTGCCCGAAAAACTGGTTGTGCTCGCAATTGTAGTCATCCCCTTCCTGGGCACGCTCTACGCCATTATTATGCTCTGGAACCGCTGGGTTGGTTGGCTCGACATCGCCCTTATGATCGGGCTTTATCTCTTTTCGGGCCTTGGCATTACGGTCGGCTTCCACCGTATGCTCACCCACAAAAGCTTCGAGGCCAAGCCGTGGCTGCGCCGCCTGTTCCTGGTCGCCGGTTGCACGGCGGTCGAAGGTGATCCGATTGTCTGGGCTTCGACCCACATTCAGCACCACGCCCATTCCGATGGTGATGATGATCCGCACAGCCCACTCGAAGGGCTCTGGCACGCCCACATGGGCTGGCTCTTCAACCACAAGCCCAATGCCGATGTATATGGCACCTGGCTCAAGAAGGACCCCGATGTGGTCTGGGCCTCCAAGACCTGGGTGCTGTGGGTTGCGGTGGGCCTCATCGTGCCACTCGCGATTGGTGGCCTGAGCGGCCTGATCTGGGGTGGCTTTGTACGCGTCTTCCTAACCCATCACATCACCTGGAGCGTCAACTCGATCTGTCACACCTTTGGCAGCCGCGATTACCAGACCCGTGATGCTAGCCGCAACAACTTTCTGGTTGGCCTGCTGGCATTTGGCGAAGGCTGGCATAACAACCACCACGCCTTCCCGCGTTCGGCCTTCCACGGCTTGCGCTGGTGGCAGGTTGATCTCTCCGGCTACCTGATCAGCGCCCTCGAACGCATGGGCCTGGTCTGGAACGTCGTCCGGGTCAAAGAAGAAGACATCCAGCGCCGCAGTATTCCGGCCCGCGCCGAAATGGGTGACTAGCCAGATTTGTTATAATCGCAGGCGTGGCCCCCGTAATCCTGAAAGGAGCGCACCGTGAGCGCTAAGAAATGGTCCAGCCCGCCTGCAATGATGATTGATACTACCAAGACCTACAAGGTCGCTATGGAGACCAACAAGGGCACGATTGAGATCGAGCTCTATCCCCAGCATGCCCCCACGACCGTCAACAACTTCGTCTTTTTGATCAACGAGGGCTTCTACGATGGGGTTATCTTCCACCGGGTGATCCGCGACTTTGTCATCCAGGGTGGCGATCCCACCGGAACGGGCACCGGCGGGCCAGGCTACCGCTTCCAGGACGAAACCCGCGGCAACCCGCTCACCCATGTGCGCGGCGTGCTCTCGATGGCGAACGCCGGCCCCAATACCAATGGTAGCCAATTCTTCATCGTCTACAAGCCCCAATCCCACCTGGACGGCAAGCATACCGTCTTCGGCAAAGTCACTTCGGGCATGAACGAAGTCTGTGACAAGATCACCCAGGGCGACCGCATGATCAAAGTCACTGCCGAAGTGCTCTAACCCGCTACCTGTTCGGCCCGGCACTTCCGTCGTACGCCGTTGTAAGGCCGAAGCAGGCACCATCGGATCACGATCTGGTGGCGCATGCTTCGGCTTTACGTGAGGCTACCACGATCCCGTCGTATGCTGACGGGATCGTGTCATATGCCCCGCCATCCCGTTGCCACCGTGCGCCAGCGGTAGCGACGTCACTCCTATGAGGCCCGGAAACTCAGTTCGCAGTCCTCGACCAGACTTCTTGCCTTCCAGCCCCCGGCGGCCACAATCGCCAGCAAGGTGAACCCGGTAAAATACGTGGCTGGGGTAGCATCATTCCTGCCCTTTACCCGCCGTAGTTCTGCCTTCAGAAGTTCGGTAGTGTATACTGACAGCCACATTCACCGCTGTAGCACCCTCTACTCTATGCGCATGCGTTCCCCAGTCATCGTCCCACGGATTGCCCGGCGCTCGTCGCGGGTCGCCCGGCTTGCGGCGCGCAATACGGCTCAGGCCCAGCGGATTCACGAATTAGAGCAACACGCCGAGCGGATGGCGTTGCTTGGGGTGGTCGGGGCCATCTTGAGTGGGGCTAGGGATTATGCCGATGGGATTGCCCGCATCGCCAGTCTGCTCATTCCACGTCTTGGTAGCCGCTGTATGATCGAGTTGACTGGTCACGATTTGCGGGCCGAGCGTCTGTATGGCCGCTGGCACGAAGGCCTGGTTGCAATCGAACCCTGGACGCCGTTTGTGCGGCTCGCCCCGGCCGATCATCCGTTTGCAGCGCAACTTGCCACCCAGGGGGCATCAATTCTGGCCCAACTAGCCCCCGCCCAGGCCGAACTCCTTCAGGTTGCTGCGACCGCAACGGCGTTGGTTGTGCCGATCCATCTGGGGAGTCGCACCTTTGGGTTGTTGGTGCTGACTCGTGAACAGCCTGAGCCTGCGACCTATCATCCCGCTGAACTGACCCTCGCTGATGACCTCGCTATCCATCTGGCCCAGACCCTCGAAAAAGTGCGTTTGACGGCGGCCTCGCGCTATGCCACCCAGATCAAAGATGATGCCTTCGCGCTGCTGAATGCGATCTTTGCTTCGACCCCGATTGGTCTGGCTGCACTTGATACCAATCTGCGCTATCTCCGGGTCAATCACGCCCTGGCCGACTTTGATGGCCTGCCCCTGACCGCCTATCTGGGCCACACGCCTGCCGAGATTCTGCCCGCACTCGCGCAGGTGATCGAGCCAGCGATTCGTCAGGTCTTGGCAACCGGCGAGGCCGTGCGTGATCTGGAGGTGCATCGTGGCAGTGGGCAGGTGAACGAAGGTGCGTTGCACCGTTCGTGGCTGGCGAGCTATTATCCGGTGCATAACAGTGCCGGGCAGATTATTGGGGTCGGGGCCGCAGTGATCGAGATTACTGAACGTACCTATGCCGCAAAGGCGCTGCGTGATCGGGATCTGGCCTTGCACCAAGCCTATGATGCGGCCAATCTGGGTACCTGGCAACACGATCTACTGGCTGATCCGCCCTTGCTGCATTTGGATGAGCGCGCCCGCATCCATTATGGTTTGCCAACCCATCAGGTGACAGTCGAAACCCTGTTTGCCCAGGGCCATCCTGATGATCTGGCCGCGATGCTAGCGGTACGGGATCAGGCCCATGACCCGACTGGCCCCGGTTTTGCCGTGATCGAACACCGCGTCACCCATCCCGATGCCAGTATCCATTGGTTGGTGGTACATATCTATACGGTCTTTGCAACGATCGAAGGTCAACCCCGCGCCGCCCTGGTCACCGGGATTGTGCAGGATGTGACGGCTCAGAAGCAGGCCGAAGCTGACCTCAGGGCGAGTGAGGCGAGTTTCCGGATGTTGACCGAACACGCCCATGATCTGATCTATCGTTATCAGTTTGTGCCAAGCCCTGGGTTTGCCTATGTCAGCCCGTCTGCCACGACGATTACCGGGTATACCCCTGAAGAGCATTACGCTGATCCGTTGCTTGGGGTCAAATTGGTTCACCCTGATGATCGGCCGTTGCTCGAACGGGTGCAGCACGATCCCGCTGCGCTGACCGAACCTTTAACGCTGCGTTGGCAACGCAAAGATGGCTCCCTGATCTGGACCGAGCAGATCAATCGGGTGGTGACCGATGCGACCGGTCAACCAATTGCGCTCGAAGGGATTGCCCGCGATATTACCGCCCGTAAATTGGCCGAAGAACAGGTGCGCGCAGCCCTAGATACGGCGGAACAGGCCCTCGCAGCGGCAAAAAGCTCCTCCGCACGGATTGCCCGCCTCCAGGCGATGACGGCGGCACTCTCGGGGGCCTTGAACCGACGTGAGGTGATTGAGGTGATTACGCGCCATGCTTTCAGTGTGACGACCGCCCGTTCGGTCGTGATCTCGCTGCTGAATGTGGGCAATGACCAACTTGAAATCATTGGTTGGGCTGGGATAACCTATCTGCAACTTGAGGCGTTTCAAGGTCTACCCTTGAATGCGACCCTGCCGCCAACCGTGGCGGTGCGAACCCTCCAACCAGTTTGGCTCTCGTCGCCTGAACTGGCCGAAGCGCAATTTCCTGGCTCGCTCGCGCTTATGGCCGAGCGGGGTGATCAAGCCTACGCGGCATTGCCGATGATGACTGCGAATCTGGTGGTAGGCGCGATCAGTTTTAGTTATGCCGCCCTGAATCCATTTGACTCGGATGAGCGGGCCTTATTAAGCAATCTTGCTGACCAGTGCGCTCAGGCCCTCGAGCGGGCGCAGTTCTATGCCGAAGTCGTGGAGAGTCGCGCCCGCCTTCAGGCCCTGTCGGAGCGACTGGTCGAAACGCAGGAAGAAGAACGCCGCCATCTGGCCCGCGAACTGCACGACGAGATTGGTCAATCCCTCACTGGCCTGAACCTGGTACTGACGATTGGGCATAATCTGCCGCATCAACAGTTGTATGCCCAATTGACCGAAGCTCAACGTCAGGTAGCGACGCTGATCACCCAGGTGCGCCACCGTTCGCTTGATCTGCGCCCGGCTATGCTCGATGAACTTGGCCTGTACGCGGCCCTCAATTGGTATCTGGAACGCTACCGAAGCCAGACGGGGATCCAGGTGGTAGCCGTGCTGAGCCAACTCGATCAGCGGTTTCCACCCGTAGTCGAACTGACGGCTTACCGGATTGTGCAAGAAGCCCTGACAAATGTGGCGCGCCACGCTGGGGTCTTCGAGGCCCACCTGGTGCTTTGGGTGGCCGGCAATCAATTGCTGATCGAAGTAAGTGATAATGGGGTGGGTTTCGATCCACCAAGTGTGCTGCGGGCACATCGTTCAAGTGGCCTGGCGGGCATGCGTGAACGCACTGCCCTGCTTGGCGGTGAACTCACGATTGATGCGGCGCTAGGGGCAGGCACCCGTCTGCTGGCTAATCTCCCGTTGATCCGCCCAAGCGAACCCCAAGAGAGTGAGGACGAATCATGAGCCGTTGGCGGGTGGTAATCGCTGATGATCATGAGTTGGTGCGGACAGGCGTGCGGACGCTGCTTGAACAGGAATTGCCCTGCGAAATCGTGGGTGAAGCGGCTTCGGGCAACGAGGCGATTACCCTGGTGCGTGACCTGAGTCCCCATGTATTGGTCACCGATATGGTCATGCCGGGCTTAAGTGGGCTCGAAGTGGTGCGCCAAGTGCAGCAGCAGGCCCCTGCCACCCGGGTGGTGGTCTTTTCGATGCATGGCGATGAGGGCTATGTGCGCGAGGCCCTGCGCGCCGGGGCAACCGGGTATGTGCTCAAAGAGAGCCTCTCGGTCGAGTTGGTGACGGCGATCCAGTATGCGCTTGATGGGCGGCGGTATGTGAGTCCCTTGTTATCCGAGCGCATTCTGGATGCTTTTGCCCAACCAGCGCTGCAGGATAGTTTCGACCCCTATCAACGCTTGACCGAACGCGAACGCGAGGTCTTGCTCGGCACGGCTCAGGGTCGTACCAGTATCGAGATTGCCGAGCAATTGGCGATCAGTCCGCGTACGGTCGAAAGCCATCGCGCCAACCTGATGCGCAAACTGGGCCTACGCACAATTGCCGATCTGGTGCGCTACGCGGTGCGCCGGGGCCTGATTGCGCTTGAGGATTAGCGCCAGGGCGGTAGGGCGCGCATGGTATAGACATCCAAATGCAGGCCTGTGCCGGTTGTGCCGAAGTACCAATTGTTTTCCAGAACCGCTGTGTTAGAGTGAGAAGAGTAACCAAGAAAGGATTTCATCTGTGACCCCTATTGATCGTGTGCAGCAGACCTATCTTGAGCAGCGGCGCGACATGCTGATCGCCAGCCAAGCCGAGGTGGTGTACAAAGCCGTTGCGGCCCGTACCTATCTGAATAATCTGCCGAAGCGCAATCTCTGCCCCAAAGAGCTTGCCCGGCTTGAGCGTCTGGCCCAGGAGGCGGAAACCCATAGTCGCAACCTCTCTGTGGCGATTACCGCGCTCGGTGCCGAACTCGCTGCCGACCTGAGTTAAGCCGCAGCAACCCAGCCTTAGTTCTCGTTTGGGGCGACAAGGTCAAACGCAGCATCGCCTACGATCTGCCCATTGACCTGAAGTTCAATGCGGTACTGGCCAGGGTAGATTGCTCGCACCGTAACTGGTGCAAACGAATGGCGCTTCACCAGGCGCAGCGTCGCCCCTGGTTCAAGTCGCTGAGTACGCAACTTAAAGACTTTGCGACGGATTGTCTCACGGACACCGGGCATGCAGAGCACATAGTCAATGATCAGTTGTTGCGGGGTAGACGCATTACTGCGTAGACCGACCGTGATCGTCAGGCTGCTCCCGATCGTCACAACCGTCGGGGTCACGGCCAGGGTTTCGAGGATCACGGCGGCTGGTTCGGCCCCGAGCAGACGCAAGGCTGCGGGATGGCCCTGCTTGATCAGGGTGCGCAAGGCGTGCCGAATTAGACCCTGACGCTCGGGGGTGGCCCCGTGCTGCCAACGCTCCAGGGTCGCCAGCACCAGCTCGGGGTGATCCTTGGCAAGATCATTCAGGTTGTTGGCAACCGAGCGGCGCACATACGCGGTGGGATCGTCGCGCAAGGCTGCAAGCAGGGGCAGCACTGGACTGGGATCAGCAATCAAAGCTGGGAGTTGGCAAGCCCAAGGTAGACGGGTACGGGTGCCTTCGCTGACCAGGCGGCGCACATGAAAACTGGGGTCGGAGACCCATTGCTGCAAGGTCGCCAGGGTCGCAGCTGGATAGCGCTGCAAAAAGGGGCGGATGGCAAACTCGGCGGTATGGCGCTGGGTGATCGCATGCATCGCCGCCAGCGACTCGTCCAGGTGTTCGAGGCCATAATATTCAACGAAGGCCGCGACCGGCATCAAATCCCAGCCATCCTTGAACATGCCCTCGGATTCATTATGGGGCGGCCCCAGGATAGCCAACAAGCGGGTAATTGCCTCGGGATAGGCGGGCGGCAGATGGGCCTGAAGCCCGGCTGCAATCGCTGCCACCCGGCCCTTGAGCTCAAGTGGGGCCAATTGAGGAATCACCGCTGCGCAGAACGCCTCAGCCGGAAAGGCCGGATCAACCACCTGTAATCGGCGGGCTAGATCGGTGACCATGGCGTGGTCAAAATGATCCTTGAAGAGGCGCGGTGCCTGCGTGTGCTCACGTGATTCAGTCATAGATGAGAGCTTCCCTGGTCTGGCCTGATGGTAATTGTGTGATGATCAGAGGGTCACCACGATTGTAGCACCGGGCGGACCAAGAATTGGTATAATAGCACTCCAGGGTGCAGGCACGTACGTATGGAGTGATCAGTTGCGGAATCATTGTGGTATGCCAGGTAGGGAACGTACTATCACCTCTACGCCTCCCACCTCCACACCCAACCTCTGCCGGAGTGGCGAAAAGGCAAACGCTGCGGTCTTAAAAACCGCTGGGGGCAACCCCTTACGGGTTCGAGTCCCGTCTCCGGCACCAGGATTGTAAAGCCATGAAGCGCCTCCGGGGCGGTCGCTTAAGATCGGCCCGGAGGCGTTTTATGTAGCCAATCATGTAGCCAAAGTCAGAGCGTCTGTAGCCGTCCACGGCGGTGTGTAGCCATGTTCCGTGTGGCGGAGGATGAGTCGCTCGGAAATCTCTTACAGCTCCGAGCCTCCTCAGGCTACCCCCACACCGAATTTGCCCCATTCCATAGGTCGCACATCCGAGCGGTTGAGCTCGATACTCCAACCATCGACCCAAGGTTGACACCCAGGAGGTTGGAGATGAACGGCAACCGCACCCTCCGCGACTTCCGAGTGGCGCTCGCCCTCACCGCCTTCGTCCTATTCGCCTTCGTGCTCCTCGCCGCGCTGCTGGCCCCCAGCGCCATCCCGCTGCTACCGGTGCTGCCCGCGCTGATCGAACTCCTGCGCATCTCGTTGAAAGCGCTGGAAGGGGGCTGAGGACCTTGCTGGGCGGGGCGTCAGGCCGCTGGCGCCTCGCCCATCTCGTCGAGTTGGCGCAGTTCCTCGCGAGTTTCAGCTACTTCACGTCGCATACCGAGACGTTCGAAGATGTCAATAGACTCGTAAATTGCCACACGACCCTTTGATCTCACCGTTCGCGAGTGAATCCGACGTTTGCCATTTTTGCGGATGATCGATTGGAGCAGTTTTCGTGATTCGGGCAGAATTGCACGGCATGTGGTACAACAGCGGGGTCATCCGCCACACCC
>JBLWKA010000023.1:0-15860 GCA_048381555.1 Oscillochloridaceae bacterium umkhey_bin13
GGTTCGGGACGAAGCGTGCTGCTGCCGCGGCCGCAGCACGCTGCGTCCCTACAGAGATAACATGAAGCATAAGGAGTCCTTTCTCAATGACAACGAGTCCTCTGCTGACACCAACGGCAAGTCTGGAAGAACTGGCCCAACAGGTGGATACGGCCATGGCCGAGGTTGCCAAACTCGATCCCGCGGCCCGCAGCAAGGCCACCGATCTGAAGCAGGCGGTCGAGGCGTTCCATAAAGCTGGCCTGACCCTGATTATTCAGCGCCTGAAAGCTGATCCACACGGCAAAGAACTGCTCTTTGAACTAGTTGACGAGCCGCTGGTCTATGCGCTGTTTGCCATGCATGGCCTGGTACGGGCCGATCTGACCACCCGCGTGATCCGGGTGCTCGACATGGTGCGGCCCTATATGCAGTCGCATGGCGGTGATGTCGAATTGGCTGAAGTGCGCGACAAGACTGTCTTTGTGCGCCTGCACGGGGCCTGTAACGGCTGTTCCATGTCGGCAGTGACCTTGCGCGAAGGCGTCGAAGAGGCTATCCTAAGCCAGATCCCCGAAATCCAGGCGGTCGAAGTGCTGCCGAACGAGCCTGGCCCGGCCCTGATCAGTCTTGATGCCATTGGGGTGCGTGCTCCTACGCCTGGCACGGGTTGGGTCGCTGGCCCGTTGCTTGACGCAGTGCCCACCGGAAAGATGTACCGGCTCCAGCATGACGAGGCCGACATTTTGATTGTCAACCTGAACAATCAGCTCAGTGCCTTCCGCAATGCCTGTGCCCACCAGGGCTTGCCGCTTCACGATGGCGAACTTGATCCTGCTGCTGGTACGATCAGCTGTATCTGGCATGGCTTTTGCTTCGACGCCGCAACCGGCGAATGCCAGACCGCGCCGCAAGCCCAACTCGAACGCTTCCCGCTACGGGTGCAGGATGGCCAGATCTGGGTGCGGCCATGCTGACCCCGCTGGCAGAAGCGGCCCCTGCACTGGCTCCGCGCCCGCGCTTACGCCTGGGGGCCGCCTCGCCGGGGGGCCTCGCTTTGCCAGCGGCGCAACCTACGCCTAGCCAACTCTATGCGCCACGGGGGGTCTATCTGGACGACGACTGGCTGATTGTGGCCGACTCGGGCAACCATCGCCTGTTGCTCTGGCGTGGGCTACCGAGCCACGATGGTGCCCCTGCCGATCTGGTGCTCGGGCAGCCGGATGCTTATCACGAAGGCCCGGCAGCGGGCGGCCGCGGCCCGGCCAATGGATTTTACCTGCCCACCGGGGTGCTGGTGGCCGAAGGGCGGCTCTATGTCGCCGATGCATGGCATCACCGCGTTTTGGTCTGGGAACGCGTGCCGGATCAGGCCGATACGCCACCCGATTATGCGCTGGGTCAGCCCGATCTTCATGCCGTAGAGGCCAATCGTGGGGGTAGCGCCAATGCCACAAGCCTGTATTGGCCCTATGGCCTGGCCTGGTGTGTGGGCTGGTTCTATATCGCCGATACCGGCAACCGACGGGTGTTAGGCTGGCACGGCTGCCCTCGCCCCGACCAGGAACCCGATCTGATCCTGGGCCAATCTGATGCCACGAGCCACGACGAGAATCGGGGTGGGACGGCTGGCCCTGCGAGTTTCCGCTGGCCCCACGCCGTCGCCGGTGACGGCCAGAGTCTGTATGTGGCCGATGCGGGCAACCACCGTGTGCTGGGCTGGACGCCACCACCCACGAGCGACCGTCCCGCCGATTTAGTCCTTGGGCAGGCCGATTTTCAGGCCAACCAGGAGTTAGCCTACGTCGCGCAGGGGCCAAGCCGCTTGCGTTTTCCGTATGCGCTGGCCCTAACCCAAAACCAGTTGGCCGTGGCCGATACTGCTAACAATCGCGTGTTACTCTGGGATCAGTTGCCGCGCCAGGGTTGTGCGGCCCCGGCTAGCCTGGCCCTTGGTCAGCCCGACCTGGCGAGCAACGGCGAAAACCGCTGGCGCGCCATCGCGCCGGATACGCTCTGCTGGCCCTATGGCCTCTGGATCCACCGCACCTACCTTGCGATCACCGACTCGGGCAATAATCGGGTGATGATCTGGGAGTTGGCAACCCCTAACGAAGGAGCCGTCTGATGTGTCTTGGCATTCCTGGTAAAGTGATTAGCATTACCGATACCGATGGGATTCGCATGGGTCGGGTAGATTTTGACGGCATCGTCAAAGAGGTCTGCCTGGCCTATTTACCCGAGATTGCGGTTGGTGATTATACGATTGTCCATGTTGGGTTTGCGATCAGTCAGCTTGATGAGCAGTCCGCCCGCGAAACCCTGGCCCTCTTCCACGAGTTGGGCCTGCTCGAAGAAGAGTTGGGCGTAGACGAGCATGAGGAAGCCCGCCATGAAGTATCTTGACGAGTTTCGTGATCCCGAGTTGGCCGGGCGGCTGTTTGAGCAGATCCGGCGCGTGACCACCCGCCCCTGGGCGATCATGGAGGTCTGTGGTGGGCAGACCCATTCGATCATTCGCAATGGGATCGATCAACTGCTGCCCCCCGAGATCGAACTGATCCACGGGCCGGGCTGCCCGGTCTGTGTCACGCCGCTCGAAGTGATTGACAAGGCCCTGGCAATTGCCGCCCGTCCCGGCGTGATCTTCTGTTCGTTTGGCGATATGCTGCGCGTGCCCGGCAGCAGCCAGGATCTCTTTCGGGTCAAGAGCCAGGGCGGCGATGTGCGGATCGTCTATTCGCCGCTTGATGCGGTCAAACTGGCGGTGCAACACCCCGACCGCGAGGTGGTCTTTTTCGGGATTGGTTTCGAGACCACCGCACCCGCGAATGCCATGGCGATTGTGCAAGCCGAACGCATGGGCCTGACCAACTTCTCGATGCTGGTCTCGCACGTGCTGGTGCCCCCGGCGATCAGTGCGATTATGGAATCGCCCACCTGCCGGGTGCAAGCCTTTTTGGCGGCGGGCCACGTCTGTAGTGTGATGGGCACCTGGCAGTACGGGCCACTGGTTGAGCGCTACCGGGTGCCGATTGTCGTGACGGGCTTCGAGCCGCTTGATGTGCTTGAGGGGATTCGTCGGGCGGTGGTGCAACTTGAATCAGGCCGCGCCGAACTCGAGAATGCCTATGCGCGGGCCGTCCAACCCGCAGGCAACCAGCCCGCCCAGACCATCCTGAACCAGGTGTTTGAGCCGACCGACCGGGCTTGGCGGGGCATCGGCACCATCCCCCAGAGCGGCTGGCGCTTGCGTGAGCGCTACCAGGCCTTTGATGCGGAAACGCGTTTCGCGGTCGGCCATATCCACACCGCCGAGTCGGCGCTCTGTCGCAGTGGCGAGGTGCTGCAAGGCTTGATCAAGCCCAACCAGTGCCCGGCCTTCGGCAAAGAATGCACGCCGCGCAATCCGCTCGGGGCGACCATGGTGTCGAGCGAAGGCGCGTGTGCGGCCTATTTCCAGTACGGGCGCTTCATTCCCGCCGAGGCGGTGGAGGTCGCACGATGAGTCTGTCGTTCGAGGCTTGGAGTTGCCCTGCGCCACTGCGCGATTATCCGGCGATTGTGATGGGCCATGGCGGCGGCGGCAAACTGTCGGCCGAACTGGTGCGCCACCTCTTTTTGCCTGCCTTCCAGAACAGTGCCCTGGCCCAGTTAGGCGATGCGGCAGTGGTCGAAGCGGGTGGGGCGCGCCTGGCCCTCTCGGCCGACTCGTTTGTGGTGCGCCCGCTCTTCTTTCCGGGGGGCAACATCGGCGACTTAGCCGTGAACGGCACCGTCAATGACCTGGCCATGAGCGGGGCGCAACCACTCTTTTTGACCGCGAGCTTTATTCTGGAAGAGGGGCTGGCGCTCGATCAACTCGGCACGATTGCGACAACCATGGGCGCGGCGGCGCGACGGGCCGGGGTGGCGATTGTGACTGGTGACACCAAAGTTGTTGATCGTGGTCACGGTGACGGGGTCTTCATCAGCACGACCGGGGTTGGCCTGGTGCCTGCCGGGGTGCAGATCGGGCCAGACCAGGCCCGTCCCGGCGATGTGGTGATCGTCAGTGGGCCGATCGGGCTGCACGGGGTGGCGATTCTGAGTGTACGCGAAGGGCTTGAGTTTGGGGCCACCGTCGAGTCGGACACGGCCCCGTTGCACGAACTGGTTGCGGCCATGCTCACGGCAGGTTGCACCGTGCATGCCTTGCGCGACCCAACCCGGGGCGGGGTTGCCTCGACCCTGAACGAGATCGCGGCGGCTTCGGGGGTGGGCATCCGGCTGCAGGAACGGGCCTTGCCGGTGCCGGGACCGGTGCGGGCAGCCTGCGAAATCCTGGGCCTCGATCCGCTCTATGTTGCTAACGAAGGCAAACTGGTGGCGATTGTGGCTCGCGCCGACGCCGATCTGGCCCTGGCAACCCTGCGTGCTCAGCCGCTGGGGGCCGAAGCGACAATCATTGGCGAAGTCACCGCCGAGCACCCTGGCGTGGTTGTGGCGCGCACCGGGATTGGCGGCACGCGGGTCGTGGACATGCAGATCGGCGAACAGTTACCACGGATCTGTTAGATACGATCCGCAATTGGGTGACAAGAGGGCGCATGGAAGACCCCTTGCTGCGCTCCTAATGACATATCGGATGTCATCCCAGCATCACTGGCCGACCGGCCATAGGATACTCGGGGTGACAAGGCGGGCGCAGTGGGCGACAAGATTTGAACATTGCATCTCGCAGGGTTGCCCCTACGCCTCACCCCGACGGGTGACAGCCCTTCACCCGTGATTCATCTATCCTGGGTAGCATGGCAGCAGGAACTATTGATCGGAGCCAGCCATGCGCACGACCCTACTTTCGCTGATTCTGTTGTTACTGACCCTCTCTGGGCCAAGCCAGCGGGCCGCAGGGCCAGTTGCATCGCCAGACCCGATTGATCTGACCGTCCTTGATCAAACGGTGCAGGCCCAGATGCAGCACCACGGTCTATCGGGTGTCTCGGTAGCTGTATTGGCCGAGGGTGGCGAGTTTGTCGCCCTGCGCAGCTATGGAGAGGGTGTGGCGGGTCAGCCAATGACGCCCCAGACCCAACTGTATATCGGTTCGCAGAGCAAATCACTGGCTGCGTTGGCAGTTGCCCAACTCGTTGAACAGGGCCACCTCGATCTGTATGCCCCGGTGCAGCAGTATTTG
Organism: Oscillochloridaceae bacterium umkhey_bin13; assembly: GCA_048381555.1. Lineage (GTDB taxonomy): Bacteria > Chloroflexota > Chloroflexia > Chloroflexales > Chloroflexaceae > Viridilinea. The sequence goes on from JBLWKA010000023.1 coordinate 5,156, forward strand.
CCCTGGTTCACCGTCGCCGACCCGGCCATCGCTTCTCAGATCAAACTGGTTCACCTATTGCACCATACCAGTGGCCTGGCCGAAGCGGGCTACCCGGTGGTCTTGCCACTTGATGCGAGCCTGGAAATGGCGGTACGGGCGCTGGCGCAGGCCGAGCCAACGGCAGCCCCTGGCGAACGCTTTCAGTACTTCAACCACGGTTATGTGGTACTGGCCCTGTTGATCGAACAGGTCAGCGGCCAGTCCTACGCCGCCTACATGGCCGAGCATATCTTTGCACCCTTGGGCATGACCAATACGACCGCCGATCCCAGTCAGGCGACCGCACTGGCCCAGGGTCATAACCGCCTGTTTGGCTTTGCGATCCCCAAAACCCAACCCGTACCGCTGTACGAAATCAGTGCCGGTTATATTCTTTCGACCACCGAGGATATGGCCCGTTATGCCCAGGCGATGCTGCACGACGCGGGCGGCCTGGTCTCACCCGCGATGGCCCGCCGCATCTTTACGCCGGGTCTCGAAAACTATGCCTTGGGCTGGATGGTCTTTGATCAGGGCGCAACCATTGTGCATGGCGGGGCCACCAGTGCCTTCCGCACCGAAATGAACCTCTATCCGCAGCGCCAGCGCGCCTTTGTGATCTTAAGCAGCCAGGGCCACCTGATCGATCATTATGTGTCGGCCCCGCAACTCGCCCGCAGCGTCGAGGCCGTGGTGCTGGGCGAGACGCCGCCCCTGGTAAGCACGGGGTGGTCGGTGCGCTGGTACGGTTGGGCCATGGGCCTGCTCGTGCTGTTCTTGGCCCTTATCCATCTGCAGAGCTTCAGGACGCTTTTTGGCCCCTGGGCCAGTTGGGTGCAGCAACAGTCTCCGCTCCGCCAAGCCTGGTCGGTCGCGCTGAGTTTCGTCATTCCCAGCATGATTCTGGTCGTCGTTTACAGCCAGTTGCAGGGCTTCTTTGGCTACCGCTTTAACCTGGTGACGGCCGTGGCGATGCTGCCCGAAATGATGCCCGATCTGTTCATTTTGATGCTGATCGGCACCATCCCCGACTATCTCCAGGGCCTGATCAAACTCGTTTGGCTCATCCGCTTGCGTCAGGCTTCCCAGACAAACCGAAACAAGAAGAGTGAACTGACGAAGGTGGCAACACTATAGGCGAGCAGGAATTGGATGGCGGGTAGGGCCAGGGCCATGCCGCCATTATCGAGCGCGGCGGCGGTGCCCTGAATGGCAATCACCAGTTGGGGCACCAGCAGTGGGAAGGCCAACACCGCAAACAGCGCACTCTTGAAGTTGGCGCGGGCGATAATCGCGGCCAGAATCGTGGTGGCCGAGGCGAGCCCCAGCCCACCCGCCGCCAGTAACAAGACAAAGGCCAGCGGGCTACCGACTTGTACCCGTACAAACACAATGAACAGCACACTAGTGATCGCACTGAGCAGCACCAGCAAGGCGAGGTTGAACAGGAACTTGCCCAAATAGACGGCAATTGGCGGTGCCGCCAGCCGTAACGCGGCCATCGTCCGGGTCTCTTCTTCGTGGACAAAGCTGCGCGAAAGACCACTGATCGCGGCAAACAGCAGGGCCACCCAGAGCAGCGACGCCTGGATCAGCAGGGCCTCATCGGTGCGCCGCAACCCAATAAAGGTCGTGCCCACACTGACCATCACGGCGGTACAGGCGGCAAACAGCACCATCGCATTCAGCGCATAGCGGGTACGCAGTTCGGTGCGCAGATCTTTGACGAAGACGGCCCAGGCGGCCGCCAGCAAATCACGATAACCCAGATCCTGGAAGGCAACCAGCGGGGCTGGCTCAGAGGTATGTTTTTGGTCAATCATGCGCCACCTAGTTTGAGCACAAGATCACCGAAGCGCAGTTCACGGGGATCGTTGGTCGCAATCACGACCATGCCCTGCCGTCGTTGGGCCGCGATCAAGTCGGCTACCACGGCGGTCCCGCGCTCATCGAGGGTGACGGTCGGTTCATCGAGTAACAGAATTGGTGGTTGGTGCAGCAGAGCGTAGGCGTAGCGCAACCGCTGGGCCATACCCGACGAATAGGCGGCTAGGCGGTCATCGGCACGCCCTTCGAGTCCAACCCTGGTCAGCAGATCTTCAATCGCGGCGTCATCCAGCGTGACCCGGCGCACCGCCGCAAAGAAGCGCAGATTCTCGCGGGCGCTTAATTCCCGGTAGAGCATCAGATCGGGCGCGACCCAGCCAATCAGGTGAATAGCTTCGTGGGGCGACAACTGGGCCGTGGCGGTCTGATAGCTAATCGTGCCACTGGTGGGGCGCTGCAAACCAGCCAAGAGGCGCAAAAACGTGCTTTTGCCACTGCCATTATGCCCACTGACCACCAGAATCTCGCCGCTCCGGACCTCAAGCGAAACCTCGGCAAACACTCGCCGGGCACCGTAGCCTGCTGCGACCCGTTCAACACGTAGATAGACACTCATAGGGCGATTGTAGCATAGACGGCTAGGGGCTACATCAGCAGGGCTGATGCAACCAGGGCTAATGCAAAGTCATTGGGCAAACCATCCCAAAACCAGGGACTTGCCCAATGAGGTGATCAACTCTGTGAATCGGTATGTTCTGTGAAGCTAAGCCTCGTATAATGAAGAGCAAACAAGCCTGACTGCCCCGTGCTTGCCTCCAACCAGGTGATGTTCAGGACGCGCATGAAGTTGAAGCCCCCACCCACTCCGTTCGAAGCGAACCCACTTGAGGATTGGCGCCAGCGCACGCTCTTGTTGCTATTGCGGGTGCTGGTCTTCCTTGGCATTCCGATCATCCTGGTAGATGTCGTGAACCAGTTCCGGCTTGGCGGATCGCGCATCTGGATCTGGGAACTCATTCTGATCGGGCTGATCCTCATTCTGGCGTTTACGCCCACGATGATGCATCAATGGCGGAGCGGTCTGCTGCTTGGGGCCATGCTGATCACCGCCTTGAACGGCATTGCCTCGGTGGGCCTGTTTGGGGTCAGTCCAACGCTGTTGATCGCGGTCGCCATGCTGGCCGTCGTGCTGATCGGTCAGCGTGCCGCTACCGTGGCAGGTGTGATTGCAAGCCTGGGCCTGGCCCTGATCTTGCTTGGCTTTGGTCAGGGCTGGCTCGCTTATCCACCAGAACCCGTCCGTATCAGTGACATGGGCCAGATCCTGCTGACGAACTGGGTCTTGATTAGCGGGGTTGCGGCGGTCATGACGATCATGCTGGGTTCACTGGTGGCTAACTTGCAGCGCAGTCTGCATGCAACCCAACACGTTCTGGCTGAACTGCGTAGCCTGAATGCCGAGCTTGATGCCACGGTCGAGCAGCGTACCGGCGAGGTGCGCGAAATGGCGGCGCTACTGGCAGCCAGTCAGCGCATTGCCCATCTGGGCGGGGTGGTCTTTGATCCAGCCGGTAATGCCATCACCTGGACCGACGAACTCTATCGCATCCACGCCGTCCCCCCAGGTACGTTGATTGATCGCGCAATGATCAAGCGGCTCTATGCCAATTCGTTTCCCCAACTTCAGGCGGCAATAGCCCAGTTGGCAACCTCTGATCAACCGCTTGATCTTGAGCTTGAAGCGCGAACCTTCACGGGCGAGCCGATCTGGGTACGGGTGAGTGCAGTGGCCGAAGTTGGCCCGCACGGGCGACGTTTGATTGGCGTAGCCCAGGATATTACCGCCCGCAAAGCTGACCAGGCTCGGGTGGCCGAACAGTTACGTTACGCCGAAACCTTGACGCGCTGTTCGGGTCTGTTGTTGATGCCGGTGGCGAATCAAGCTGCCTTCGAGCAAACCCTGGCCCAGGTGTTGAACCTGGTGCGCGAAGCCGTTAGTGGCGATCATCTGAGCCTGTCGCGCTACTCTGGCCCGTTAGATTCGGTCACTGGCTTGCCCACCAACTATGAGGTGTTTGCAAACAGTTATGGGCCTGCCTGCCCGCCGCAGCGCTCACCAACCATGGCCGAACTCCGCGATCTGCCCCCGATAATGAATGTTTGGCAATTAGCGGGTGGCAGCTTCAATGGTCCGGTCACCCAACGCTTTCCCCTGCATCCAGCCTTTATGCGCTGGTGCGAAGATAATCAGATCCAGTCAATTCTGATCCAGCCCTTGACGATTGCCGGACGCTGGTGGGGGCACGTCAAGCTGCTTGATTGCCACCAGGCCCGCCGTTGGAGCGATGGCGCGTTCTGGCTGATCCAGACGGTCAGCGAAATGGTCGTTTCGTTTAGCGAGAGTTGGACGACGGCCCAGGCCCTGCAAGAACGCGAAGCCTTCTTGCACGAAGTCGGCCAACTTGCCCGGGTGGGGAGCTGGTCGCTCGATCACGCAACCCAACAGGTGCGTTGGACCGAGCAGGTCTTTTTGATCCACGAACTGCCGCTCGGCACCCCACCCCCGCTTGATCAAGCGGTGAACTTTTATGCCCCCGAAGGCCGCCCGCTGCTCGAAGCGGCCATGCAGGCCTGTATTGACCACGACCAGACCTGGGATCTTGAGTTGCCTTTTATTACTGCAAAAGGCCGCCGGATCTGGGTGCGAGTGCAGGGCCAGGCAGTGCGGACGCAGGGGCGATTGCTGCGTTTGCAGGGCGCGATTCAGGAGATTACCGCTCGTAAAGAGGCCGACCTGGCCCTTGCCGCCAGCGAGGCGAAGTATCGCACGTTGTTTGCGATGTTGCCCGTTGGGGTGACCCTGGCCAATCAGCGTGGGGCCGTGCTCGAAGTCAATCTGGCGAGCGAGCAGATACTTGGGCTTTCGGCAAACGCTTATCAGGCCCGTAGCTATGACAACCCTGATTGGGATGCGATCAAGCCAGATGGCTCGCCCTTCCCGCCCGACGAGATGCCGATCATGCGGGCCATTCGTGAACAGCAACCCGTGCGCAATAGCGAAATCGGCATCCGCAATGCTGCTGGTGGCCGTACCTGGATCGCCGTAAGTGCCGCCCCGCTTGATCTCGAACCCTATGCTGTCCTAGTGACCTATACCGATATTACCGCCCGCAAAGAGGCCGAATTGGCGCTGGCCCGCCAACTGCGTTACGCCGAGGCTCTGGCCAACTGTTCACGCCTGATCCTGGTCAGTGGCATCCACGCCCCGGCCTGGGAACCTGTAGTTGAGTATGGGATTGCAACGCTGCGCCGGGCCGTTGGCTGTGACCGTATAAGTCTAAATTTCTTTACAGACCTTACCCGCATTTTGCGCATTGCTGATGCCGTTGAAGGTGATCTTTCGCTCCAGGAGCCTAACTCTTATGCCCTGCCCTTCCCCTTTGCCCAGATCCCAACTCCCTTGATCGAAGTGATGAAACGCGGCATGCTGGTTGCCGGCCAGGTTGAAGATATCTTCCCGCCCCCTTCGCTGCTCTATCGCTACTTTACGTCCCGCCAGCGCCAATCAATTCTGCTGATCGGCATCCAAATTGGGGGTCAATGGCGGGGTTATCTGATTGCAACTGATCATCGGCCCGCCACAATCTGGGATGAGCCGACCTGTCAGTTGTTGCGCACCGGGGTCGAGATGATCACTGCCTTTATTCATCAATGGGAGACCTCCCGGGCGCTCCAGGCCAGCGAGGCCCAACTGCGCGCGCTGGGTGACAATCTGCCGAATGGCTTTATTTTTCAATTACGCCGCGATGAACAGTGGCACCCCAGTTTTACCTACCTGAGTCAGGGGGTTAGCCATGTGATGGGCGTTGAGGCCGAGCTTTTGTTGCATGATGGCACGCACTTCTATGCCCGGCTCGTAGACGAGGATCGTGCGCGGATCGAGCAGATCGAACGGGTTTCGGGTGAGAAGCTGCATGATTTTAGTGAAGTTGCCCGTTATACGATGCCCTCAGGCACGGTGCGCTGGCTCTATCTGAGCGCCCGCCCGCGTGAGCAGGCTCCTGGTGTGATCATCTGGGATGGTCTGGCGCTTGATGTGACCGAACGCCAACAGGCGGCCGAAGAGTTGGAACGGGCGCGTGATGCGGCTGAAGCTGCTGCCAGAGCCAAATCCGAGTTTCTTGCCAGCATGAGCCACGAGATCCGCACGCCGCTGAATGCGGTGCTTGGTATGGCGGCCCTGCTACGTGATACCTACCTGACAAGTGAGCAGCATAATCTGGTCGAAACGATTAGCACTGGTGGTAACGCGCTGCTTGCGGTGATCAGCGATATTCTTGATTTCTCGCGGATCGAAGCCGCCCACCTCGAACTTGAACATGCCCCCTTTGCCCTGCATCGCTGCCTTCAGGCGACCCTCGATCTGATGGCCCACGAGGCCCAACGCAAAGGGTTGCTGCTCAAGGCCCTGATTGCGCCAAGTGTGCCCACAGGGGTATGGGGCGACGAGGCCCGTCTGCGCCAGGTCTTGCTCAATCTGCTGAGCAATGCGGTCAAGTTTACCCATCAGGGCAGTGTGACCCTGGTGGCCGAGGCCGAACCCATGCCCGATGGTCAGGTTTTGGTGCGCTTAAGCGTGCGCGATACCGGGATTGGCATTTCAGCGCCGCAACTCGAGCGGATCTTTGAACCGTTTGTGCAAGCCGACAGTAGTACGGCTCGACGCTACGGTGGCACAGGGCTGGGTCTGGCGATCAGTCGCCGTCTGGTAGATTTGATGGACGGCCAGCTCACCGTGGTCAGTCAGGTCAATCACGGTTCAACCTTTACGCTTGAACTACCCATGCACACTGCGCAGGTTCTGCCCGAATCGGCACCATCCCCGCTGACACAATCCCAACCCATACGGCAGCTGCGCATGCTGGTGGCCGAGGATAATCCCTTAAATCAGGAGGTCATCCGTCAATTGCTTACGCGGCTTGGGCATGAACCGATCATTGTCAGTAATGGCCTGGCGGCTGTCCAGATCGTGCAGACGCAACCCTTCGATGTTATCTTTATGGATATCCAGATGCCTGACTTGGATGGCTTGATGGCAACACGCCAGATCCGGCAACTCGAAACCGCGATTACGCAACCCTATATTATTGCCCTGACTGCCAATGCCATTCAGGGTGATCGCGAGCAGGTATTGGAGGCTGGCATGGATGATTATCTGAGCAAACCGATCCAGCCGAAATCGTTACAACAGGCCCTCGAACGGGTTCCGGGAACCGACTCTGCACCGCTCGATGAGCTACCGGCTAACGATGCGTTCTCGGTCACCTTGATTGATGAGCAGCAACTCGCTGAACTCGAAGCAACCTTTGGCGATGAAGCGCAGCCGATGTTGGCGGGCCTGGTGGCCTTATTCGCAACGAGTGTTCCGCCGCAACTGGAGGCGATTGCCACGGCGCAGCACGCGGGTGAGGCCAGCGAACTTCGTTATGCGGCCCATCGGTTACGGGGTACCTGCTTGCAACTTGGAGCCCAGGCTATGGTTGAACTGTGCAGCCAACTGGAACGGAACGCCGCACCCGAGGCATGGGCCGAGTTGGTAGCTGAGTTGCACGCCGTCTATGCGGCAACCTTAGCTGTGTTGCGCCGACAGTATCCCTCGTAAAGACATTGCGTGCTGCGTCCAACGCAAAGCAGTATTGGACGCATCAATGGGCTTGTTCGCGGGCCTGGGCCAGCACCTGGTCGGCAACGCGCACCAGGGCCTCGCGGGCCTCGCCGGGTGGCACACCTACCAGAGCCAGGCGGGATTGGGCTGCAAGGCGGGCGACTTCGGCGCGGGTTGAGGCGACGCCATGGCTGCGTACCACGCTGATCGCCCACTGCTGTTCAGCCGGGTCGGTACTATCTAACACTGCGGTCAACCGACTTGCATCGCTTGCCGCTGCCGCAAAGATTACGGGTAGGCTCACTAGGCCCGCCCGCAAACTCGTGGCCGAGGGCGTTGTACCGCTAAACTCGGTCGCCTCATCGGCGAGGCGCATGGCCAGACCCAGATCGGCTCCAAAGCGCCCGAGGGCTTCGATCTGTTCGAGTGGCGCGCCACTACATGCCGCCCCAGCCCGACATGCCGCCGCATAAAGCGCCGCATGGGTTCCAAGGGTGCGCTCCAGGTATTGAACACGGGTGGCTTCGAGGGGCACCAGGGAGGGCAAGGGCGCGAGGGTACTTTCGGTAATGCGCAACACGGCCTGGGCATAATAGCCAATCACCCGCGGATCAGGGCTCAGCGCCATCTCGCCCGAAGCCAGGGCAAACAGGTAATCACCCACCATCAGGGTGACCCCGTGGCTCCACTCGCCCGAACGGGTATGCCCGCGCCGCCGTTCGGCCTGATCAACCAGTTCGTGGTGGGTACGGGTTGCCGCATAGATCAACTCGGCTGCGGCAGCGGCGTGAATGACCCGTTCGCGTTCGTAATGGCCAATCTGCGCCGCCAACAAGACCAGCGCCGCCCGCGAGCGGTCGGCCCCCGGAGCCAAAAACTCCGAACCAGCGACACTGATCACGGCGGCCCGGCTATGGGTGCGTTCATGAATGATCTGATCGATCTGCTTAAGATCAGTGGCAAGTGGTGGCGGCAGCAAGATCTGCATCATAGAAAAACATTGCCTGTGAGCACCCTCAGACCTCTTCCAAGCCCTCGAACACCGTGACGCCCATGGTTCCTGGGCCAAGATGGGCCGTAATCGCCGGACCAAAACGGGCCACACTCACCCGTTCGCGGGGAAAGATCGGGTCAACCTTTTCGAGTAACTTCTCGACATCTTCAGGGGTCGTCGCATAGAGCACGGTGACCTCTTGGACGCGTGGGAAGTCCTCAACAAATGTGAACAGGCCCTCGATGGCTTTCGCCCGGGTGCGGGTGCGCTCGTAGGGCACAATTTCGCCCTCATCAAGGATCATCAGCGGCTTAATGCGCTGCATCGAGCCTAAGACCGAGCCGGTAATCGTCAAGCGCCCACTGGCCTCGAGATACTCCATCGTATCCACAAAGAAGACCACATGGGTATGGCGAATCATGCTATGCACCAGCCGACTGATCGCCACCGGATCCATGCCCTCCTGGGCTGCTTTGGCGGCCGCAATCACAATCGAGCCTTGCCCAAACGAGGCCGATTTGCTATCTACCAATTCGATCCGGGTGGTACTCGCAGGCAGGCGGGCACGGGCCGTCGCGGCGTGGCCGTACAAATTGCCCAGCCGCGTCCCCAGATGGATCGAAAACACATAGTCGGCATCACCGATCAAGCCACGGTAGACCTGCTCAAAGATAGTTGGGCTTGGTGCGGCGATGCGTACCCGCTGCTGGCCATTCACCATCAGTTCATACAACTGATCATCGCTAATATCCACGCCTACCCGCAGCACCTGATCATCAACCTGGGCTAACACGGGGACGACTTCGATACCCATTTCGCGAACGAGTTCCGGCGGCAGATCGGCCGCGCCATCAGTCACAACTTTAATCTTCGCCATAATTTGCCTAAGACAAGGATGAAAGAGCTAGAAGGTAAGAAACGATCCTCATGTGAGCAGGCAGCAGGTTCTCACAATCTGTCAACGCCAAGGCCATCTGACATAGTGCCGCAAAAAGGTTTATCTGTCTAGAGGAAAACCATGTGCTAGGTGGGCTATAATGCCTTATCCACCATACAAGCCCATCCGTCACTGCGCCGTGTGCCACACCGTTTGCCAAAGCCCCAGCGGTATGGTATAGTCTCGCAAAGCTAATGTCTTATCTGTGTAACATCGCTGGAGCAAATGACCCATGGCTAAGTGTCAGATGTGCGGTAAAGGCCCTTCGTTTGGCCATAATGTAAGTTTCTCGAAGCGTCGCACCAACCGCATGTGGCGCCCAAATCTTCAGAAGACGACCATTACGAACAATGACGGTACCGCCGTTCAGGTGCGGGTTTGTACGCAGTGCATGCGGACGATGGTGAAGCCTCGCTAACCCATCGCTTCGGGCAGAACAAAAGGCCAGTGTCCAGGATGTGGACCCTGGCCTTTTCGTTTACAAGCTAGCCCATTATAGCCCTAACTGTGCCCTGACGCAACTTGATTTATCAGGGTGATCCTATGTCGAACCCACCGTTTCTTGCCCCCTTAAGCTACCAAACCGCTGCGTTTCTGCTCCGGGCCTATCAACCGGGTGATGGGGCCGCGTTGCAGCAGGCGGTGCTTGCGTCGTACCCCCATCTGCAGCCATGGATGCCCTGGGCCAAGGCCGAGCAGACGGTGGACGAGTCCGAGGTGATCGTGCGCCAGTTTGCGGGCAAGTATCTGATGGGTACCGATTTTGTGCTCGGGATCTGGATGGGTGACGAACTGGTGGGTGGCACGGGCTATCATCTGCGCTGGGGATCGCTCAGCGAAGGGATTGCCGAAGTGGGCATGTGGATCAGTGCCGACCGCGCCCATGCTGGCTTGGGTACCCGCGTGCTGGCCGCCCTGCTGGCCTGGGGCTTCACGGCCTGGCCCTGGCGGCGCATGCTCTGGCGTTGTGATACCCGCAACCTGGCGAGTGCCCGCGTGGCTGCCAAGAATGGCTTTCGGCTCGAAGGCACCCTCCGCGCCGATCTCTTGGCGGTGGATGGCAGTTACCGCGATTGCCATTATTACGCTATCCTGCGTGAGGAGTGGGAGGGGCATCAGGGCTGATGCAATGTCCGCCTCCGGCGGTGGGGTATGGGATGGCTACGCCACCCCAAACCGGTTTTTGGGGCGGGGGGGGCGGGGCTGCGCCCCCACCCCAGCACACCTGTGGGGTTGCCCACCTCCGTTGGCTAGGACCCTC
>JBLWKA010000023.1:15870-50680 GCA_048381555.1 Oscillochloridaceae bacterium umkhey_bin13
TCGCGGTGTGGTTGAGGGGCGCGCGGGGGGGGGGGGGGTGGGGGGGGCGGCCCCCCCCCCACCCGGGGGGGCGGGGGGGGGGGCCCCCCCCCCCCCCCCACCGCACGCAAACTGTGGGCTTGCCCAACGACGTTGCAATAGCACCTGCGTGGCTGCCGCTACACCGCAGGCAAACCGTGGGCTTGCCCAACGACATTGCAACAGTCCTGGGATGAGCATGCAGGCTAAAGCGAAGCTTTAGCCTGCATGCTCACATGGCTTAGGCTTTGATCAAACCCAGTACCGCCTGCCCGTCGCCAAACTCGACCGTTTCGCGGTGGGCCTCGGCAGGGGCCGCGCCGACCGTTAAACTGGTTGCCAACGTTTCGCCGCGCAGGTAGTCGCCCCAAACGGTCAGGGTCTGGGTCAACAGGTCGGCTTCGTCGGCCTGCTCCAGATACAGGGCGATCCGATCCGAGATGGCGAGGCCGGCACTCTTGCGCGCATCCTGCACACTGCGCACCAGATCGCGGGCCGCGCCTTCGAGCCGCAATTCGCTGGTGACGCTTGTATTGAGGGCCACGAGCATGCCGTCACCCTCGGCCACGGCGTAGCCCTCGGGCGCACTGCTTTCGACCAGCACTTCGGCTGCCAGCAGTTCAAGCGGCTGCCCGTCCAGCATGATCGTCACTGGGCTGTTGCTTTCACATGCCTGGGCCACCGCCCGCGCTTCGTTGCCTGACAACGCTTTGAGCGCCACCGTGATCGCGGGTACCTGCTTGCCATACTTTTTGCCCAGCAGTTTCAGGTTGGGCTTGAGCCGGTATTCGACGATTTCGGAACTGGCCTCCAGGTAGCGTACCGCCTTGACGTTCAACTCGTCGCGTAGGTCGGCCTCGAAGCGGCGCACCCCGGCTAGAGCGGTCGCATCACTGGCCCGCACCCACAACTCGCTAAGCGGCTGGCGCACCTTCAGGTTGGCCCCCTTGCGGGCGGCGCGACCCAGCGAAACCGCACTCAACAACGCTTCGGTCGCGGCCACCAAGCCTTCGTCGAGCAGGCTTGCGTCTACGGTCGGCCATACCGCCAGGTGAACACTGTCGGCCTGAGAGGTAGCCTGATCCGCTGCCCCGCCGGTCTGGCCGGTCAAGTTGCGGTAGATCGCCTCGCTCATAAAGGGCGTGAAGGGCGCGGTCAGTTTGGCCAGGGTCAACAAACAGGTGTAGAGCGTCTGGTAGGCGGCCTGCTTGTCGGCGTCGGCCTCGCTCTTCCAGAAACGCCGCCGGTTGCGCCGCACATACCAGTTTGAGAGTTCGTCTACGAACCGTTCGATCCGCCGCGTCGCCGGATAGACCTCGTAGGCTTCGAAGTCGGCGGTCACGTCGCGCACCAGCCCGTTGAGCGCCGCTAAGGCCCAGCGGTCAATTGGGGCATAAGCTGCGTCGGGGTTGGTCTGATTGGGCGTCCAGCCATCGAGCCGGGCGTAGGTCACAAAGAAGCCGTAGGTGTTCCAGAGCGTCAACAAGAACTTGCGTAGGCTCTCGTTGACCAGGCCCAGGCTAAAGCGGCGCGGATTGCCAGGGGGGGCCGCCGCAAACAGGTACCAGCGCAAGGCATCCACGCCAAAAGCATCGATCACCTCGTTCGGCTGAACGATATTGCCTTTGCTCTTGCTCATCTTCTGGCCCTGCTCATCCAGGATGTGGCCCAGACAGATCACATTGTTGAAGGCGGGCCGATCAAACAGCAGCGTACTTTCGGCGTGCAGCGTATAGAACCAGCCCCGAGTCTGATCAACCGCCTCGCAGATATAATCGGCCGGATGCGAACTCTCGAACAGTTGCTGGTTCTCGAAGGGGTAGTGCCACTGCGCCACCGGCATCGCGCCGCTATCGTACCAGCAGTCGGCCACATCAGGGATGCGCCGCATCAACCCATGCTGCGGGTCTTCCCAGGTGACGTCGTCCACATACGGGCGGTGCAGATCGAGTTCGCGCAGCGAGCGCCCAGTTTTGGCCTCGAGTTCCTCCAGGCTGCCGATACATTCCATATGGCTGCCATCGCCATTGATCCAGATCGGCAGCGGCGTACCCCAATAGCGTTCGCGGCTGACGGCCCAATCAATATTGTTGGCGAGCCAGTTGCCAAACCGGCCATCGCGGATATGCTCGGGCACCCAATGGATCTGCTGATTATTAGCGACCAGGTCGGCCTTGAAGGCCGTCGTGCGGATATACCAGGAACGCTTGGCATAGAAGAGCAAGGGCGTACTACAGCGCCAGCAGAAGGGGTAGTAGTGCCGCACGCGCCCACTCTTGAGCAGGAGCCCGCGTTCTTTGAGGTTGCGGGTGATTGTTGGGTCGGCTTCCTTAAAGAATTTGCCGGTAAACGGGAACTCGCCCAATTCGGGCATGACCATACCATTCAGGTCAACCGAAAAGAGGGTCGGCAGGCCGTGCTTGCGGCCCACTTCCAGGTCACCATAGGCCGGGGCGATATGCACCACGCCGGTCCCATCATCAAGGGTCACGATCTCGTCGGCGATCACGCGGTAGGCACTCGCCATGTCAGGTGTATCACCGGCCCCGGGCACGCCCGCAAAAAGTGGCTCGTAGCGCAGGCCGACCAGATCGAGGCCACTAAAGGTGCGCAGCACAGTCGCATCTTCGCCACAGACCGCCGGTACGAGCGCTTCGGCTAAGACCAGCCGTTCGCCTTCGTGCTCGACTTCGGCGTAGGTTGCACCGTGCTGCACGGCCAGGGCCACATTGGCGGGCAGCGTCCAGGGCGTGGTCGTCCAGGCGACCATCATAGCCCCGGTAAGCGTCTCTGCCAGTGGCGAGTCCTGGCCAGGGTAATGGTCGCCAGTCAGGCGAAACTTGATATAGACACTCGGGTCGTCCACATCATCACGCGCCCCCAGACTGACCTCGTGGTCACTGAGGCTGGTGCCACAGCGCGGGCAGTGCATGGTCACCTTGTAATCACGGAACAGCAGGCCGCGATCCCAGAGTTGGCGGAAGATCCACCAGAGCGATTCGATATATTTATTGTCAAAGGTATAGTAGCCGTCTTCATCTACCCAATAGGCAATCCGCTTGGTAAAGACCTTCCACTCCTGGATATATTCGAGCACACTCTCACGACAGAGTTGATTGAACTCGGCGATGCCATACTTTTCGATATCCGGCTTGCCACTAAAACCCAGCTTCTTCTCGACCTCGATCTCGACCGGCAGGCCGTGGGTATCCCAGCCTTCACGGCGGCCGATGATTTTATAGCCCTGCATGGCCCGATAGCGCAGGATGATATCCTTAAAGGCCCTGCTGATCGCGTGGTGCAAGCCTGGGCGACCATTGGCAGTTGGCGGCCCCTCGTAGAAGACAAAGGGCTTATCGCCCGCCGCGAGCGAGCGTTCGACGACGCGGTTGGCCGTCCACCAGGCCAGGACCTCTTCTTCGAGTTTCGGAAACGAGACATTGGTCTCGACCGGCTGGAACATCGTGACCTCCTTTGAGCATACGCCGCGCACACAAAAAAACCCCGCCCCCAGTGAGGGGACGAGGCGAAGATCTGCCCCGCGGTACCACCCCAGTTCAGGATTTTGGATTTTGGGTTCCGGATTTTGGGTCGTTAGACCAAAAGCCAAAAGCTAAAATCAAAAATCACTGCGCTTAGCGAGCGTCAAGCAACGCTCTGTCCCATTAACGGGGGACAACACCGGGCGGGGTTACTACCGAAGGGGTTCACCTGCCAGCTCAGGGGTGATTTTCGTCGTGCAACGTGCCACCCGGCTCACACCAACCCGGGTTCGCTGAAGGCCGTTCGGCGCGATTACTCGTCCCCGTCATCGCCATTGTGGCAAAGTATAGCAGGGTGCGTGGTGGGCGTCAAACCGGCTTTAGGCGGAGGGTGTGGCAAAAATTCTGTTTGGCAGGGCTGGTGCGATTCGAACGCACGACCATCCGCTTAGAAGGCGGGTGCTCTATCCCCTGAGCTACAGCCCCATGGCTGTCTCTATAGTAGATCAGGGCTGCACCTGATGCAAGTGTGCGGCAAGCCTCAGGTTCTGGTCTAGGGTGGTGGCTGTGCCACCACCCTAGACCAAAAAAACCTCACCGTCCACGTCGGCCCCGGGTTAGGGATCTCCCGCCCCGTGGGAAGCCCAACAGGCCAGTGTAGCGATGGGCCGAGTGGGGCGGATCGACAACCAGGGCCAACTGCTCGCCAATCACGCGCGCAATCTGGGCTGAGCCATCACGGGTGACGGCCCCTTCCAGCCGTTGCACCGTGGCCGCGTGGCGTTGCGGTTCGCGCAATTCGTGGACCGCCCCGACGATCCGTTCGTTAGTGGGGCAGAAGGAACCAAGTTCGTAGTTGAGCACAAAATCAATATTGCCCTGCTCTTGCATGCCCACCGCCTCGGTGACGATGACGGGTTTACGCATGATCAGGGCTTCCATGAGGGTGCCGGGGCCAGCTTTGGTGACGACCAGGTCGCTGGCTGCCATCATCACTTCCATGTTGTCTACGAAGCCAAACAGGCGGGTGTGGGCGGCCCGTCGCCCGCGCTGCAACTCTTCGAGCACGGCCCGGTTTTTGCCGGTGATGACCAACAATTGCTGCTCGGGAAAAGCCTGTTCGAGGGCGATCACCAGTTCGCCTAACCGTCCCGAGCCGACCCCGCCAGCGGTCAGCAAGATCGTAAAGCGGTCAGATGCGAGGCCCAGTTCCTGCCGGGCGGCCTGCTGATCGGCGTGGTAGGCCAGAAACTTCGGATGCACCGGGAAGCCCGTACGCTGCAATTGGGAAGGACGCATCCCGCGGCGCTGCATAATCCGGTAGGCTTCGTCGGTGGGGGCCAGGGTCAGATCCACGCCGGGGTAGCTCCACGACGCATGAATGCTGACCAGGTCGGTAACACAGGTGATCACCCGGAACGGGAGGCGCGAAGCCCGCCGTGACCAGATCACTAGCCGATGCACCAGTGGGTGGGTCGAAACCACCAGGCGCGGCTGACGTTCGGCCAGGGCCCGCGCCAGGTGGCGCCCGGCACTTAAATAGACCAGCCGCGAGAGCATATCAACGGTGCGGGTGGCATTGGTCAGGCGAAAGGTCAGGTCGTAGAGCCGCAACCAGCGGGTGGAAAGCGTATCGTAGTGTTCGGGGGCACTGCGCACGATCGGCAACTCGGTCAGGCGCAGAATGTCCTCGATCTGCCACCTTAGGCTACCGCCGCTGGCTTGATCGAGGGCCGCACTGATGGCGACTGCCGCACTGCGGTGCCCACCACCGGTATCCGAGATCGCAAAGAGCACATCGATTGGTTGATTGCTCATAGTCGTAAATTCGGTGTACTTCCTAGATTATTTTTCGAGGTATTACATAGTCTGAGGTGCAGTGGTGGGGCGCGAAACTCGTGTGATTACACTGCCTCATTGTCACCCCGAGTGCAGCGAGGGGTCTGCGCTGCTGATCAGTGCAGATTCCTCACTCCGCCTGCGGCTCCGTTCGGCATGACAAAGGATGGCGCTGCGGCTCCGTTCGGAATGACAAGGAGGTGTGTTGCGGCTCCGTTCGGAATGACCATGCGGTTTTGTTTCTCAGGAGCGAAGCGAGGAACCTTCGCATTCTCTGCGGGTACGATTGGGGACAGCGGATTAGCGATGGCGGCGCTGATTATAATGCTCAATCACCTGGGTGGCGATCTCGATTGCGGAGCGTGGGCGGGCGACGGCCTGCACCCCCAGCCGCAACTCTGCCAGCAGGGCTGGATGCTCAAACAGGCGACTAACCGTGGGGGCGACCGACTCGCTCATGCGCAACTGCACCCCAGCCCCCCGACTCACCACATAATCGGCGTTCCACTCTTCCTGGCCAGGGATCGGATCAATCACCACCAGGGGGACACCCCGGGCCATCACTTCACTGATGATCAGGCCCCCGGCTTTGGTAATCACCAGATCACTGGCGACAATCAGGTCGTCTACAAAGTTGATAAAGCCGTACAGGCGCAGGCGCAAGCGGGGCGACGATTGCAGATCGCTCAGGTTGGCGAGCAGGGTTGGATTGCGGCCGGCCACTACCACCAGGGTTGCCTCGACGGGACTACGCAACAGCCCCTGGATGATCGATCGTACATGCCCATCGTCCATGCCGCCGCCAAACAGCGTGATCACCCGACCGATGGCGGGTAACTCACGGCGTGCCCGCGCCTCCCAACTACTCTTGGCCTCGGCAATCTCGGGATGCACCGGAATGCCACTGACTATGATCTGGGCGGCGGTCACGCCCCGCTCGATCAACTGGTCGCGGGTCTGCTCGTCGGGCACAAAATAGCCGTCAATCTCGGTATAGGTCCAGAAGGTATGGGCGGCATGATCCGTCACCACACAATAGACTGGTTGGGGCAAACGGGCACTGCGTTTATACCGTACCAGCAGTTCCATGGGCAAAAAGTGGGTACAGATGATCACCTCGGGCACAAATGATCGGAGCAGATCCTTCAAGCCATTGGTGCCGATACTCTCGACGAGGCGGCGAATGTTATTGGTAAACTCGGCCAGATTGGGATCGGCATTGGTCTGGGTGTAAAAATAGCCCCAGACCAGGGGGGCGCGGTCGGTGAGTTCGAGGTACGAGCGGGCATAGGCGACGCGAAAGAGGCGGGGGGTATGATCAAGCACGTCTTCGACCCGCACTTCGCCGGGCTGGCGACGGCTAAAGGCAACGGCTAGGGCTTCGGCGGCACGTTTGTGGCCGGTGCCAACTGATGCGTGCAATAGCAAAACTCGCGGCATGGGCGCTCCTGACGATCCTGGTGAGGCGCAAGCCCAAGGGGGCTGCCCTGCGTCAATCGTACCATGCTTTCGGTTTCGTTATTGACGCCCCTCCCTGGCCCGTGCTACAATCACGCAACCTTTAACGCAGCCCTGTGAGGCTGTGAAGGAGTATCGTGATGATGGTTTCGCCTGCGCCGCGTGCGCAGATCAACGTGCACCCGCGCCCCGCATTGTCGAGGGCCAGCGGGTTTTTTGTTTTTTTCACTACGACGAAGGCTAGGATCGCCTTATGAGCGAACGCAAGCAGATCCTGACCGCCGATGATATGCGCCGCGCCCTGGTGCGGATTGCCCACGAAATTGATGAGCGCAATGGGGGGCTGAACGACGTGATTTTGGTGGGGATACGCCAGCGCGGGGTACCGCTCGCCGAACGAATCGCCAGTGCGATTGCCGATTTCGAAGGGGTGCGCCTACCGGTCGGCCAGCTTGATATTACGCTCTACCGCGATGATTTGCGCATGCGTGGCCCGGCCCCGATTATGCGCAAGACCGAGATCGCCCACGATGTCAGTGGCAAGGTGGTCGTTCTGGTGGACGATGTGCTCTACACGGGACGCACGGTGCGGGCTGCGCTTGATGCGATTGCCGACCTGGGCCGCCCGGCCCGCATCCAACTGGCCGTCTTGATTGACCGCGGCCACCGTGAACTGCCCATTCGGGCCGATTTTGTGGGCAAAAATGTGCCGACTGCTAGCAGCGAACGGGTTGAAGTGCATCTGCGCGAAACCGATGGGGTTGATGAAGTGCTGATTGTGCGAACCTAGGGGATTTTGGATTTTAGATTTTGGATTGTCGTTTTGGGCATCACAATGCGTCCATAGGATGGCTTAAAAGGAAGCATATTTATGCCGCCTACGACCACCACCAGTCGGCGTCGCCACGTGATCGATCTTGATGATTTTAGTGCGATCGAGATCGAGCAGGTGTTGACCACGGCTGACAGCATGAAGGAAGTGCTCTCGCGGGAGATCAAGCAGGTGCCCACGTTGCGGGGCCTGAATGTGGTCAATATGTTCTACGAGGAGAGCACACGCACCCGGATTTCGTTTGAACTCGCCGCCCGCGCCCTCTCGGCAGGGGTGGTCAATTTTACGGCCCGCGGCAGCAGTGTCGAAAAGGGCGAATCACTGATTGATACGGTGCGGACCCTTCAGGCACTGGGGGCCGACATTGTGGTGATGCGCCATCACCAGTCCGGGGCTCCCTACCTGGTTGCGCAGCATTTTGCTGGCCCGGTGATCAATGCGGGTGATGGCCGTCATGCCCACCCGAGCCAGGCGTTGCTTGATCTGTTCACGATGCGGGAACGTTTGGGCCAGATCCGCGATCTGAAGGTCGTGATCGTCGGTGATATTGTGCATAGCCGGGTGGCGCGTTCGAACCTGTGGGGCCTGACCCTGATGGGTGCCCAGGTGACGCTCTGTGCCCCGCCGACCTTGTTAGGGCCAGCGAGTTATTGGACAAGCACCTGGCCGAATGTGACGATCAGCCACCATGTTGATCTTGCGCTCGAAGGAGCCGATGTGGTGATGGCCCTGCGCATCCAGAAGGAGCGTATGCAAGGCGGCTTGTTGCCCTCGTTGCGCGAGTATTCGCGTACCTTTGCGCTGACCCCGGAACGGCTGGCCCGGCTTGGCAGTCATACCCTGATTATGCACCCCGGCCCAATGAACGAAGGGGTCGAGATCTGGCCCGAAGCGGTGGCGGCCCCCAATGCCGTGATCGAAGCCCAAGTGACGAATGGGGTGGCGATCCGCATGGCGCTGCTCTATTTGCTGGCGGGGTAAAGGAACTGTTATGCGCTATTTGATCCGCAATGGTTCGATCATTGACCCGGCCCGTCGCATCGCTACGGTGGGTGATGTGCTGGTGACCGACGGGTTGGTCGAGCGGGTGATTGATCTGACTGAAATGAATACCGAGACCGAGCCGATCGAGGGTGAGGTGGAGGTGATCAATGCCCGTGGGGCTGTGGTGGCGCCGGGTTTCACCGATTTGCATTGTCATCTGCGTGAACCCGGTGAAGAGCACCGCGAGACGCTGGCGACCGGGACGGCGGCGGCGGCGGCGGGGGGCTTTACGACGATCTGTGCCATGCCTACGACCGATCCTTGTCTGGATACGGCGGCTGTGGCCCGCCAGATCCAGGCGCTGGCCCAGTACGAAAGCCCAATTCGGGTCGATCTGATCGGGGCGCTCACCCGCAAGCGGGCCGGGCAGACCCTGGCCGATCTGGCGGAACTGGCCGAGTGTGGCTGTATTGCCTTTAGTGAAGGTGGGCGTACGCTGGGCGATGCCAACCTGATGCGCAATGCGCTGGCCTACGCCGCTGCCCTTGGCCTGCCGGTGATGGTGCAGTGCGAAGATCCGGCCCTTGCTGCTGGTGCCGTCATGCACGAAGGGGTGGTCAGCACGCGACTTGGGCTGCCCGGCGTGCCAGCCGCCGCCGAAGAGACGATCATCGCCCGTGAATTGGCGCTGGCCGAACTGACCGGGGCGCGCTTGCACCTGTGTCAGGTCAGTACGGCTGGGAGTGTGGCCCTCATCCGCGCCGCGAAGGCCCGCGGCATGCAACTGACCGCCGAAGTTTCGCCCCACCATTTGACGCTGACCGATCAATGGGTCATGGGCAGCCTCAATCCCCCGCGTGAAAAGGCCCCGACCCGGTTGTCGCGCCGCAGCCGCCGCAATCCGCACCCCGAACTAGGGCTGCCTTCGTGGCTCGATCCTCGTCTGTTGCCGCCCTACGATCCGAGTACGCGGATGCGCCCGCCGCTGCGCACCCAGGATGATGTGGAGGCGGTGGTGGAAGGCTTGCGCGATGGGACGCTTGATGTGATTGCGTCCGGCCATACGCCGCTGGCCCTGGTAGATACGCGCTGTGAATATGGCTATGCCGTCCCTGGCATCAGTAGCCTCGAAACGGCGCTGGCACTGGTGCTGACTCTGGTGCATCGGGGCGAGTTGGATCTGGTTGATATGGTTGCCAAACTGACCGAAGGCCCGGCCCAGGTGCTCGGGCGTTCGCCCGCGACGTTGCATCCCGGGGCGCGGGCCGACCTCGTGATCTTCGATCCGGATCGCTATTGGAATGTCACCCCCGAGACGTTTGTGTCGCGGGGCCACAATACGCCCCTGGCAGGCCAACGTCTGAAGGGCCAGGTGATGCTGACCATGGCGGGTGGCAAGATCGTCTTCCGGCGTGATAATTTTGGCCAGAGTGGCCAGGCTCAACCGGCCCCGTCGCGCCTGGACGGGATTTTGGAGAATTAAAAGCTTTATGATGATTCCCCGTTACGATGGCTATATTTTCGATCTTGATGGTACGATCTATCTGAGCGAGATCGTTTTGCCGATGGTGGCCGAGGTGCTGGCAACCCTGCGCGCCGAAGGCCGTCGGGTTGCGTTCCTCTCGAATAACCCAACCAAAACCCGTGAACAGTACGTCGAGCGTCTGCGCTCAATGGGTTTGCAGGCCGACCTGCACGAGGTTGTCAACTCGTCACACGTGATGGTGGAATGGTTGCGCGAACACGCCCCCGGCGCGACCCTGTTTGTCTGTGGCGAAGCCCCGTTGATCGGCGAACTTCAGGCGGCGGGCTTTCCGATCAGTGAGCAGCCCGGCGCGATCGATTTTGTGGTCGCTTCGTTTGATCGCACCTTCACCTACCATAAACTTCAGGTGGCCTTTGATGCGATCCGGGCCGGGGCTCGCCTGGTGGCGACCAACCCCGATCGCTTCTGCCCGGTGCCGGGGGGCGGTGAACCCGATGCGGCCGCGATCATTGCGGCCATCGAAGCCTGTACCAATACCCGTTGCGAAGTCAATGTGGGTAAACCCTCGCCGATTATGGCCGCCACCGTCAGTACCATGCTGAACCTGCCCGCCGAGCGCTGCCTGATGGTCGGTGACCGCCTGATGACCGACATTGCCATGGGGGCGACGGCGGGCATGGATACGCTGCTGGTCTTGACCGGTGATAGCACCCGTGCTGATCTGCCGAGTGCCCCCCATCAACCGACGTATGTTGTCGAGACGCTCGGGGCCTTGTTGGGGACGTGATCGCGTGGCGGCGACGGCGCGGATCGTCGGGGCGACCCGAGGCGGTCGCCCAGGGCAGCCACATTGGGCTGCCCCTACGCGGTATCGTGGCCGTGACGGGGCCACGCCGGGTCGTGACGGGGCCACGGTAGGGGCGACCCGGCGTGGTCGCCCACGGTATTGGGCCACCCCAAACCCCACCGCCGGAGGCGAATGAATCGAGCGAACCCTATTCCAGCGGCGTGATCCCATGTTGGATCGCAAACTTCACCAGGGCCGGCAGATCTGCCAGGCCCAATTTTTGCATCACCCGGCTGCGGTAGGTCTCGACAGTTTTGGGTGACAGGGTAAGCTGTTCGGCGATCTGGGCCGCCGTCTGGCCTTCGACCGTCAATTGCAAGACCTGGCGTTCGCGTTCGCTCAGGCTGGCGAGCGGACTGCGGCTTGGCCCCTGGCCGCCATACTCGTGCAAAATCGTTTCGTTAATGCGGCGGCTGAGGTAACGCTGACCGACTGCGACTGCCCGCACCGCCGTGATCACTTCGCTGCCAGCCGATTCTTTGAGCAGATAGCCCATAGCCCCGGCTTGCAGGGCACGATAGATATGCTCCGAAGTCGCGTGGATCGAGAGGATCACCACCCTAGTGTGCGGGCAACTGGTCTGGATCTGGTGCAGCGCTTCGATCCCGTTCAGCAACGGCATCGCAATATCCATCAAGACGACCTGGGGTTGGAGTTGCTGCGTCAGTTGTACCGCCTCGCGGCCATCACCTGCCGTGGCGAGCACCTGAAGGTCAGATTGGGTTTCGAGCAGCGCCCGCAGCCCATCGCGCACAATCGTATGGTCATCGGCAATCAGAATCGTAATCATCAGAACCCGCGTTATAATTCAGACGGTGTTTTTATCACGCCACGGAGGTTACGGAGATGCATGAAGTTCAGCTTGCGCCGACGGCGTTGCCCGCATGGCAGGCGCTGCACGCCCATGCCCAGGCGATCCATACCAGCCATTTGCGCGATCTATTTGCTGCCGATCCCCAGCGCGGCGAACGCTTGAGCGCCGAGGCTGCGGGACTCTATCTTGATTATAGCAAGCATCGTATCACCGATGAGACGCTGACGTTGTTGTTTGACCTGGCCCGGGCGACTGGTCTGGTCGAGCGTACCGCCGCCATGTTCAATGGCGAGAAGATCAATGCGACCGAGGGGCGGGCGGTTTTGCATGTGGCCCTGCGGGCACCTCGTGGCTCCACGCTCATGGTTGACGGCCAGAATGTGGTTGCCGATGTGTACGATGTGCTTGACCGCATGGCGACTTTTGCCGAGCAGGTGCGTGCGGGAAGTTGGTTGGGGCATACCGGCCAACCCATCCGCAATATCGTCAACATCGGGATTGGTGGCTCGGATTTGGGGCCTGCAATGGCCTACGAGGCCCTGCGCCAGTACAGTGCGCGTGAACTGACGGTGCGTTTTGTTTCGAATGTGGATGCGACCGACTTTGCCGAAGCGGTGCGTGAACTTGATCCGGCCACGACCCTGTTCATTGTCGCCTCGAAGACCTTTACGACCCTCGAAACCATGACCAATGCGCGTACGGCACGCCAATGGCTGATCGAGCGGCTCGGCGACGAGGCGGCAGTCGCCCGCCATTTTGTCGCGGTCTCGACCAACGCCCGCGAAGTGGCCGCCTTCGGGATTGATCCGGCCAACATGTTTGGCTTCTGGGACTGGGTCGGTGGCCGCTACTCGATGACCTCGGCGATCGGGCTTTCGACCATGCTTGCGCTCGGCTCGGGATCGTATCAGGCCATGCTCGGCGGCTTTCAGGCCATGGACGAGCATTTTCGCACTGCGCCGTTCGCGCAGAATCTGCCCGTGATCATGGGCCTGCTCGGGCTCTGGTATACCAGTTTTTTAGGGGCCGAGACCCAGGCCGTGCTGCCATATGATCAGTACCTGCGCCGCTTTCCGGCCTATCTGCAACAGTTGACCATGGAGAGTAACGGCAAGGGGGTGCGGGTGGATGGGGCGGCGGTTGATTATCAGACCGGTGCGATCTATTGGGGCGAACCAGGCACCAATGGGCAGCATTCATTCTACCAATTGATCCACCAGGGCACCAAACTGATCCCGTGTGATTTTATTGGCTTCTGCCACAGCCTGAACCCGTTGGGTCAGCACCACAATATCCTAATGGCCAATATGTTCGCGCAGGCCGAAGCGCTGGCCTTTGGCAAGTCTGCGGCCGACGTAGCCGCCGAAGGCGTGGCTGCCGCCCTGGTGCCGCACCGCACCTTCCGAGGCAACCGGCCCAGCAGCACCATCCTGGCTGATCGGCTCACGCCGGCGACGCTGGGTGCGCTGGTGGCCCTGTACGAGCACAGTGTCTTTACCCAGAGTGTGGTCTGGGGCGTGAATGCCTTCGACCAGTGGGGCGTCGAACTGGGCAAAGTCCTGGCCGCTCGGATCGTGCCCGAACTGGCGGCCGACGCTGAGCCTAGCCTGACCCACGATAGTTCGACGAACCACCTGATCCGGCGCTACCGGGCGGCCCGGCAGGGCTAGATCCACCACACCAGCGCCCTACTGCCGCGTTCCATTCGGTCTCGGCCTGGCCGAGCGACAGCCCGGCCAGGCGCTCCCAGGCGCTCAGTTGGTAGCTTTCTTCACGGTAGGCGCTATAGATCTGGCGCAAAGCGGCGGGTTGTTCGTTCCACAGGTAGGCGGTGAAGGCCCAGGCCGCATCGTAGTCGAAGCGCCCGAACTGGTCGTAGCCTGCTCGTTGGGCGAGCAGGCTCGCCAGGGGCGGCAGCACGGCCCGCTCACAGATACGGGCCAGTTGGGCTGGGCGTGGGCCGAGTTGGCTTGGCCCCAATCCGGCCATCAACTCGGCCAGACCCTCATCGGCCCAGCCTTTCGGCTCGCGATGATAGCCCGGCGTGAGCCAACTCCCCGGAAAGAGGTGAACCGCCGTGTAGTGGTGGGTCGCCTCGTGGCGCAGAGTCTCGTTCAGGGTATTGGCACTCTGTTCGGGTTGGCGTTCGTGGGTGTAGAGGATTGCCGCAGCCTGATCATAGATCCCGTCTACGTCCACCGTGAAGGGCGTGAAGGCGCGCATATAGTCGCGGTAGATCCCCTGCCGAGCAAAAATCTTGACGGTCAGGGCTTGGGTTGCTTCACCGGGAATGGGTTGCGCCAGGCTTGGCCCGACGATCTGATCGAGCATTGCCCAGGTGCGGGTGATCTCGCTAACCAGGGCGGGTAGGCGTTCGGGTGGCAAGCCAGAGCGCACAGTCAGGCCGTTGCTGGGCTGACTGTAGGGCAGGGCGATCTGCTCGTAGGCCAGGCGCAGGTCGGCGAGCCGGGTTCCGTTGCCGGTCAGGTGATCCTGGGCCCGGGCGATGCTGGCGCGGGCAGTCAAACTGGTTGGGCTGCTCTCGGCAAAGCCGAACAGGGTCGTCGCACGGGGATCAGGCGGATCGGGGGCCAGGCTCAGGGGTGGTTCGTTGGCCCAGGCTTGGGCCAGCGCAGTGGCAAACGCATGATCATCGGTTGGATGACGCTGTTCGGGGCGCAAAAAACGGATGGCCCGGGCGGCGGCGGTGCGCACCCCCGGATCGTCGGACGCTAGGCCATTGAGGATAAAGGCCCGGTCACTGCTGGCAAGCGGGCCGGCCCGGGCGAAGATTAGGCGGCCCCGTGCGGCGGCAGCCCGGTAACGCACGGCGGCGGCCAAAGCCGTATCAGTGGCGACCTGTTCTAATCCGCTGGCCGCACCCAGACTCGGATAAAAGAACTGATCGAGGAGCCAGACCGCATCCTGAAGCAGAAAATTGTCGCGTTCGTGGGCCAGGGTAGTGCGAGCCAGATCCTGAAGCGCGGCCCCGCCGCTGCGCACCACACTTTCGTGGGCCCGACTGGCGTTGGGTGCTTCGGCAAAACGCCCCAGAGTGCGCAGAGCGTTCCGGCGGGCCAGGTCGTGGGGGCCGCTACCGGCCATGGTGATCAGGGCGGCGACCAGGGGCGGTTCGGCAAACGGTCGCAAGGCGAGCGCCAACTCTTCGGCACAACTGTAATCGGCGTTGGGCAAGGCGGCCAGCAAGGCCGCCGGGTCGGCGTATTGTACCTGCGGACATGCCGGGGTCGGCGTGGGTGGCCTTGGGGTTGGCGCGACCGCCAGGGGTAAGGCTGCTGGCCCCAGGGTCAGCAGCATGACGATCAGCAGGAAGCTACGCAGCATTGGGATTAAACTTCGCTATGCCCAAGGCACTATGCCATAGCACCATGCTACCAGGATGCGCAGCCCCTGTCATGTTAACCCTTGCTTGAGGATGCTGCATGACGGGCGCAGGGATGCTGCACGCTGCGTCCGAAACGCAGCGCGTCTGCTATCATTCCGAGCGAGGAGAGGAATCTACACTGATCCGCACGGAAGACCTCTCGCTGCGCTTGGCGAATTCGCTGGCCCGGTGGCGGCCACAATGCCGCGTAGGGGCAGCCCAATGTGGCTGCCCAGGGCGACCACGCCGGGTCGCCTCTCCCGATCCGCACCGTGTCCGCCATCATTCGCCAGCGGTATCAACGTCTTGCACCGGAATGACGCATCCCGCGTACGGTATCCTGCTTCATAGCGGTGGCCCCGTTCGGCCCCCCGCCCCCATTCCCATCCTATCGCCCGCCCAGGATGCCCGCGTGATCGCCCGCCGCTTGGACACCAGGGCACGGACTCCCCCCCACACCCGCACGACGGGATGCCTAAGCGGGCGTAGTGGCGTGACAGTGGGACGCAGGACAACCTGCCCGCTACTTCCCTTCAATCCAGGCCATGGTTGTATCAGCGAGCCGGTCAAGCGCTTCGACCGAGAGCAAGATGTGTTCTTCGAGCGTATCTTCGATCTTGTTGTGCGAGATGCCACGCAGGCTCTGCACGAAGAGCATGACGGTGGGAATGCCCGCCCGCGCCACTTCGGCCGCATCATGCAGCGGCCCACTCGGCAGGCGATGACAACTGCCACAGGTTGCCAGAATGGCCTGCTCGGCCAGTTCGATCAGTTCGGGGTGGAAGGGGATCGGATCAATCCGCCAGAGTGGTTCCCAGTTGACGCTAATGTTTTCCTCGGCCGCAAAGCGTTGGCTGGCCTCTTTGGCCATGGTCAGCATCTGGTTCAGTTTGGCCCCATCAAGGTGGCGCTGATCCAACAACTGCTCGGCGGTTTCGACCACCGAGGTCACAATCCCCGGTTTGCAGACCACCCCGCCCGAGGTGCAGACCGCGCCGTCGCCAACTTCGCGGGCGATCTCGCGGATGTACAGCGCCAGTTTGGCCGCGCCTGCCAGCGCATCTTTGCGCCGGTTCATCGGGGTCGAGCCAGAATGGGCGGCCTGGCCGTGCCAGGTGATGCGGTGGCGTTCGACGCCGAAGGTGCCGAGTACCACCCCGAGTGGCAGGCCCATACTTTCGAGCACTGGCCCCTGCTCGATATGCAGTTCCAGGTACGCGGCAGCGTTGGCCTGTTGCACACGTGCTCCGAGCATCGTACGCAGATCAACGCCATGGGCAGCCAGGGCTTCGGGCATAGGCGTGCCGGCCCGATCATGCAGTTCAAGCAGATCTTCGGGGTCGAGCGTGCCCGAAAAGGCGCTCGATCCGACCAGACTGCGCCCGAACCTGGCCCCTTCTTCGTCGGCCCAATCCACCAGGCGCACGGTCACCGGTGGGGTGCCGCCCGCCGCAATCCGGCGCAGCACTTCTAGTCCCGCCAGCGTATTCAGACAACCATCGAGCCAGCCGCCATTCGGCACCGAGTCGATGTGCCCGCCGATCAGTAACGCTTGCTCTGAAGCCCCCGGCAACGTCGCCCAGAGATTGCCCGCCTCGTCGGTGGTGACCTCGACCGGCAGTTCGGCCAATTTGGCCCGTAGCCACGTGCGGGCTTTGGCCCAGGTGTCCGTCCAGGCCACCCGTTGGGCACCCTCGGCGTCGCCAGTCATGGCCCGTAGTTCTTTCAGTTCGGCGAGTGTTCGATGAGGGTTAAGTGTTGACATAATTGATTCCTTGGTGCTACTGCCGTCCCTTTCCCCCCACCCCCCCAGCCCCTCCCCCCTTGAGGGGGAGGGTGGCCGGGGGGGTGGGGGGAAAAGGGCAAGCACAAGCCAACAGCAAAAACTCTCAAAAAATCATAACCCAAACCCCCGGCGCGGAATGAATTGGCCGCTGCCGGCTTCGCCCAGCCACGCGTCGCCCTCGACGATCACCTTGCCTCGACTGAGCACTGTGCGCGGCGCACCCGTGACTTCCCAGCCCTCGTAGAGGGTGTAGTCGGTGCGCTGGTGTAGACTGGCCGCACTGAGCGTGCGGGTTGTATTAGGATCCCAGATCACCAGGTCGGCGTCGGCCCCCGGTGCCACCGCGCCCTTGCGTGGGTAGCAGCCAAACAGTTTGGCCGGATTGGTGCTGGTTAGTTCAACCCAGCGGTTGAGCGAGATCTTGCCCGTACGTACGCCATAGTGATAGAGCAGCATGACCCGTTCTTCGATCCCGGGGCAGCCATTCGGGATTTTGGCAAAACTCTCGCGGCCCAACTCTTTGCCGGGGGTGCGTCCGTCCTTGCCACCCTCGAACCAGAACGGGCAATGGTCGGTCGAAACGACCTGCAGGCTGTTGTCGGCGATCCCCTGCCAAAGTGCAACCTGGTCGGCGGGTTCGCGGAAGGGTGGCGAGCAGACCCACTTGGCCCCTTCGAAGCCTTCACGGGCCAGGTCGTCTTTGGTGAAGAAGAAATATTGGGTGCAGGTCTCGGCAAAGATCTGGTGGCTCAGGCCACGGGCACGGGCCAGGCGTACCGCTTCGAGCGCCCCGGCATTGGTCAGGTGGACCACATAGAGTGGCGCACCGGCCACTTCGGCGAGGCGCACGGCGCGGGCGGTCGCTTCGGCTTCGAGTTCGGCGGGCCGGGTCAGGGCGTGGTACTTCGGGTGATGATTGCCCGCCGCCAGCGCCTCGTTGACCAGAATTTCGATTGCGTCGCCATTTTCGGCATGCACCATGATTAACAGTTTATGGCGGGCGGCCTGCTGCATCGCCTGAAAGAGCGTGGCATCATCAACCTGAAGCACCCCTTTGTAAGCCATAAACAGCTTCATACTCGGCGTGCCGTAATCAAGGCACTGCGGCATCTCGGCCATCACTGCCGGGTTGAGGTCGGTGACCGCGACGTGGAAGCCGTAGTCAATCGCGGCCTTGCCCGCCGCCCGGCCATGCCAGAGGTCCAGCGTTTCGCGCAGGCTGGCCCCTTTGGGCTGGATGGCAAAGTCAATATGCATGGTCGTACCACCAAAGGCGGCAGCCCGATGGCCGGTAAAAAAATCATCGGACGAAACCGTACCACCGAAGGGCATATCGAGGTGCGTATGCACATCAATCGCGCCCGGAATCACATACGCACCACTCGCATCAAGCACGGTATCACCACTCAGCCCCTCGCCGACCGCGATGATCCGCTCGCCCTCGATCAACACATCTGCCGTAAACGTATCTCCCGCCGTGACGACGGTGCCGCCTTTGATCACTGTGGTCATGGTTGTTGTTCCTTGGGTGGTACCGAGTGGTTCGCGCACGCGAACCACTCGGAAAGAGATTGGGAGTACCATGTACTCCCATGCCCACGTGCCGAACCGTGAACCTTTGGGGCCTGGGTGGTGCCTGGCCTCCGTTGGGCCTGGGCCAACCCGTAAACTTCTGGAGCCTAGATGGGTGGGCCGCCGCTGGGCCTGGGCCAAACCGTGAACTTCTGGAGCCTAGATGGGTGGCCGTCGCTGGGCCTGGGCCAAACCGTAAACCTGCATAGATACCTCGGACGGCATCAGAACGGCACAGCCTCGCCTCGGAGTTCCCCCTCTGGGGACAGGGGGTGAGGGCGAATCATGCATCACAACGCCGTACAACCCGTGCAGTGGCGGGGTGAGGGCGTATCGCGTCAAGCAAACGTCGGCACTACGGCCTTGCCATACACATCTAAACAGGCTTCTTCGTCGCCGGACATCAGGTAAATATTAAACTGGTCTACGCCAACGGCGGCCAGCTCGGCCAAACGGCGGCGCTGTTCTTCGGGTGGGCCAACGATACAGAAACGATCAACGACCTCGTCGCTGACGAAGGCCGCATTCGATGAACCAACTTCGGCGTGCTTGTGATAATCGTACCCGGCGCGCTGGCTCACATACTGGGTCAGGGCCGCAGGCAGGGTCGCCGGGTCGTACCGCGAGAGCAGATCAACCACATGGTTCGAGACCAGGGCCGGGAACCAGCGCACCCGGTCGCGGGCCGTGGCAAGATCGTCGCTGACCCAGACCGGGGCGGCCGCCATCACCTTGATGCTCGCCGGATCGCGTCCGGCCTCGCGTGCCCCGGCATGGACAAAGCTCAGGCACCACTGAATGAGATCCGGGTCGGCAAATTGCAAAATCACCCCATCGGCGATCCGTCCGGTCAGGTGCAGCGCTTTGGGGCCGTAGGCGGCGATCCAGATCGGCAGGTTCGGTTCCGGGTCGCAGTTGGTGGCACAGGCCGGGCCGCAGGCGTCCTGGCAAGCCCATGGCAAACGCACCGCCTGCCCGTCGTGTTCGGCTTCGCGCCCGGTCGCCAGCGAACGGATCTTCAGCGCGGCGACTTCGAGATCGGCCAGGGTGGTTGGTTTTTTGCCCAAGACCCGGCGCGAACTGTCGCCCCGCCCAATGCCCAGCACCATGCGCCCGCCCGAGATGCGGTTCAGGGTCGCCAGGCTGCTTGCTGTGACGGTTACGTCGCGGACTGCCGGATTGGTGACACAGGTGCCCAGGCGCATGGCCGTGGTATTGCTGGCCATCAGGGTCAGCAGCGGGTAGGGATCTTGCCAAAGCACATGCGAGTCGAAGACCCAGCCATAACTGAACCCGGCTGCCTCGGCCTGTTGGGTCAGGCTCACACAGTTGGTTGGGGATAGATCGAGTTTCAACGTGATGGCGAATTCCATAGCTTTTTCCTGGTTGGGCGACACGGCACACCCTTCGCGTGCGCCGTATCGCCTCCTAACCTATTTGGTTGCTGCCTCCCAAATCGCATGGGTATAGGCTTCCGT
Organism: Oscillochloridaceae bacterium umkhey_bin13; assembly: GCA_048381555.1. GTDB lineage: Bacteria > Chloroflexota > Chloroflexia > Chloroflexales > Chloroflexaceae > Viridilinea. The sequence goes on from JBLWKA010000023.1 coordinate 35,852, forward strand.
ACTGGCGGGCTGGCTAATCACCCCAAATTCCAACGCGGTGGCAGCCGCAAACTCGAACAGCGACGGCTCCAGGTAGCCAATCTTCAGGCTCGGATCAATCGGGTCACCCCAGACCAGTTTGTTGACCTCATCCATCTGCCAGGTCTGGGCTTCGGCGGTCATCACGCCGCCGCTGTCCTGCTTCAGCACGATCTGCACACAGGCGTCCACATTGTCGCGGCAGAAGGCCCAACCCTTGAACGAGGCGCGCAGGAAGCGGGCGGCGATGTCGGCGTTTTTGGGATCGGCATTCAGCCAATCGGCACTCACAAAGATCCCATCCTCGGGCATCGCCGTCCCCTCGGCGTTGTAGTCGAGAATGTTCAACTCCTCAATCGTGTGGCCGGCACTCAAAACTTGGTACAACTCATTGTAGGTCATCGCGGCGGCCGAGTCGACCTCGCGGTTGAGCAGCAGGTTCATATCGAAGGGTTGCTGCACCAGGTTCAGGCCAGTATCACGATCAATCCCATACTTCGCGAGCGTCGCAAGCAGGTTGTACTCGTTGCCACCGAACCAGACCGCCACATCACGCCCGGCCAGATCGGCAGGCGAGTTCAGGCCCTCGTCCTTCCACGAGAGTTGGCGCATCCCGGCGCGGGTGAAGATCTGGGCGATGTTCACCAGCGGTACGCCTTGCTCGCGGGTCGAGAGCAGGCTCGCCATCCAGTTGATGCCGAACTCGGCCCGCCCACTGGCGACGACCTGTTCGGGCACAATGTCGGGGCCACCGGGCGCAATCGTTACCTCAAGCCCTTCTTCGGCATAAAAACCCTGGTCGAGCGCAGCGAAGTACCCGGCGAACTGGGCCTGGGGTACCCACTTCAGTTGGAGCGTGACCTTGTCGGCGGTGGCAGCAGCGGGAGCATCTGGGGCCGGGGCGGGCGCGGCGGGAGCCTGGCCACATGCGGCGAGCAATAGGGTGGCGAGCAACGTCACGATGAGCAGACGGCTACGAATCAACACCTCAGAACCTCCTTATTGAGAGACCACGGATCACAGAAGTGCGCCGCTTTGCGTGCTGGGAACCTCCTTTCATTCGAACCGGCTGCCCCATTGCCGGTGGGCCTCATTGCCCGAAGTACTTATGATCGCCTTCGCCAAGGCATCACCGCCCGTTCGATCACCACCACGGCGAGGTAAAACGCCAAGCCAAACAAACACGCCACCAGAATCGCTGACCAGGCTTCGCGGGTGCGCAGAATCCCGGCCTGAGTTTTGATATAGACCCCAAGCGCATTGCGCGGGCCACCAAAAAATTCGGCTACCACTGCGCCGATCATACTCAGGGTGGTACAGAGGCGCAGCGCATTGAAGAAGAAGGGCAGCGCGGCCGGAATCCGCAACTTCAGAAAGACCGTGCGCTGCGAAGCCGCATACGAGCGCATCAGGAGCAGGGCGTCGGCGCGGGGCGAACTGAGCCCCTTGTAGACCCCGACCAGGGTCGGAAAGAAGGTCATCACCGCCACGACTGCAATCTTCGAGGCCGGGCTGATACTGCCGAGCCAGATGCCCATCAAGGGTGAGAGCGCGATGATCGGGACGGCACTGGCCGCGACGGCGAGCGGCACTAACCCATCGGCCGCGATCGGCCAGCGTACACAGGCCGCCGCCACCAGACAGCCGAGGGTACAGCCGATCAGGCAGCCCGCCAGCGCATTGCCGAAGGTGACCAGACCAATGCTGAACAGGAAGCCAGGCCGTTCGAGGAAGGTTGCCAAAATTTGGCTGGGGGCCGGTAATAGGTAAAGCGGAATGCCAAAGCCGCGTACCGCCCCTTCCCAGAGTCCCAGCGCCAGCACAAAGGTGAGCAGCGGCGGCCAGAGCGCATGCAACCAGCGCTGTAGATCAGGACGCCCGACGCTCGGCACCAAATTGGTGGCAGCAAGCTTCATCCGACCTCCATCGCCCGCAGGCACTCGCGTACCTCGGTGACCAGCGCAAAAAACTGTTGCTCTTCGCGGGTCTCGAACGAACGCGGCCGGGGCAGATCCACCGGCACGATGCGCTGCACCCGACCTGGGCGCGGCGACATGACCACGACTCGGTCGGCCAGAAAAACCGCCTCGGGAATACTATGGGTGACAAAGATCACGGTGGGGCGTGGCTCGGCGGTGGCCCAGATGCTGAGCAGTTCGAGTTGCAAGCGCTCGCGGGTAATCTCGTCAAGCGCCCCAAACGGTTCGTCCATGAGCAGGATCGAGGGCGCAAACGACAGTGCGCGGGCGATACTGGCCCGCTGCTGCATACCACCCGAGAGTTGGTGCGGATAGGCATCGCCAAATTCACCCAGACCAACCATGCGCAACAGGCTCTGCGAACGCTCGTGGCGTTCGGCCTTGGTGCGGCCCATAATTTCGAGCGGCAATTCGACATTGCGGCTGATCGTGCGCCACTCATACAGCACCGGGGCCTGAAAGACAATCCCATAATCACGATCCCGGCGGGCCTGGGCTGGGCTTTTGGCCTTCACGCGCAAGTTGCCACTGCTGGGCTGTTCCAGGTCACCAATCAGGCGCATGAGCGTACTCTTGCCACAGCCCGATGGCCCGATCAGCGCGATGAACTCACCGGCCCCAATCTGCAAACTCACCTCGTGTAGCGCCGTGACCGGGCCAGCCCCACTCGCATAGATCTTGCTCACCCGCTCAAACTCAATAATCGGTTCTGCGATGCTCATAATGCCTCGATTACCATCGTGTGATGCGATGCGTTAAAAAACTTTGCGTTTTCTGCGGCTTAGCGACTTAGCGCGAGACAAACGACCAACGATTTGGCGGCTTAGCGTGCGGCAAACGACCAACGACTTAGCGACTTAGCGCGAGACAAACGACCAACGATTTGGCGGCTTAGCGTGCGGCAAACGATCAACGACGTGCGGCTTTGCGCGAACAGATCGACAAACGATTTGGCGGCTTAGCGGCTTAGCGGCTTTGCGCGAACAGATCGACAAACGATTTGATGGACTTACTCCTCACACGTCATCTATCTGCGGGCGATGAATCCGCACGATCCACCATTCGGCGAGGGCGACCAGACTATAGAAGGCGACCCCCAGCAAGCCAGCGACCAGAATGGCCAGGAACAGGGCCGGGGGGCGTGAATTGTAGAACTGGGCCGCATTCAGGATCATCACCCCAATGCCTTCGCGGCTCCCGGCGGGCAGTTCGGCCACAATCGCCCCGATCACACTGGCCGAGGCGGCAACCTTGAGCGCGGCGAACAGATAGGGCAACGAAGCGGGCAGGCGCAGTTTCCAGAAGGTCTGCAACGGATTGGCAGCGTACGAACGCATCAAATCCAGGCTCTGGGGCGAGGCTGAGCGCAGCCCGCGCAGCATGCCAATCGTCACTGGGAAGAAGCTTAGGTAGGCCGCAACCAGCACTTTGGCGGTCCAAGGTGCCGCCCCCAGGCTGCCCATGCCTACCACCACCATCGGCGCAATCGCCAGGATCGGCACCATTTGCGAACCAACCACATAGGGCATCAGGCCGCGTTCGAGGATCGGCAGTTGGGTGAACAGAATTGCCAGACTAAAGCCGAGCAGCGAGCCAAGCACAAAGCCGCCCAGCGCGGTGCGAAAGGTAGCCCAGGCATTGAGCAGCATCTGCGTGATCAGCAGTGGCCCGCTCCCCCCCTGCGTGCGGCTAAACATTGTTTCGACGATCGCACTCAGGTGGGGCAGGCGCTGATCCGAGATCCCAAAGAGCAGTTTGCTCCCTTCCCAGAGCAGCAGCAAGGCCGTGATCACGCCCAGCACCGGCAGACTACGCCGGAGCAGCGTGCGCAGGTTGCGGCCGAACGGATTGGGAACCGATGCTGCGGGATATGCCAAAACAACCTCCGCCAGAGTCAGAGGGAACAACGACGGCAAACGAGGCCAACGCTGGAAGGGAGCCGGGACAGCGTTGTCGTTCGGCTGGCGGAGGATCAGGTATGACGCAACGGCGCATCCATTGCGCAGCGTAGCGCTCAATACGGGCTTTTGAGGATGCTCAGGATTGATGTGTAGTGTAGCGGCGTAGGACGGTTTTGTCAACGCAGCCTAACTTATTCGGCTTCGCTGACTGCTTCCTGCATGATCAATACCTTGTCTACCCGCAACCCATCCATATCCATCACCTCGAAGCGCCAGCCCTGCCAACTGGCATGGTCACCGGCCCGGGGAATGCGCCCGATCAGGGTGATCACAAACCCGGCGAGCGTATCGTAGCGATAGGTCGTTTCGTCGGGCAGTTCTTCCACATCAAGCAGTTGCTTGAGTTCATCGATCGGTAAGGAACCTTCGACTAACAGCGAACCATCGTCACGGCGCACAACTGGTTCGGTCGAGGCATCATCAAACTCGTCGTCAATTTCGCCGACGATCTCTTCGAGCACATCTTCGAGTGTGACCACCCCTTCGACCCCGCCAAGTTCGCCGATCACCACCGCCATATGGCGACGGCCCTTGCGAAAGGTCGCCAGCAGCGCCGAAGCACGACTATGCTCCGAGACATACAGCGGCGGGGAGATCGCGGCGCGTACCGGCACGTCACGGCCTTCGCTCCGGTAGAGGCGCAGCAGATCACGCACATGGACGATACCCACAATCTGGTCGGGATTATCTTCGTAGACTGGAAAGCGTGAATAGCCGCTTTCGAGCAGTTCGTCAATCACGTCACCCAGCGGTGCATTGGCCTCGACCATCTCGACCTCGCGGCGCGGGGTCATAATATTGCGCACGGCCCGATCACTAAACCGGAAGATACTCTCGATAAACTGTTGTTCTTCGGGATTGACGGTGCCATCTTCGGCCCCTTCGCGCACCAACGCCCGAATATTATCCTCAGTCACCTGGTTTTCAACCGCGTTGCCAAGGCCGATCAGTCGTAGCACCAGTTGGGTCGAAGCGGCGAGCAGGCTCATCAATGGAGTGGCGAGGAGCGCGACGAAGCTAAGGGGTGCGGCTACAGTCGTCGCGTAGCCCTCGGGGCGCAGCAGCGCAATCCGTTTGGGCACCAATTCGCCAAACACCAGGGTCAAATAGGTGATCGTGATCACCACCAACCCGAAGGCGACCGAATAGGCATAAGGGCCGATCACCGGTAGCTCACTGAAGAGCGGCGTCAATTGGGTGGCGATGCTGGCCCCACCAAACGCCCCGGTTAAGACCCCGATCAAGGTGATGCCAATCTGGACGGCTGACAAAAAGCGGTTCGGATCATCCTGCAAGGCAAGGGCCGCCTTGGCTCCGGCATCGCCATCGTCAGCCTTTTCTTCTAACCGACTACGTTTGGCCCCAAGAATGGCGAGTTCGGTGCCTGCGAAGACCCCATTCGCCACAATCAGGGCCAAAATTAGCACGATCTCAATAGACATAGGCCCCTTGCTACTGGAACTTGACGATGCGCAGGAAGCTCTCGGCCTTGAGTGAAGCTCCACCGACTAGGGCACCGTCAATATCGGGCATGGCCATCAGTTCGTCAATATTGTCGGGCTTGACGCTGCCACCATACTGGATGCGCACCCTGTCGGCGGTTGCGGCTCCGAAGTGCTCGGCCAAGAGGCCGCGAATCGCCGCGTGCATGGCCTGGGCATCATCAGGCGTGGCGGTATCGCCGGTGCCAATCGCCCAGACCGGCTCGTAAGCGATCACTAGCCGCTGGGCCGCTTCGGGGCTCAGGCCGGCCAAGCCGCCCGCGATCTGGCGGGCCACCACCGTTTCGGCCTGGCCGGCGTCGCGTTCGCTCTTCAGTTCACCGACACAGACAATCGGGGTCAGATTGGCTGCCAGCGCGGCCTGGATCTTCTGGTTCACACTCGCATCGGTCTCGCCAAAATACTGGCGGCGCTCGCTATGGCCGATGATCACATAGCGGCAGCCCACATCAGTGAGCATACCTGCCGCAATTGCGCCGGTGAAGGCCCCTTGTGGTTCGTGGTGCAGATCCTGCGCCCCCAACCCCAAACTGGTGCCAACCAGCAAGGGCCGCAGCGCATACAGCGCCGTAAAAGGCGGACAGATCACAACTTCGCGGCCACTGACTCCATCCAGTCCGGCGAGCAAACCCTTCACTAGATCAACTGCCTCGCCGACGGTTTTGTACATCTTCCAGTTTCCGGCCAGAATCGGTGTCCGCATCGGTGGTATTCCTTCCTCTCGCAATCCGAAAAGAACAATCCAAAAGCCAAAAGCTAAAAGCTAAAATCGGCTAAAACCCTTGCAATGAGCGGATCAAATCGAGGATCATCCGGTCGCTAATCACAAACGCCAGCGCAATCCCAACCGCAACCGTGACTCCAAAGACCCGCCAATCCCAGGCCAGGACCTTCGCCCCGTCAAAGGGGCCAGCCGGGATCATATTGAACAATCCGAGCCAGGCATTGAATTTGAAGCCAATATAACAGGTCGTAAAGGCCCAGATCGGCACGGGGATGGGCAGCACACTGATCCCGATCAGCGCGATCAAAAAGATCACCGAGAGCACCAGATTGGTGACCGGGCCAGCTAACGCGATCAGGCCACTCTGGCGCGGCGTCAGGTAGCCGCGATGCCAGACCGCCCCCGGTGCGGCGATAAAAAAGCCCGTAAATGACAAAACAATCGAGATCAAGAGCCACGGGTTGTTGGCAATAAAGTGCGCCTCGGCCCCATAGTTGCGGGCCACTACGCGGTGGGCCAGTTCGTGAAAGACAAAGCCTAGCCCACACACAAGCGCCGAAATCAGCAGATTGCTCAGGAACTGGCTCGTAAACAGGTTGCCAGCCCCGGTTTGCACAATCGCAAAGGCGAGGGTTGTGCCGGCCCATGCCTTGAGCAGTTCAACATTATCGTTGCCACCGCGCAGGCTAAATTCGTCAGACGACATCGTAAAAGGATTCGCCATATCTATATCCTCAATCTGAAGCAGCAGGTGGTGTGTAGAAAGCGGTTTGCATTGTAGCACACCAATCCGGCCTACCAAACTGTCACAGTGCGATTACAGAGCAGGTACTCTGCTGATCGTGCTCAGGTTGTATGCTTAGCCCGAACCGTCAGAGGATCGGCGTTAAGGGTCAAAAAAGAAGCCGAAAACGAATGATTCCCGATCCCTCATCCGCATAAGGAACCTGTCATGACTGTGGCCCCATTGCACCACGACACTATCTACCAGGCCCAGCACGCCGATCCGCAGGCCCTCACCGCGATCTACGAGCGGTATGCTCCCGAGATCTACCGTTACATCTATTATCGCGTCGGCGATGCCGAGTTAGCGCGTGATCTGCAGGCCGACGTTTTTGTGCGCATGTTGGAAGGGATTGATCGCTACGAAGAGCGGGGTTGGTCAATTGGGGCCTGGCTCTACAGTATTGCGAACGCGCGCACCGTTGATTGCCTGCGGCGCAGCGGTCATTATGCAACCGCGACCCTCGATCCCGAGGCCCTGGCGGTCGCTGGCCCCGACGAACTGCTCGATCAGAGTAATGCTTGTGCTGTAGTGAGCCGGGCCATGGCCCAACTGAACGAGCGCCACCGTCAGGTCTTGCTCCTCCGCACCAGTTACGGCCTCTCGCTTGATGAGACCGCCCGCCAGCTTGGATGCAGTGTCGGTGCCATCAAATCGTTGCAACACCGTGCCTTGGAACGGTTACGAACCCTGGTGACGGCTGAACTCGCGTTAGAAGAAGACGATTAAAGTATAGATATGATACCAATTGCTTTTGAAGACGCGGCATACCTGTCACCCTGAGTATGCTATGGTCCGCAGGCCAGTGGTGGGGAAAGAACCAGGGGTTGTCACCCTGAGTATCCTATGGCCCGTCGGCCAGTGATGCTGGGATGACATCCGATATGTCATTAGGAGCACTAGCGAAGGGTCCCGGCCTCAAGCGCATCACCGCCGGGATTCCTCACTTCGCCTGCGGCTCCGTTCGGAATGACAAGAATGCTGCATCATCAACGGTAATTGTCATGAGGGGTATTGGGGCGGCGTAGCCGCCCCAATACCCCTCATAGCTCTGTTTAATTAGCGCCGTTTCAGCACATCCACCAGTTCGGCCAGCGATAGGGCCGAAGGTACCCGCGGTGGGGCCTTGGGCGTACCACAGAGCAGCAGGCGATGGTTGGGGTGCAGGTACCAGTCGGCGTGGGCATCGAGGCGCTTCAGATCGTGGAAGACCGGTTCCAGATCAACCGTTGAGCGGCTCTGGGCGGCGATGCCCATATAGCCTCGGCGGTCGCGGTAGGCATACAGCACCGCCCCGTGACTATAGGCCAGGCGACTCGATCCGCCATCATCACTCGCCATCGCAATGCCAAGCCCCCAGCGGGTCTGGAACTCCATGCGCCGCAGGAAGGCCCGTTCGAGCCGTAATTGACGCTGCTCGTGTTCGTACCAGGCATCAAGGTTCGGCAGCATGGCCTGGGCAACATGGTGCGGCCGATTCGGGTAGAGTGCGTTATAGCCTGCGATCAGGTCGGTAATATTAAAAAAGACCGCCTGCCGCCCGCCCGTCGTATCGGCATGATCAATCCGCGTGACCTGCTCGACCAGGCGACTCAGGGCCTCATCGCCGGGGGCAATCGCCCGCCGTACCAACTCGGCTGCGCTCAGGGTTGGGTCGGCAATATGATGATGATCATACTGCCCGCCGCCGGTATCAACATGAATAATCGCCGGATCAGCGTCAGCGGGCGCATCTTGCCAGGTACGACCAGCCGCGACAAATTCTAATTGGGCTTCGTTTGTCTTGCCAAAACGCACCAGGATCCAGATTGCGACCAGACAGTCAAGATCCGGCGCGAGGTGGCCGACAATGACCTGTGGGGTTGCCAAACGCGAACTGCTCTCATTCTAGCCGTTAAAATGCTTTTTGAGACCTCAAGTATACCAAAGGAGCGTTATGAGAGTCAATTGCCATGACATCAGGTTGCGATCTTACACACTTCCATAACCCAGGTGGCTGTGCTACACTTAAAACCCCTTCCCGCACCCGCAGCTCCTGGCGGAAGGGCTGAACCCTGCTTCGAAGCCCGTACCACACGACAACGTTTTATGTGTCAAACCGGTGTAACGTACGCCGTACAGGCAAAGGTACAGCACGATGACCGCCAATGGTACCATTCGGGTCATGCTTGTTGATGATCATACCCTGGTGCGCAAGGGCATCAGGGCCTTGATTGAGCAGTTGCCAAACCTCGAAGTCCTGGCCGAGGCTGGTTCGGGAAGTGAGGCCCTGGCGCTGCTTGAACAGCAATTAGCCCCTGATCTGATCCTGCTTGATATTGCCATGGCTCAGATGAATGGGATCGAATTGGCGGCGGTGCTGCAGCAGCGTTTTCCCCACATCCATGTGGTGATGCTCTCGATGTTTGGCAATGAAGCCTATGTCGAACAGGCCCTGCGGGCCGGGGCCCGCGGCTACCTCTTGAAAGACGCCAGCCTGGCCGAGCTTGAGTTAGCGCTGCGGGCCGTGATGCGCGGCGAAACCTACCTGACCCCGGCCGTCTCGAAGCATGTGATCAATGATTATGTGCGCCGCCTGAGTAGCGAGGACGATGCCGATGATCTGCTCACGCCACGCCAACGCGAAGTGCTGCGCCTGATTGCCGAAGGGCGGACCACCCGCGAGATTGCCAAAACCCTGACGATCAGTGTCAAGACCGTCGAAACCCACCGCACCCTCTTGATGGAGCGCCTGAACATCCACGATGTGGCCGGACTGGTGCGCTATGCGATCAGGATTGGCCTGATTGTGCCGGAGTATTAAATGCTCGGCGGTGCTCCGGGCTGGCGTTCAAGAACTGGTTGCGCATCACCGGATCGCTGATCGCAGTGGCACGGCTTGTGAGCAAGCTGTAGGCCGTTGTATACCAGTGGGTGGCCTGGTCATGGTTGGCCTGCGCCGCATAGCCATCACCAAGACTCAGATAAAGCCTCACCGGAAACTCAATCCCCAGCGGCTCATTGGTTGCCAGATACGCCGTACAGACGCTGAGCCATTGGGCGAGGGCAGCCTGATCGTCTTGGGCTAGCGCAACGCGGATCAGTCCGGCTTGGTCTTCGCAGGCTGCGGCCTGGTTATCGCCCCGGATCGCCAGCGCGGCCTGATAATCGGCAGTCGCGGCTTGCCAGTTGCCTGCCCGTTCGGCTAACCAGGCCCGGTAGGCCAGGGCATAGGCCTCGGCATCCTGATTGTGCAGTTCGCGGGCGAGGGCGAGGGCCTGGCTACAGTAAGCCTGGGCCACCGTCGGATCATCGTCAGCCGTGACCGAACAAAGGTTGAGGCACGAGTAGGCCGCGTAACTACGTTCCCCAATCGCTAACTGGAGGTTCAGGGCCTGGCTACAGCACTTGTGGGCTTCGCTCCGATTGCCGAGATCACGATAGACCTGACCAAGCACATTCAAGCAATTGGCTTCACGTCGCCGTTCGCCCACTGCCCGTAGCAGCGGTATCGCCTGGGCAAAATAATTGATCGCCGCTGGATAATCACCCCCAACCAGATAACTCTCGGCGAGTACCGCCTGGCTAAAGGCCTCGCTGCCCCGATCCCCAATCGCCCGCGCCACGGCAAGGGCCTGCTCACAATAGGTGCGAGCGGTGCTCAGATTACCCCGTCGTAGCTCGGATTGGGCAATATTGTTCAGGCTGACCGCTTCGCCGCCCCGATCACCCAGCGTGCGCATAATCGCCAGGGCCTCAAGATCGTAGTTATGGGCAATCGCATAATCACCCAGGTACCACCAGGCATTGCCAAGGTTCTGCAGATTGGCTGCTACACCCCGCTGATCTTCAAGGCTACGATAACTTGCCAGGGCTTGCCCGAAAAAGTGGCGGGCCGTACGATAATCACCTTCGTACTCGTCGATCTTGCCCAACAGAGTCTGGGTACGGGCCTGATTGACCTGATCGGTCGCCAGGGTTAGACTCCGGGCCTGATCAAGCACCGCCCTGGCCGCCGGATAGTCACTGATCTGCAAATAGTAGTCGGCCCACGCATTTGCAACCCGGGCCTGGGCCGTCTGATCACCCTGCTGCTCAGCCAGGACTTCGAGGCACGCTAGATCTTCGCGCTGGCGCTCACGCTGACCGGTGCGCTCGTGCAGGTGCAAGGTCTGCCAGAGCAGTTCGCCACGTTGGACAGAATCACGCGTTAATTCCAGCGCCCGGTTGAGATGGCTCAAGGCGGCCTGGTTGGCATACTCGGCGGCAAACTTCTGGGCCGCCAGCACCGCATAGTGCAGTTCACGCTCGTGATGACCGGCATGGTGCCAGTGATGCACCAGCAGCGCATACAACTCGGGCTGCTCTTCGACCGGGCGCTGTTCGTAAAAGTGTGCTACCTGCTCATGCAGGGTCCGGCGCTGGGCGTGCAACAAGGTGCTATAGGCAACCTCGTGGGTAATCGCCTGTTTAAAGGCATGGGTACGGAACTGGCTGTAGCTCTGCAGTGTGCTCAGCATCTCGACACTGACGAGCCGATCAAGGGTCGGGTGCAGACCATGCTGATCGAGTCGCGCCGGGTAGATTGACTCGAGAATCATCGCGTCAAAGACCCGCCCGATCACTGCAGCCACTTTAAGGGTCAGTTGTTCGGTGGGGCCGAGGCGATCAAGCCGACTGAGCACCAGGCGTTCGACATTATCAGGGATCTCGAGACGGCTCAAATCGTGCTGCTGCAGACATTCGCCATCGCTCATGCGGATGGCTGCGGTTTCGAGCAGGTTGACCGCCAGTTCTTCGGCGACAAATGGATTGCCACTGGCAGTCTGGCTGATCAGTTTGGCGACAGCAGGCGGCAGACTGCTGGCCCCGAGCCGCAACGCCGCGACCTCGACCACCTCCTCGGCGGCCATCGGGGCCAACACCATGCGTTCGGCACTGGCAAACTGGCGTAGGCGTACCAGAGCGTGATCATGCGGCAGTGTCCCAAGTGGTTGATGGATAATCACGAGCAACAGGGGCACGTTATCAAGGGTGCGGGCAATCCGCTCGGCCAGTTTCCACGAAAGCGGATCGAGCCACTGGGCATCTTCGAGCGCCAGTACCAGGGGTTGTTCACTGGCCCAGAGCGTGAGCAGATCAATCAGCAGGGCGGTCAGACTGGCCTGGCGCAAGCGGGGATCGAGTGAGCGCACCAGGTCACTTTCCGGCAAACCCAGGTTTAGCAGGTCGTTGAGCAGCGCGGCTCGCTCCAACAGTTCCGGGGCAATCTCGTGCAGGCGTTCGATCACCCGGGCGCACTGCTGCTCCAGGGGGGCATCGGCCAGCCGATCAAGGTCAAAGTAGGCGCTAAAGATCTCGCTCCAGGCTCGGTACGGGGTCTCGTGATCAATCGAGTGGCCACTCCCATACAGCGTAACCAGATCGTGTTCGGCGGCATAACGAACCAGGTCATAAAACAGGCGGGTTTTGCCAATCCCGGCTTCGCCCTCAAGCATCAAGACGCGGGTCTGGCCTGTGATCGCAGCGGACAGGTTGGCCCGCATCTGGGATTGTTCCGCCATGCGCCCAATCAGCGGTTGCTCATTGATGACCCGGTCGCGCGACCGCCGGGTTCCCAGGGGGCGGTAACAGCGCACCGCCGCGACCCGCCCTCGCACACTGATCGGGGTCAGGGTCTCCCAGTCGATGTCGTTGCGGGTTGCCTGATAGGTCGTATGATCACAGAAGATCCCGCCCCGTCCGGCTCGTTTCATCAAGCGTGCCGCCAGGTTGACCGGATCGCCCATAACCGTGTATTCACGGCGGAGTTCACTGCCAACCAGGCCGGTAAAGACCTGGCCGGTGGTAATGCCAACCGCCAGGCGTAGCCCGGTCTGCTCGGCCAGTTCTTGCAGTTCGAGCGCACAACGGACTGCCCGTAGCGGATCGTCGTGGTGGGCAAAGGGTGGGGCCCCGAAGATAATGATGCTGATTGTGCCCTTGTCATCAACCAGGAATTTGTTGAGGCTCCCTTCATACTTGTAGATCTTCAATTGCAGTTTGGTCATCGCCTCTTGCAAGAAGCCTAGATGTTCAGGTGAGTCGTATTCCAGACCGCCAATGCCTAGAAAGACGATGCTCATCCGGCGCAACTCGGCCAGCCAGCCGAACTGTCCTTCGAAGAGGCGATAGCTGATCGCGCCGGGAACGTGGGTGCGTAGCGCCTCGATCAGCTCAGGGGTTGGATCTGGCAGGGCCAGGCTTTCGAGCGGGCGGGCCGGGTGGGGGTGATCAGTCCGCAGTTGCTCGGCTTCAGGGGTAAGCTTGATCATCCCGCTGCTGGCCATCTCGGCGGCCTGGGCAATCGCCGCCAGCGGTGGCCCGGCAATGATATATTGCCAGCGCCCGCGTACCCCCCCGATCGAAAGGGCGACAATCTCGCCGGCCCCAATCATGATCTTCATGCCCAGGGCGACCGGCCCGATGCTCGTACTTAGGGTACCGAACTCGGTCATCGCGGCCTGCATCTGTGCGGCAGCCTGGCATGCCCGTTGCACATGCTCGGCCAGGCTTTCGTCGGGCCGGGCAAAGGTTGCCAGCAAGGCATCGCCACTAAACTGCACCACCTCGCCCCCTTCGGCACTGAGCAGATCGATCATGCGCCGGAAATAGAGGTTGAGCAGCGCCGTCAGTTCTTCGGCCCCTTCGGGGCGATGTTCGGCCAGCCGTTCGGTCAGACTGGTAAAGCCCGAGATGTCGGCCATTAACAGGGCGGCCGGGAACTGTTCCGCCTCGGCGTGGGTGGTGTACCCCGGGTTGCTCAGGATCGTCCGGGCAACCCGGGGTGGCAGAAAGCTGACCAGAAAAGGCAGCAGTTCGGGGTCGAAGTTCGCTTCAGTCATGCTCACGGTGTCTGTCAACTTTCACAGACGAGGCCGGTCGTCGGTGGCGCACGTCCGAGGCATTCCCAGGGCGCGCACCACCGTTGGGCTTAGCGTCGGGTTAATGGTAGGTAGACCCGGCCCTGGAAGGGGATCCCCTGACCACTCACCGGGCGTCCCGCCCGTCCTACGCTGCCGGGGGCGCGCCCGACCGAGCCTGGCCCGCGTCCGATTACCCCATTGATATATCCCCGTACGAACTCGTCCCACTGACTCGTATTCCTAAAGGGTTGCAGATGGCTCCGGTTCAGGTAGAGATCATTATAGGTTGGTTGATCACCGAAGTTGTTGCCATTCGGGAAGTAGATCGCCAGCCCTCGGGCCGCCGCTACATAGTCGTGTCTGGCTCCTTCATCATTGCTACCCGAACGCAACAGACTCTTGACGATGATACTGTTCAAGGCTGTGGTCAGGTTGCTTGCGGCCTGGCGTACCGCTGTTGGCAATGTGGTGTTCTGACTCAACAGATTCGCTAGATGGGCTAGATCGACAAAGGCGTCGTCTTCGCGGTTGGTCAGCGCTCCGGTATTGTCAATCACTTGGTCAAGCAAGTTGTTGCCCGAGGAGTCATAGACTTGAACGTCTTGACGTACCTTTTTCAGTTCCTCAAGCAGGGCTGTTTGATTGGTGCGCAGCGCGTCGGCGAGCGCATTCAGGGCGGTATTGACTGCACCGACCCGGCTCAGATCAAGCGCCACCATGGTACGGTAGACATCCGGGATCACGGCTTGCAGCGCGGCGTTATAGTCGTCGGTAATCCCGGCCGCCATGTCGCGGCCATTGCTACCCAGCCGGGCCAGGATGCGCTCGTAGAAGGTCAATACCCAGAGCTGATCGGCACTCGCCACCATAAAGTTGGCGAAGGGGGCCATCATGGCCGCAATCTCGAAGTTGGCCATCAAACAGGCGTTAAAGAACAGCACATCAAGCTTGCGCCCAGCTTCGTTCAGGCGCGCATC
>JBLWKA010000024.1:0-50661 GCA_048381555.1 Oscillochloridaceae bacterium umkhey_bin13
CGCGCGGCCCCCCGCGCAGCGGCCGACGGGGCTATTGGCCCGGGAACCCCCCCAGCCCCACGCGTAAGTGCGCCCCCGCCGTCAAGGCGGCCGGGCGGCCCGCGGCTTCGGCCGCCGGCGGCGGGGGCGGGGGTTCCTCAGTCGGCGGGGGCGCTGGCTCCTCGGTGGGAGTTGGCTCATCCGGCGGGGGCGCTGGCTCCTCGGTGGGAGTTGGCTCATCCGGCGGGAGCGGAGTCAGATCAGATGCGGTTGGGGTGGGGGTGGCGGTCCAAAAGATGATCGGCGGGGTGGGGCGCGGCGTAAAGGTGGGTGGTGCAGGCGTAAAGGTGATCGCCTCGATCGTGGGCAAGACTTCGGTAGGCGTTACCGAAGGCGTCACCGGTTCGGGCGTCGCCGAAGCGCTTGGCGTAGGCGTAGCGCTACTGGTCGGGGTTGACGCCGTCACGGTACTGGTTGACAGTTCGCTCGTGGCGGGCGGCGGAGTCAAGCCGACTGGCGGAGTCGGTGCGCCCCCGCCAAACCAGCCCCCAAACAACCCGCCCCCGCCAAACAGCCCAACCGCCGTCACCGCATACAACGTCAAGATGACGACCAAAAAACCCACAAGGGCCAGATAGATCAGCCGATCGCGCAGGGGTAAGCCCGCCAGCCAACCACGCAAACCCCCGGCTGGAGCTGTGATCGGATCAAGGCGACTTGCCGCAACAACAGGCGTTGAAGGCATGCCTGAGCCCGTGTATAATGGGCATTTAGTGTGGTTTGGCGAAAGGCAAAACGTAGCCTGATAATCCTGCTGGATCAGCGGGATTTCCTGCGCCCGGCCCGCTGCATAACAACGGTGCTCGGTGGTGGGCGACGCAAAGCGGATCGCCTGATTCTGTTTTAGCCCAAGATAGGGGCAGTGGCCCGTTGGCTCGACCATAGTGCGTGGGTGCTCCGGCGCGGGCGCGGTCGCTCGCTATTATAGCCTCCGGCTGTGGGTAGCGTCAACGTAACGTAGGGTTTCTATGCGGATTGTCATCCTTTCTGATATTCATTCCAACCTCGTGGCCCTCGAGGCCGTACTTGCCGCAGCAGGCAGTTTTGATGCGATCTGGTGCCTTGGGGATACGATTGGCTATGGGCCACGCCCCAACGAGTGTGTGGCCTTGATGCAGCAGCATGCCAAGGTGGCGATTACCGGCAACCATGACCAGGCCTGTTTGGGCAAGATCGATCTGCGTGATTTTAATCCCGAAGCCCGCAAAGCTAACCTCTGGAATGGTGAACAGTTGCGCGCTGAACATCGGGCCTGGCTCGAAGAGTTGCCGGCCATGCTGCCGATTGATGATCAATTTTTCATCGCCCATGGCAGTCCGCGTGAACCAATCTGGGAGTATTTGCTTTCGACCGAGGCGGCCCAGGCCAATTTTGAACGCTTTCACCAGCAGGTCTGTTTTATTGGACACTCGCACGTCCAGATGGGCTTTCGGCAGCGTGAAGGCTATGATCGAGTGGAGCGCTTTTTGCCTGATCTGCAACGCCACCCGCCGCGCAATCGGGTGATTGATCTGAGTAGCCCGTGCCGCTTCTTTATCAATCCCGGCAGTGTCGGCCAGCCCCGTGACCAGGATCCGCGGGCGGCCTATGCGATTCTCGATACGAACGATGCAACCGTGACCTTCGAACGGGTTGAGTACGCGATTGCAACAACCCAGCGTCAGATGGTCGAGTGTGGCCTGCCCGGGCCGCTGGTGCGTCGTCTTGAATACGGAATGTAACATGACATCAGGCCTTGAAGCGCGTTACCACGCCCAGTTCGCTCGTTCGGCGGCCCTTGCGACCGAAGCGCACCAGCGCTTTCCGGGTGGGGTTACTCACGACGGACGGACCGCTGCACCATTCCCTCTTTTCATTGAACGAGCGGGCGGCGCGTACAAGCACGATGTGGATGATAATCGCCTGATTGATTACTGGTGCGGCCACGGGGCCTTGTTGCTCGGCCACGGTGACCCGGCGATTGTTGCGGCGGCCCAGGCCCAACTGGCCCTTGGTACCCACGCCGGGGGCGAGAATCCGCTGGCGTTGCGTTGGGCCGAGTTGGTGCAACAGCTTGTGCCAGGGGCCGAACGGGTGCGTTTTACGGCTTCGGGGACCGAGGCCACCATGCTGGCGTTGCGCCTGGCGCGGGCCTTTACCCGTCGCCCCAAAATTGTGCGCTTCCAGGGCCATTTTCATGGCTGGCACGATGGGGTCGCACCCGGGGCCGATCCCGATGATCCCAATGCGGGTGTGCCGGTCGAACTGCTTGGCAATCTGATCACTCTGCCGGCCGATCTCGATGCGGTCGCCGCGACCCTAGCCCGCCACGATGATCTGGCCGCAGTGATCCTGGAGCCAACCGGCGCAGCCTATGGCTCGCTTCCGCTCCCCGCTGGCTTTTTGCCTGCCCTGCGGGCCATGACTGCCGAGCGCGAGGTATTGCTGATCTGTGATGAGGTGGTCACGGGTTTTCGGCTTAGTCCAGGCGGGGCCGCTGCCCGTGCCGAGATTGTGGCCGATCTTACGTGTCTGGCCAAGATCTTGGCCGGCGGGTTGCCCGGTGGGGCGATCACTGGCCGCGCTGCGATCCTTGATCGGCTCGTGAGTGCCGATGGGGATGCCCGTGGTCGGGTGCGCCATCAGGGTACCTACAACGCAAATCCGCTTTCGTCCGCCGCCGGGGTGGCCTGCCTCGAACAGGTTGCTAGCGGCGCACCAGGGGCGATCGCAGCAGCCCGTGGCACCGAACTCTGTGCGGCCATGAATGTGGTGATCAAGGCGCTTGGGGTAGCAGGTTTCACCGCCTACGGGGACGGCTCGATTGTGCATCTGTTTGCCGATCCCAGTCTTTCGGTCACACCTGGCGAAGCACCCCTGCACGCACCACTGGCGGCGATCAAACGGGGGGGCGACGCCCGGGTGGTCAATGCGCTACGCATGGCGCTGCAACTCAATGGGGTTGACTTGATGCGCGGGCGCAGTGCCTTTGTGAGTGCAGCCCATTCCAGTGCCGATATTCAGACAACTGCAACCGCCTTCGCGGCCGCCCTGACAATGCTGAAGGCCGAGGGGATCGCCTAGAACGTCCCTGTCATACCAATGACGCTTGATCATGCTGCATTATGGGCGTAGGGACGCAGCACGCTGCGTTCCTACGAAGGCGACCGGGCGAATGACGTGGCATCAATCGTAATTGGTGTCATTCCGAACGGAGCCGGAGGCGCAGTGAGGAATCTGCGCTGATTCGCAGCGAAGACCCCTCACATGCACTGGGCTGCAAACTCCTTCGGGTATACTGGAGCGTACCCCGTTTACAGAAGGAGCCCTGTGGTGATGCGTAAAGAGACCTCGGCGCGGGCGGCTGACTCAAACCAGTTGCCCGTGCCGCTGATTGTGGTTGCGGGTCTGGCCCTGCTGGTGAGCCTGGTGCTGGCAGTGCCTGGTGATCCCGAATGGTGGAAGGTGATCATCCTTGGAATTGTGCAGGGGATCACTGAGTGGTTGCCGATTTCGTCTACCGGCCATCTGCTGATCGTTTCGGATCTGCTGGGCTATACCGGCAGTATTGGCGGAACCTTCGAGATCTTTATTCAGTTGGGCACGGTGCTGTCGGTGGTGGCCTTCTACCTGACCGATCTATTGGGGCAGGCACGGGCCTTGCTTGGCCAGAGCACGCCTGCGGCGAATCAGGCGGCCCGGCGGCTCTGGCTTGCGGTGGCCGTGGCGTTTGTGCCGGCTGCCGTGATTGGCTTGCTGTTCCGCGATTTTATCAAGACGGTGCTCTTCGAGTCGCCCCAGGTGATCGCCAGTGCGCTGATCTTCGGTGGAATCGTCTTTTTGATCATCGAGCGCCTTCCCCGCCGTAGCCAGCCCACCGCCGAGCTTGATCAGATCTCGTGGCGGCAGGCCCTGGGGGTGGGCATTGCCCAGACCTTTGCCTTGATCCCCGGCATGTCGCGCTCCGGCTCGACGATTGTGGGCGGCCTGTTGGCCGGACTAGATCGCACCACTGCGACCAAGTTCTCGTTCTACCTCTCGATTCCCATTCTGGGACTGGCAACGCTGGTTGATCTGCTCGGCAGCCTTGATCAGATCCAGGCCAGTGATTGGGGCCGTCTGCTGCTTGGGGCAGTGGTGGCAATGATTGTCGGCTATCTAACGATTGGCTGGTTGTTACGCTATATCGCCACCAATAGCTTTGTGCCGTTTGGGATCTATCGCATCTTTGTGGGCCTGCTGATCTTTGGTCTGGTGGCGGTAGGGGTCTTGTAACAAGCCATATCATGTTGGGTGCTGATCACGCTGGGCCTGGGCTTGTAGATCCTGAAGCGCGTTCAGGGCCTGTTCAGCATCGGCGAGAGGGACAAACAGGTGATCATGGAAGGCTCCGGCGACGATGTTGCAACTCAGGCCGTGATCACGGAGTTGGCTTGCTACTGCCGCCGTGAGTCCCACCGCTGCCAGATCCGAGGTCACATTGAGCGTGATCCAGGCGCAGCGGGCCAGGATGGAGAGTCCCGCCTGCTGCGCTGCGGCTTCAGGCATGATCAGCGAGAGTCCTTCGGGTTCGTGGATGCTGGCAATGATCTGGCTAGGATCATAAGGCCAACCCGCCCCAAACGGGATGCTGGTAAAGACAAAAACCCCTGGCTGGCGCTGAGGGTTGAGGGTGGCAAGCAGGGTTGCCAGATCGCGGATGGGAATAGGCTTTGACATGGGTTCGATCGTAGGGACGCAGCACGCTGCGTCCCTACGAAGAGTTACGTTACGTGCCGCGAATGATGCCCAGCACCTCGTCACGTTTGGCGGCCATCTCCTCGGGTGAGGCGATCGACTCGAGGTTGAGGCGGATCAGCGGTTCGGTATTCGAGCCACGCACATTGAAGTGCCAGGTGTCGTAACTGATCGAAACCCCATCCATGTGCTCGATCTTCGCATCGGCATACCGCTCGCCAATCGCTGCGAGGGTCGCTTTAACATCACTCACCCGCGAGTTGATCTCGCCCGAGATGAAGTACTTGGCTTCGAGGGCCATGAGCAGTTCGCTCATCTTGATGTTGCGGGTTGCGAGCAGTTCCATCAGCAGAAGCGCCGGGACAATCCCCGAGTCGGCGTAGAAAAAGTCCTTGAAATAGTAGTGGCCGGTGACTTCGCCGGCAAACACGGCATCTTCGGTTGCCATGCGGCGCTTAATAAAGGCGTGACCGACCCGTTCCATCAGGGGCGTCCCACCGGCGGCGCTGATCAAATCGGCAACGGCCCACGAGGCGCGCACATCATAGAGGATCTTGGCGGCAGGGGCTTTTTCGAGCAGATACTGGCCCATGATCGCGGTCAAAAAGTCGCCCGAAATGAACTCGCCGCGGTCGTCTACCGCAAAGAAGCGGTCGCCGTCGCCATCAAATAAAAAGCCAATGTCGAAGCCTTCGGCCTTCACCCGGGCTTGGAGTTCGGCGCGGTTCTCGGGCATCAGCGGATCGAGGCCGTGGTTGGGTAGGTTGCCATCGGGATCGAGATACATACCGACAAACTCGATCGGCAGGCGGCTAAAGATCTCCTGGAGGATCGGGCCGACCATGCCATTGCCCGTATCAGCAATCACGCGCAACTTGCGGGGGGCGAGGGCGGCGGGATCGATCAGCGAGAGCACCTTCTGAATAAACGGCTCCTGGAAATCGTGGCTGGTGACGGTCCCTTTGCGGGTCGCCTCAGGGAAGGCTTCGCTCTCGACGAGGCGACGCAGATCCTGAATGCCCTCATCGCCACTGAGCAGGTAGGGCATCTGGCGTACCATCTTGAAGCCGCTGTACTCTTTGGGATTGTGCGAGGCGGTCACCATCATCCCGGGTAGACCGAGGGTGGCACAGGCGTAGTAGTACTGGTCGGTACTGACCATGCCAATTTCGGCCACATCGGCACCCTGGTCGGTAATCCCACGCACCACGGCCTCGAACATACTCGGGCCAGAGAGGCGCATATCACGCCCAACAATCACCGTTTCGGCCCCCAAAAACGTGACAAATGCGCGCCCAATTAGGTAGGCGGCTTCCTCATTCAGATCAGTCGGATAGATCCCACGAATGTCGTACGCCTTGAAGATCCCCGGATTTACCTGCATCGCCTGCTCCTTCTCTTGGGGTGGCACCACCTTTGGGCCACCGTGCCACGCGCCATGCTACCACATACACCGACGACGGCAAGCGCTTGGACCCAGCCGCCGCCCTCCTCTTGATCGGCGCATGGCTTCGTCAAGGGTGGCAGCGGCAGCCGCACTGAAGATTGCCAGGCTCAGGGTGAGGATGAGCAGGAGCAGCGGGGCACGGTAGGTGCCGGGCTGGCGTGCCAGCGTACTCAGGGCCAGCAGTGGCGCGGCCCAGGGGCGACGCGCCGCCATGGGCGCGGCTCGTTCGAGGAGCGGGGGCATGGCGCGTAGGAAGAGCAGTCCGAGGCTTAAGCTAAGCAGGGCCGGCACCAGCGCGAGTAGCGGATTCGCCGTCAGGTCACGACTGGCTCCCGCGCCGAGCAGCGCTCCGCCCGCGCTCCGCAATTGGTAGACGCCGTACCAGGGCACCGGCAGCAGCAGCAGATCGAGCCACCTCCGCTGCCAGAACGGGGGCGTATCGGGATGGGCCGCGGTGCGCTGCGCATCGGTGAGGGCGCGGGCACCGGGACGAGCCTTTGCTCGCGCCGATCTGCTGCGGCACGTCTTCGGTACCGACTACGAGGGCCTTGATCGCACGGTTGATGTGCATGTCATGAACTTACGGCGCAAGATTGAACCGAACCCGACCAACCCAATCTATATCCTTACCGTCTATGGTTTCGGCTACAAGTTCGGCGCGGATCGCGAGCCACCTGCGGGCGACGCGGTTCGTTAGGAGCAACCCGTGATGCTGCATTCACTGCGTCTGCGCCTGTTGTTGACCATGATCGTCGTGGTGGCGGTCACGGCGGGCACTGTTGCGGCCCTGGCCCGGGCGATTACCATGGCCGAGTTCGAGCGCTACATCAGCTGCATCGGCAGCCCTGCGACCTGGGCGCGGTGGCGACCCAGGCGGTAACCGGCTTTCGGGCGCGGATGCAGGCCAAAGGCGTGCAGTGCATGTTGCGGATAGCGTCGGATCTGCCGCCCGCAGCACTTGACGCCGAGCGGATCGGCCAGGTGGTGCGTAACCTGCTGAACAATGCCCTCACCCATACCCCGGCGGGCGGTGCAGTCAGGGTGACAGTCGAGCGAGCCAGCAAAGATGCGTCGGTGCTCAGCTTATGCGTGAGCGATACGGGAATAAGGATTGCGCCCGAGGATCTACCGCTCATTTTCGAGCGTTTCTATCGGGCTGATCGCTCACGTAACCGGGCAACGGGTGGGGCCGGACTTGGCTTGACCATTGTGCGGCAGCTGGTTAAAGCCCACGGCGGCGGCATCACCGTCACGAGCACACCAGGGCAGGGTGCGTGCTTCTGCTGCACGCTGCCTACCCGCGCAAGCTAGCGACAGCTTTCCTCAACTGTTGCGCACTTGCCATAATTGGAGGCTGGATCGCGTTGGTGGGCAACTAGGTTTTGTTGGGTGTGCGCCTACGAGGCTTGCTCCTCGAAGCCGAGGGCTTCGGCCACGATGTACAACGGTCGCCCTTTGACCTCATCGTAGATCCGGCCCACATATTCGCCAATGATGCCGAGCGAAATCATTTGGACCGCACCAATAAAGAGCACGCTCGCTAGGGTGGCGGCCTGCCCGTAAAAAGCTGCATCCTGGGGACTCGGCGCACCTAAACGCAGTGCAACCACCACCACAATGAAGAGCAAACTCAGGGCGGCGGCCACAAAACCCATGTAGGTTGCCAGTTGCAGCGGTAAATACGAAAAGCTGGTAATACCGTCAAGCGCAAACTTGAGCATCTTGCGCAACGGGTATTTGGTCGTGCCAAGTTTGCGCGCATGCCGTCGATAGGGCACGCCGGTGCTCTTGAAGCCGACCCAGACCGAGAGGCCGCGCATAAAGCGGTGGTGTTCGCGGATCTGGCCGAGGGCGTCTACGACCTTGCGATCCATCAATCGAAAGTCGCCCGCGTCTACCGGGATGTTCACATTGGTGATCCGCACAATCAGGCGGTAGAAGATCGAGGCGGTCATGGTCTTGAACCAGGTCTCGCCTTCACGCTCTTCGCGCACTGCATACACCACCTGGTAGCCCTCACGCCACTTGGCGATCAAATCAGGGATCACCTCGGGCGGGTCTTGTAGATCCGAGTCGATCACCACCACGGCCTGGCCGCGGGCATAATCGGTGCCCGCCGTGATCGCTAACTGGTGTCCAAAATTGCGCGAGAAGTTCAATACCTTGATCCGTCCATCCTGTTCGTGCATGGTACGCATAATCTCGGCGGAACGGTCGCGGCTGCCATCATTGACCAAGACGATCTCGAAGGGTTCACCGAGCGCTTCGAGTGCGGCGGCGGTGCGCTGACAAAACTCGGCGACTAAACCTTCTTCGTTAAAGACTGGGGCAACGACCGAAAAGATGGGTTCAGTTAGGGTGGGCGCGACTGTGTTTGACATAAAATCCAGGGGGCATGTATATGATACGATGGGTCATGCTGAGCGCAGCGAAGCATCTCAGATTGCTAAATGGGAACCCCTGTGGTCCGGCTGTGCCTTCACTCAGGGTGACAATGCGGTATGTTCAACCAGATGTAGCAGCATAAGGCGTCAGTTCATCCCAGTTCGGGCCGGTCTCGACTTCGACCGCCAGCCGCACCGCCAGGGCGGGATAGGCTCCTTCCATCGCGCTACGTACCAGGGTGACGGCAGCGGGAACTTCGGCCTCGGGCGCTTCGAGGATCAGTTCGTCGTGGACTTGCAATAAGAGCTGGGTTGCCAGCCCCTGGTTTTGCAGGGCGCGGTGGACATTGAGCATCGCAATCTTCATCAGGTCGGCGGCAGTACCCTGAATTGGCGCATTGATCGCCTCGCGCATGGCGGCCTGGGCCCGTGGCCCTTTGTCGCCACTCATCAGTTCGGGGAACTGGCGCCGCCGCCCAAACAGGGTGTTAACATAGCCCTGGGTGCGGGCTTGTTCTAGGGTGGCATCAAGATAGGCTTTGATGCCAGGGAAACTCTGGAAGACCCCGTCAATTAGGGCCTGCGCGGTGCTGCGATCCAGCCCCAAGCGTTGCGACAGGCCAAACGCACTGATGCCATACACAATCCCAAAGACCACCGTTTTGGCAATCCGGCGCTGCTGCTTATCTACCTCGGCTTCGGGCACCCCAAACAGGCGTGCCGCCGTCGCAGCATGAATATCTCGACCTTCATTAAACGTCGCCAGCAAGGCCGGATCGCGGGTATAGTGGGCCAATACCCGCAACTCGACCTGTGAATAGTCGGCGGCAATAAACTGCTTGCCCGGTTCGGCCACAAAGGCGCGCCGGATGGCCCGACCTTCTTCGGTGCGTACGGGAATGTTTTGCAGATTGGGATCGTTCGAACTGAGCCGTCCGGTCGCTGCACCAACCTGGTTGTAGATCGTATGGATGCGGCCAGTCTGCGGGCTGATCAGGCCGGGCAGCGCATCTATATAGGTACTCTTGAGTTTGCTCAACTGGCGATAGTGCAGGATCAGGCCAAAGATCGGATGGCGGTCGTGCAACTGTTCGAGCGTTTCGGCGGTGATTGAATATTTTTTGGTCTTGGCGGTGCGCCCTACGCCCTCGGACGAAATCCCGAGCCGCTCGAAGAGCACGTCGCTCAATTGATCGCCCGAATTGATATTAAAGCGCCCCCCGGCATACTCGTAAATTGCCGCTTCGCGTTCGGCAATCCGCTCATTCAGGCGGGTGCCGAGCGTGCCGAGGTAGTCCCGATCCAGGGTAATCCCGGCTTGCTCCATCGTCACAAGCACCTCAATCAAGGGCAGTTCGAGGCGCTGGAAGAGGGCGGTCAGCCGTTCGTTAGCGTGCAGCAGCGGCTCAAGGGTCTGGACGAGGCGCAGGGTCAGGTCGGCGTCGGCGGCGGCATAGGGTGTGGCCTGTGCAATCGGCACCTGGTCGAAACTGATCTGCTTGCTGCCGCGCCCAATCAGATCCTCGATCGGCGTAATCTGGCCAAGTAGCCCCAGTTCGTAGGCGGCCAGATCCTTGAGGCCTGCCCGTTTGCCAAGCAGCGCGGCTGCAAGCATCGTATCGAAAGTCAGGCCCCGCACCTGAAGCCCCACCCCCTGGAGCATCGCCAGGTCAAATTTGGCGTTGTGGGCATACTTGGGGCGGGCCGCATCTTCAAAGAGCGGGCGCAGGGCCGCAATCACCTGGGCCTGATCTAATTGCGTGCCGTCACGATGGGCCAACGGAATATAAGCGGCCTCGCCGGGGGTATGGGCCAGCGCAATCCCAACCAGGTGACTATCGAGCGGGCGCAGCCCGGTGGCCTCGGTATCGAAGGCAAAACCCGGCGCGGCATGCAGCGCCGCAACGAGGTGTGCCAGTTGGTCTGGCTCGGTGATCGCCACATACCGGCCCAGGCCACTCACCGTGGGGGCCGCAGGGTCGGCAGGGGCCTCATCAAACAGCCCGAGTTGCCCACTGGCAAGGGGCGCAGCTGGAGTTGGCGGCGGGCTTGGATCGGCCAGACTCGCCGGCAATGCTTCGCCAAACAGATCCTGCTGCACCAGTTGGCTGGACGCTGCGCTCGATGTGGGCGAGACTGCTTCGCTAGGCAGGGGCGGCAACTTCTTAATCAGATTCGAACTCGCCCCGATCTCCAACTCTTGGAACAATCGGATGACCCCAGCGCGATCATAGGTACCGAGGGCACAACTGCTCAGATCCAATTGCACCGGCGCATCACGCACAATCGTCGCCAGGCGCTTACTAAACTCGGCGGCCTCGCGCTGGCCTTCAAGCACCTTTTGATAGCGCTTGGGGGCCTGCTCAAGCTGATCAAACAGCTGTTCGACACTGCCGAACTGTTTCAGCAGTGTAATGGCACCTTTATCGCCGATCCCGCGCACCCCGGGAATATTATCGCTACTATCGCCCTTCAGCCCGCGCAGATCGGCGAGTTGACTCGGAACCAGGCCAGCGTAGCGCTCATGCACGGCGGCCTCATCGTAAAGAGTTGTGGTTTTATTGCCCTTCGCATACGGATTGGCTAGAATCACCCTGACGTGGTCATTCACGAGTTGCAGGGCATCGGTATCGCCGGTGAGGATCAGCGTCGCGACATCCAGGTCGGTCGCCTGGCGGGCCAGGGTGCCAATCACATCATCGGCCTCGAAGCCTTCGGCGGTATAAATTGGAATGCCGAGCAGCCCGATCAACTGCTTCATGCGCTCAAGTTGGGGGTAGAACTCGGCGGGGGTTTCGGCGCGGCCGGCCTTATACTCGGCATACAGATCATCGCGGAAGGTGCGGCCGACATCGAAGGCAACCGCGACATAGGCGGGTTGCTGTTCCTGCAACATAGTCAGCAGAATCTGCGCAAAGCCAAACACCGCATAGGTTGGCTCGCCGCTCGAGGTTCGCAACCCCGCTTCGCGTAGCGCAAAAAAAGCCCGAAAGGCGAGGGCGTGTCCATCAACCAGGGCCAGGCGCTTGCGCTGCGACATACCGCTATCTCCCGTGTAAAGATCCCGGGAGGATTATACCAAACCCTCGGTTAGCAATTACCGTACCCGTGCGCGCGCCCGCAAGGCACTCGATGACACATCGGCGCGGAACAGGGCTTCGGGAATAGGCGTAAAGAGATGGGCAAAGGCGGGCGGGGGATAGAGATCGGCGAGGGTCGCAAACTGGCCGTTGTGCATGCGTCCCGCCACCAGGAAACGGCACTCGGCCAGGGCCAGGGTATTGAGGGCGGCTTCGAGGCCAATCGTGCCCTGGTAATAGCGCGGATCGAGCAGGCGCGCTGCGGTATCGTAACCGAGCACAAACGTTCGTCCGGGGTAGATCGCCGCCTTCTGCACAAAAAGCGGGAAGCGCGAGAGCACCAGGGTATGGCGACCGGCAAATTGCGCGGCGCGCCGCGCAATTTCGTTTGGGGCCAGCGTCCCCTTATCGGCATTGACGACGGCGAGCTCGAAAGCCACGGGCAAGTCACAACAGCGTGTGGCCGCCTGGGCCAACTGCACGTGGCCGTGATGGAGCGGATTAAAGGCCCCCGAGAAGATCGCACCGCTGGGCGGCTCGTCGGGCAACGTCGCCCCATCAGGCGTCAGGGTCAGCGTACTTAGCTTACCAGTGAGCAATGCTTCAAGTGCCGAGATCTGCATAGAGCTATTGTACCGTATTATACGGTTGCCTTGACAACCCTTGAGCCTTCAGGTACCATCAGCAGGGTCAATGATTTTGCTGCCATAGTGTTTGCTGCGCCCCAGTTCGGCGTTTGACTGCGCCGCGGCATGGGCAAAAAAGGAGTCCCTGCGTGAGGATCGCTGGTAACTATACCTTTGAAGCCACCCGCGAAGAAGTGTGGGCTGCGCTGAATGATCCCGAAGTCCTGGCCCGCACGATTCCCGGTTGCCAGCGTCTTGATCAGGTCGGCGAGAACGAGTACGAAACGACCCTGAAAGTTGGCCTGCAGGCGGTGCGTGGGGTGTACACGGGCCGCGTGAAGATTGATAATATTGTCCTGCTCGATTCGTATGAAATCCATGTGGATGGCAAAGGCAGTAACGGCTTTTTGAAGGGAGCCGGGACGATCAAGTTGCGCAGTGATGGGGCGCATACGATTCTAGATTATGGCGGCGAAGCCCAGGTTGGTGGCACGATTGCCAGTGTGGGCCAGCGCCTGATTGATGGGGCCGCGCGCACCCTGATCACCCAGAGCCTGAAGGCGTTGGCGCAGCAGATCGAGGAGCGCCGCTTTGCCCATGCGCTGCAGCACTCTGCCGAAGTGCAAGCCGCCGTGGCCGCCGAACTGGCCCACGCAGCAGCGGAAGCCGCTGTCAGCGCCGAGGCCGTGGCGACCACCGATAGGGCTGCCTCCGAACCGGTTGCACCTGCCGAACCCGGGGTGGCGACGGCCCAAACTGTGGCCGCACCCGCCCCAGCCCCGGAACGGCGTACCATCACCGTGCCCCCCGGCCAGGGCCTATCGGAGTCTGATCTGGCCCGTGGGGTGATCTCGGATTTTCTGCGCACCAATCCCTGGACCCCCTGGGTGATTATTGCGTTCTTGTTGGGCTATATTCTTGGCCAGCGCCGTCCCTAAGGTGGATGTACGTGTTTTGGGAGAACCTTGTATGCCTCAGATTACCGTTACGGTCAATGGCCGTGTTTATACGAATGAGATTGAACCGCGCACGCTGCTGGTGCATTATCTGCGCGAGCACCTGAACCTGACCGGAACCCACATTGGCTGCGATACTAGTCAGTGCGGGGCCTGTGTGGTGCATCTTGATGGTATGAGTGTCAAGGCCTGTACTACGCTGGCGATCCAGTGTGATGGGGCCAGTGTTACCACGATTGAAGGTCTGGCCCAGGGTCAGGAGTTGCACCCGTTGCAAGCAGGGTTCTGGGAAAAGCATGGCTTGCAGTGTGGTTTCTGTACCCCTGGCATGATCATGGCGGCGGCTGATCTGCTGCGCCAGAATCCCAATCCGACCGACGAAGAGATCCGTCATGGGATCGAGGGCAACCTTTGTCGCTGTACCGGCTACGAGAATATTGTGCGGGCGATTCGGTATGCCGCCGAGCAACAAGCCGCCGCGCAGGAGGACGCATGATTCCGAGTGCTTTCGCCTATTATGCCCCCACGAGTGTGGCCGAGGCGATCAGCTTGTTGACCGAGCATGGGGATGCCGCCAAACTGTTAGCAGGCGGCCATTCGCTCTTGCCTGCCATGAAGTTGCGCCTGGCAGCCCCCGAGCTCTTGATTGACCTGGGCAAGATCGCCGAACTGCGCACGATCACGGTGACGGCCAACGAGGTTGCGATTGGCAGTATGGCGACCTGGGCCGCAGTGGCCCAGCACCCCGGGGTGCTGGCCGCAGCCCCGGTACTGGCCGAGGCAATCACCCAGATCGGCGATATTCAAGTCCGCAACCGGGGCACCCTGGGTGGCTCGCTGGCCCACAACGATCCCGCCGCCGATGCGCCCGCCGTGATCCTGGCCCTGGATGCCACCTTGACGCTGCGTGGCCCCCGGGGTGAGCGCACCCTGGCCGCCCGTGACTTTTTTGTGGATATGCTCGCTACGGCGCTCGAACCCGACGAGGTGCTGACCACGATTCGCTTCCGACCGCTCGCAACTGGGGCCGGGGCGGCCTATCGTAAACTGGCCCATCCCGCGAGCCGGTATGCGATTGTGGGGGTTGCGGCGTATGTTCAGGTTGCGGAGGGACGGGTAACCGCTTGCCGGGTTGCGGTCACGGGGGCCGGCCCGGTAGCCGTCCACCAGCCCAGTGTGGAACAAGCCCTGGTGGGTGCCAAGACTACCGAGGCCGCCCTGATCGCAGCGTGTTCCGCTGCGGGCGACGATCTGGATATTCTGGGTGATATGCACGCCAGCGAAGCCTACCGCCGGGCCATGGTCAAAGTGTATGCCCGCCGCGCCTTGCAGGCCGCTATGGCGCAGGCGACGGCGTAGGGACGCATGGGAGGGACGCAGCACGCTGTGTCTTTCCCATTAAATTAAATGCCACGTCCGCGCAGGTACTCCTGCACCTCGACGTTGTACTGCACTGCTTCGATCTGGAAATTAGCCCAACTGTAGCCCTGGTCGAGCCAGGTGATCAGGCCGACGGTGGGCAGTTGGTAGCCACTAACCGGCTGCCAGGCCTGGGCCTCGTTGATCCAGAGCACCTTGCCGCTCTGCGCATCGCGGTAGCGCATTGATTCCAGATGCGTGAGCAAGCCGCTCTTAGGATCGAAGCGCACGATAAACCGCTCCTCGTCGGCCCCAAACGGTACGACCAAGCCCGCCGTCACGGTATCAATTGGTTCCCAGCGCACGCGTGGGTCGGTCACGAGCAGGGCCGGCAACCAGATCGACTCGGCCCACAATCCTAGATTGGCCCCCTGATTGACTTCCGAGCCTTCGAAAACGCCAAATGGCAACTCAAGCCGACCCTGGCCGCCCAGAAAATGCTCGTTCACGCGCATCACCGGCAGCCCAAACATAGTCGTCTCGATATAGTGCCGATAGCCCTGACCGGCCTCGTGGGTGAAACGAAAGCGGGCTGGAAAGGTGATTGGCCCGATCCGCAATTGACCCCGTCCTGTCATTACGGCGGTTGTGATCAGCGGCACCTCGTCGCCGTAGATCGTGCGGTAGAAGCGTTCGACTGGCGCAGGCAACCCTTGCGGAAGCGGCACGAACGATGGGCTAGGTACTGGCTGAGGATAGCTTGGGAACGGCGCAGGTTGCAGTTGCAACCCGAACCAGCCTAGCCCGACGACCAACCCAAGCCCTCCGATGATCCAGCGCACTGGCTTTGCCATCACTGTCTCCTTGTGAACCATGCCATCCGTTTGTTCGATCTGGCACAAATATTGTGGCCCAATTTAGTGTATGATTAGGCGCAACTCCTGGAGCCTAGTCTACTGCGGTATGCGGGGTTTGGCGTCGGCATCCAGGCTGAACTTGGCCTCCGGCTTTTGGCTAGTACTAATCAAGGTTCTGTGCAAGCGCATAGATTGATCGTAAGGAGCAATGCGATGGTTCCGCAGTTCATGAGCAAGGTGGCGTTGGTAACCGGTGGTGGTACAGGGATCGGGCGGGCAACTGCGATTGCGTTTGCCCGCCAGGGGGCCAAAGTCGTGATCGCCGATGTGAGCGAAGAAGCCGGTGAGGAGACCGTGGCCCTGGCCCGGGCCGAAAATACCGACGCCTTCTTTGTTAAAGTAGATGTGGCCCAGACTGACCAGGTTGAGGCCATGGTGCGCGCTGCGGTCGAGATGTACGGGCGGATTGATTTTGCCTTTAACAATGCAGGCATTTCGGGCACCCAGGCTATGACCGCTGATTACCCCGAGGAGTGGTGGGATCGGGTAATTGACATCAACCTCAAGGGGGTCTGGCTCTGCATGAAGTACGAGTTGCAGCAGATGCTCCGCCAGGGTGGCGGCGTAATCGTGAACACCTCGTCTACTGCTGGGCAGACCGGTTCGCGGGGCGTTTCGGCCTATGTCGCCAGCAAACACGGCGTCATTGGCCTGACCCGGGCGGCCGCGCTCGAATATGCCCGTAACAATATTCGAGTCAATGCGGTTCTGCCGGGCACCATCCACACCCCGCTGATTGACAACTTTACCGGCGGCGACGAGCGCATGTTGCAACAGTTTGCCGAGGGTGAACCGGTTGGGCGGCTCGGTCAGCCCGATGAAGTTGCCAGTGCCGTGCTCTGGCTCTGCTCGGATGGGGCTTCGTTTGTGACCGGCACCACCCTGGCCGTTGATGGGGGCCGGTTGGCGTAATCAATGCCTCGGATGGTATCGGGACAACTGCATAACGGCGGGGTAAGGGCGCGGAGGGGTCTGCGCTGATTAGTGGTGTCAGGCGCAACCAGTGCGGTTGCGTCGCCGCCTTGTCACCCCGACGCCCCCATTGTCACCCCGAGTATGCTCTGGCCTGTCGGCCAGTGGTCTTGAAGGAAACAGGGGTTGTCACTCCGAGTATCCTATGGCCCTTCGGCCAGTGGTGCTGAGAGAAACCGTGCAGGTGCGCCGCCCGCTATGTCACCCCGAACGTAGTGAGGGGTCTTCAGTGCGAATCAGTGCAGATTCCTCACTTTGCCTGCGGCTCCGTTCGGAATGACATGGGGAGCCGCTGCGCTCCGTTCGGCATGACAATGGGGGCGCTGCGCTCCGTTCAACGTGATCATGCAGGTTGTTGCGTAGGGGCGCTACTATTTCATGAGTTGCCAGCACAATTACGTCTCAACCACAAACGTTTTCAAGCCCACCCACAGCCCGTTGCCATCGCGTCCTACGATCATCAGGGTGATCCGGATCTGGCCCAAACGATACAGCGTGAGTTCCGTCAAGTGGCTGGTCATGGTGTCGCGCAGGGCCGCAAAACGGGCGGCGGTGGCCCGCTCTTGATCGCCAAACCAGTCCTGATCAGCGGCAAGGCTATCGAGCAGGGCCAGCGCATCGGCCTGCGCGACCACTGTATCCGCTGGCAGATCAAGGGCTGCGAGCAAAGCAGCGGGGGTCAACGGGTCAGGGCCAGGCCATGCAAAGGGATCGAAGGGCGCATCGGTCTCGCTGGGCATCCACAGCCCCTCGGCGGCAGTTGTGATCGCCGCTAGGGCCGCAGAGGAGGCAGGCGGCATCGTGGTTTCCTGATGGTTGGTTGACAGCAAGCCAAGCAGATGTTCAATCAGGGCGGTATCCTGGGCGTCCAGGCCCGCGACTAGGACTCCCCGCTCGCGCTCCCCGGCCCAGATCCGCTCGACCGGCCCACGCAGCATCCAGCCCTGGCGTTCCAATTGACCCAGCACCTGGATCAACTCCTCGCGTGGCCCCTCATCGCCATTGGCAACCGCCGCAAGCGCTTGCAGCAGTGGTTCAAATTGTCGTAGCACCTCACTCATTTTCGATCCTCCCCCGGGGCCTGGGTGATCAATCGATCCATTTGTGGCAGTATACCATCCCGTGCCCGCCGACGGGATCGCGCCACGTAATGCACCCAGGGATCGGCGGTGGGGAACGGCAGGGCCGAAGCATTCGCTACCGGCTGACCGGTGAAAAACCCGATCCATCCATGGCGAATGCTTCGGTCGTACGCATCGGCCCCGGGATCGCGTGACGGCCCCGGGATCTTAGCGCTCGCCGAGGAGCCGCCAGCCGCCGGGTAGCGCCAGCGCCGCCAGCCCAATCTTGATCGCCGTGCCGGGCAAGAAGGGCAATACCGCCGCCCCGAACAGCAGTGCCAGGTCGGCGCTGCCGGTCAAGAAGGCCGTTGCTGCCACGAGCCAGCTAAAGCCCAACGTCAGAATCACCAACTCGCCGATCAGCATCGCCGGAACCGCCGTGCGTACCCGCCGATCCCAGCCCCGGCTCGAAAGCATACCGACCACAAACGCGGCGATCGGGAAAGCGAACAGGTAGCCAGCCGTCGGGCCAAGGATGACCGGCACACCCGGAATGCGGCTCGGGCTCCATGCGTTAGTGCCCATCGCAAACACCGGCAAGCCGATCAAACCCTGTGCCAAGTAAGCCAGCAAGGTTAAGGCCCCGAGCCGTGGCCCATACAGGGCACCGATCATCATGACACCCAGCGTCTGACCGGTGATTGGTACCGGCGTAAAGGGGAGCGGAATGCTCACCCGGGCGAGCAGGGCCATCATCACGGTGCCAGCCAGGATCAGGAAGCCGTCGCGTACAAGCGGATTGGACAGACTGCCCCGCGCCGGGACAAGCTGATCGGCCAGAGTGCCAACGTTGGTGATGCCAGTGGTCATGCCTACGCTCCTTTTTAGTACGGCCAAAGGTCGCCCCAATTTTAACATGGCTTAACGCTGATGCGCGTAGCCCTAATCTTCTGTTGTGGGAGTACCACGAAGCGGGGTGATTATATTATGCCGTGCTTTCACGATCACTTGTACGATCATTGCATTGGGGCGATGAACCAGATCGGTCGTACGCCTTCCCAAAAATACGTTAGGTTCCGACGATCGAAGATGATAGACGACGATGCTCAAAGGAGGTTCCAATGCTACTACGCCATATGCGTTCCTGGGCTACCCTGCTCATCACGCTAACCCTCAGTCTCGTGATGGTCAGGCTTGCTCAGGCTGAGACCCCAACCGCCCATGCGGTGCTGTTCTTTTCGCCGAGTTGTCCTCATTGCCACTATGTGATGGATGAGGTGCTGCCACCCTTGCAGGCCCGCTACGGTGAACAGCTTGCGATCCAACTGATTGATGTTTCGCAGCCCGAAGGCCAGGCCATTTACCAGGGAGCGATCCGGGCCTTTATGATTCCCGACACTCGCCTGGGTGTGCCGGCCATGATCTTTGATACCACCGTTATGGTCGGCAGTGATGAGATCCCGCGGTATCTGCCGGACCTGATTGATGCGGCACTGGCGGCAGGTGGCAATCAGTGGCCAGCTATTCCTGGTTTTGTGCCGCCGAGTGATGGCGTGCCCACTTCGCCCAGCAACCCCTTGCCCCCCTTCCAGCGTGATCCGGTTGCCAATACATTGGCGCTCCTGATCCTGGTAGGTATGGTCGTAGTTGTCGTGGTTGTGGTGCGCAGCGTCCAGGCCCCCTACAACCGACCGCTCAAAGGGCGGCGGGTCTGGATCGTGCCGGCCCTCATTCTGGTTGGCCTGGTGATTGCGAGTTACCTGGCAATCATCGAAGTCCGGGGCAGTACCGCCGTGTGTGGGCCGGTTGGGGATTGCAATACGGTGCAACAGAGTCCCTACGCCCGCCTGTTTGGGGTGCTCCCGATGGGTGTGTTGGGTGTCGTCGGGTATGTGGCGATGCTGCTAGCCTGGGCCGTCGGTCAGTATGGAACGGGCCAGATCGTGCGTTATGCCAACCTGGCCCTGCCTACGATGGCACTGTTGGGCACGCTCTTTTCGATCTATCTGACCTTCCTCGAACCGTTTGTGATCGGGGCCAGTTGTATCTGGTGCCTCAGTTCGGCGCTGATTATGACCGCCCTACTCTGGCTAACCGCCCCTCGGGGCAAGCCCCCTGTTGTGCGCGGTCGGCCACGTCAACGGCTTGCCCACTAGCGCCCGCGCCGTTCTAACGCGTAACTCAGCCCCTCTTGCAGGTTGGCGCGAGTCATAATCCGGCCCATATCAGCGCCGAGGTGGACAATCGTTTGGGCCACTTCGGCGCTGACTCCGGTCAGAATGATCTGGGCACCCAGCAATTGCACCGCTCGCGCCGAACGCAAGAGCGCGTCGGCAACCTGGGTGTCCACCACCCGTACGCCGCTAATATCGAGCAGGACGGTATCAGCCTGATAGGCGGCGATGCCTTCAAGCAGCACTTCCATAATTTGCTGGGCACGCATACTATCAATCGCCCCGACCAGCGGCATCACCACAATATCGTCGGCCAATGGAATCAGCGGCGTCGAGACCTCGCGGAGGGCTTCGCGCTGGGCCATGATCACCTGCTCTTGCAGGACAGCCCGTTCCTGATCAGCCTGTTGCTGGGCGGTGAGATCCCGCACGACCCCGGCGACTATGGGCGGGGTTCCGGCTTCACGCTGGATCAAGATGGCAGCTACATCGCCCGGAAAGCTGCTGCCATCGGCACGCATGTACGACCACTGTCCATGCCAGATCCCATTATTCAGCAGGATTGCGGTATTCTCGGCCACCCGTTCGCGATCAATGGGATCGATCAGATCAATGATTGGCAATCCAACCCCACCATCAGGCCGCCCAACCATCGCTGCCCATGCCTGGTTGGCGTAAACAATCGTCTGGTCAGGCCCGACAAGATGAACCCCGCCCGGAGCTTTTTCGGTCAACTGACGAAAGACATCAAGCTCTTTGGTCAACTGTTCGAGCTCGGCAACCCGGCTACGCAAGGCGCTCAGTTCGGCCTGAAGCTCGGCAGCACTTGGCTGGTCTGCACTCATAACTTGCTATCCTATCCTATCCGCTCTATGCCGCGTGATCGCTGCGGACGGTCGCTTCCGCATCGAGTATAACATTCTTATGCTACCAGTCTATGGCAAGATCGTAGCAAGGCTTCTGACGGCTCATGGTACAATCGGGGCCAATACCAATTGTCTGGGGCGAATACATCAATAATCATGAACGATCCGCAGCGCGAAACCCTCAAACAACAGGCCGCCGAGGCCGCCGTGACCCTGGTGCAAGCGGGCATGGTGGTGGGCCTGGGCTTTGGCAGTACCGCGATCTATGCCGTGCGCCGTATCGCGGTCTTGTTGGCCGAAGGGCAGTTGCCCGACCTGGTGGGTGTTCCGTGTACCGAGTGGACCGCCAACGAGGCGCGGCGACTTGGGATTCCCTTGACCACGCTTGATGCCTGCCCTACCCTTGATCTGACCATTGATGGAGCTGATGAGGTTGATCCGCAGCTTGATCTGATCAAAGGTGGGGGGGCAGCGTTATTACGCGAAAAGATGGTGGCCCAGGCCAGTCGTCGGGTGGCAATTGTGGTTGATGCTGCCAAATGCTCGCCAACCCTCGGGACGCGGTTTGCCCTGCCCGTCGAGGTTGTCCCCTTTGGCTGGGGGGCGTCGGCCCGTTTTATCGGCGATCTGGGGGCTCGGGTGACGCGCCGCATGGGCCAGGATGGTACGCCTGTGGTGACGGATCAGGGGAATTTTGTGCTTGATTGTGCCTTTGGCCCGATCCCCGACCTCGCTGCGCTCGCACGTCAACTTGAACAGCGCGCCGGGATTGTTGAACATGGCCTGTTTCTTGGCCTCGCAACTGACCTGTTTGTGGCTGATGCCGCTGGGGTGTCCCATACGTCGCGCCCCAATCGACCCTGATCCGCCGCTTGCGTGCGTAATGCCCACGGAGTATAGAGTTTCCCATGCAGCTTGCCCCTTCGATCCTTACCGCCGATTTTGCCCGCCTGGGTGATCAGGTTGAAGCTGCCTTTGCGGCAGGGGTGCGCTGGCTGCACCTTGATGTGATGGATGGGCGCTTTGTGCCGAACATCAGTTTTGGCCCGCTGGTGGCCCAGGCCCTGCGTCCCCTTGCAACCCGCTACGGCGCAACCCTTGATGCCCATGTGATGATCGTTGAGCCTGAACGCTACCTGGAAGCTTTTGCGGCCGCTGGCTGCGATCTGATCACGGTTCACGCTGAAGCAACCCCCCATCTGCATCGGGCGGTGCAGCAGATCCACGATCTAGGCGTACGGGCCGGGGTGGCCCTCAATCCGGCAACCCCCGTGACTGCCCTTGATGAACTCTTGCCTGAACTCGATCTGGTCTTGATCATGACGGTCAACCCTGGCTTTGGCGGCCAGCGGATGATTCCGGCTTGTCTCGACAAGGTCACGCGCTTGCGCCAACAGTGTCTGGCTCGCAACTTGACCGTGCCGATGATCCAGGTGGATGGGGGTATTAATGTTGCCACGATTGCCAATGCCCAGCGCGCCGGGGCCGACGTAGCCGTGGTCGGTTCGGCCCTGTTTAACCCCCAGCAAAGTGTATCCGAGGCCATCACTGCCTTGCATACCGCGTTAGTCTAAGGAGCTACCCTGATGATCCTCGCTGGTGATATTGGTGGGACCAAGACGATCTGTGCGCTCTTCTCGCGTGAAGCGGGTCCGCACCTGCCGCTGGCCGAGGCCACCTTTCCTAGCAGCGAGTATGCAAGCCTTGAGGCGATTGTGGCGGACTTTTTGGCTGCGCATCCTGCGATGATCGAGGCGGCCTGTTTTGGGGTGGCTGGCCCGGTGGTCGAAGGTCGCGCCGCGATTACAAACTTGCTCTGGGTGGTCGAAGCGACGCGCCTGAGTGATCAGCTTGTCGGCGCACCAGTGGCCCTGATCAATGACTTGATGGCGGTGGCCCAGGCGGTGCCCTTCCTAGAGGCTGACGACTTGGTGACCCTGAATGCGGGTGACCCGGTCGCCGGGGGGGCGATTGGCGTGATTGCGCCCGGCACGGGTTTGGGCGAGGCCTTTTTGACCATGGATCATACCCGCTACCGCGCCCATCCCTCCGAAGGCGGGCACGCCTCGTTTTCGCCCACCACCCCCACCGAAGTGGGCTTGATCGCCTATCTGCTTGAGCAGCACAGCCATGTCAGCCACGAGCGCGTCTGTTCGGGGATTGGCATTCCAAATATTTATGCCTTCTTTCGGGATCGGGTCTTCCAGCACGAAACCCCGTGGGTGGCCGAGCGGCTCGCGACCGCCGATGATGCGACCCCGGTCATTGTGAGTAGTGCGCTTGAACCAAGTGGCCCCTGCCCGGTCTGTTCGGCGACCCTCGATTGTTTTATCGGGATCTTTGGGAGCGAGACCGGCAATCTGGCGCTGAAGGTACTGGCAACCGGGGGCGTGTACCTGGGTGGCGGCATTCCGCCCCGTCTGCTGCCCCAACTGCGGGGGCCGCGCTTTCTGGCGGCGATGCAGAACAAAGGGCGCTTCCGTGAATTGATGGAGCGCATCCCAGTGCATGTGATCCTCAATCCAAAGACGGCCCTCTATGGTGCAGCCGCCTATGCCTTAATGGATTAAGCAGATCTATGCACACGTCGCCCGCCCGGCGCCAATTTGCCCACTTGATCCGCCAGCCTGACCCCCAGGTACCGTTGGCTGCGACTGCGCTTGCGATTGCCTGGGAAGATCAGGGCGGACCGGCCCCACAGGCCAGTCTGGAGCGTCTGGAGGCTTTGACCCGTATGGCTGCCGAACGGCTGGGGCCGCAAGCGGGTGTGGCGGCTCGGGCGGCATTGCTGAGCGCGTTCCTGTTCCGTGAAGTTGGTTTTTACGGTGATCCTGGCTGTTATGATCATCCTGACCCGGCCAACAGCCACCTCGACCGGGTGCTCGAACGTCGCACCGGCCTGCCAATTATGCTGGCCCTGATCTACCTGGAACTGGGTTGGCGTTTGGGCCTGCCTGTGCATGGGGTGGCCTTGCCGGGCCATTTCATTGTGCGGGTCGCCACCCCCGAAGGCGATCTGCTGCTTGATCCATTTCGCGGGGGTGCAACCTGGACGATGGCCGATTGTACGCGCCAGATTGCTAGTTTTTATGGCCCACCCAGCCCCGAACTCGTCAATGTGATTATGGCTCCCCCCGGACGCGGCGCTATCCTAGTACGGATTCTGCGCAACCTGAAACAGGCTTATCTGGCCCGTGATGATACCGCCCGTGCCCTGACTGCCGTTGATCGCTTGCTGATGCTGGATCGCAGTGATCCAACCGAATTGCGCGATCGTGGCCTGTTACGGGCGCGACTGGGTCAGATCCATGCGGCGCTTGAGGATCTGGAACAGTATGCCCGCCAGCATCCTGCGGCGGCTGATCTGACCGAAGTGCGCAGCCTGGCCCGCGAGTTGGCGGGCCAGGTGACACCAAGAAATTAGACCGCTGGCACCTGTTGGGTCAGGCAGTGCCAGGCCCCCAGGCCCCAAACCACGTCGGTGCAGTCTAGGCCCACAATCGTGCGGTCAGGGTAACAACGGGCCAGCACTGCGGCCACTCGCCCATCGCTAGCACCGCCAAAGGTGGGCAGCAGAATAATCTGGTTGGCAATATAGTAGTTGATGTGCGATGCTGGCAAGCGCTGGCCCTGATACTCGAGCGGCGGTGGCATCGGGACGGTCAGGATCGTCAGCGGATTGCCCATTAAGTCGGTCATTAATTCTAGGCGGCGCAGATTCTCCTGGAGCGGATGGTAATTCGGGTCTTGGGGATCCTCTTCGACGGCAGCCAGGACCACGCCAGGGGCCACAAACCGGGCAATATCATCAATGTGGCCGTCGGTATCATCACCAACGATGCCCTCGCCTAACCAGAGAATTTTATCTACCCCCAGGAACTCGCGCAGGTGCAGTTCGATCTCAGCCTGACTCAGATGCGGGTTACGGTTGGGATTGAGCAAGCACTGTTCGCTGGTGAGCAACAAACCGCGTCCATCAACCTCAATCGAGCCACCTTCGAGCACCATGCCGGCCGGGAAGCAGGGCACATCAAGGTAGGCTGCCATCTGGCGTGGGATCTCGCCATCGAGGGCATAGGGCGGATATTTGCCACCCCAGGCGTTATAGTCCCAGTCAATGGCGGCCAGCCGCGGCGCATCATCACGCACCACGAAGATCGCACCATGGTCACGGCACCAGGCATCGTTGGTCGGGAAACGGTGAAACTGGATCTGACCCTGCGCCCCGGCTTCGGCCAACAGCGCCCGGGCCTGGGCCTCCATCGCTGCATCATTCACATTGATGCGCACCGGCTCGGAGCGGGCCAGGGCCGCAACGGCCTGGGCATAGACGGGCAAGACCCGATCAAGTTTGCCCGGCCAACTTTCGGCCTTATGCGGCCACGAAAGCCAGGTTGCCTGATGGGTGGCCCACTCGGCGGGCATACGGTATCCCAGGCTGCGTGGCGTCTGCGACATGGGCTACTCCTCGTCAATAAAACGGCGGGTAATTTCGCCATAGGCATCAATGCGGCGGTCGCGCAAGAAGGGCCAGTGGGTCCGTTGCACATCCAGACGCGCCAGGTCAAGGGTCTGCACCAGCACGGTGGGGCTTTCTACGGGGGCTTTGGCCAGAATCGTACCCTGCGGGTCACTCACAAAACTCTGGCCCCAAAACTCGATCCCGCCTGTCGGATCGCCCTCGTGGCCGGTGCGATTAACACTGACCACATAACAGCCATTGGCAACCCCGTGCGAACGCTGGATCAGTTCCCAACTTTGATGCTGGGCCACGCCGTACTCGGCTTTTTCGCTCGGATGCCAACCAATCGCAGTCGGATAGAACAGAATATCGGCTCCGCGCAACGCCGTCAACCGGGCACCCTCGGGATACCACTGATCCCAGCAGATCAGCACCCCGAGCCGCCCAAAGCGGGTGGGAAAGACCTTGAAGCCCAGATCCCCCGGCGTAAAATAGAACTTCTCGTAAAAGAGCGGGTCGTCAGGGATGTGCATCTTGCGATACTTGCCCAGGTACGTCCCATCGGCATCAAGCACTGCCGCTGTATTGTGATAGAGCCCTTCGGCCCGTTTTTCGAACAGACTGGCAATAATCACGACACCAAGTTCGCGGGCCAGGTTGCCCATGATCGTGGTACTCGGGCCAGGGATCGGCTCGGCCAACCCAAACTGGGCGTGCTCCTCGCTCTGGCAAAAATAGAGCGAGCGGAACAGTTCGGGCAGACAGATGATCTGGGCACCCTGGGCCGCAGCATCACGCACCCCGGCAATCGCACGGGCCAGATTGGTTTCGGTATCGCTGGTACAGCGCAATTGCACCAGGCCAACCGTCACTGGGCGGGCGTTACTCATCGTCAGGATACCTTCCGTATGCACAGGTTACCTATGCCATATGATACCACTTCTCGATTTTAGGGATGGCTGCTCCGCTTACCCACCCCAATTGCCACTCGGAATGTGGTGCAACTGCCCGGCCCGGATCTGGGCCAGGGTCGCTGCTCCGGCCACATAGACCCAGGCTTCACGCGGGCCATCAGCCGTGGTCACGGTGGTAATGAGCCGTTCGTACAGGTTGTGGCTGCCACCAGGCACATAGCCTTCGAGCCGATCCAGATCGGCCAGCACCAGTTGATAGACCGCCAGCCGCAGGCTGACAAGTTCGCCCACAACGACGGCAGTGGGGGCTACCAGATCAGGCTCGCGTACCAGAAACGGGTAAGGCCCAGCCGTGAAGAGCGCGGCCCCTGGCAGGGAGGCGGCCTGTTCGCTCGCGGTCTGGCCGGTCAAATAGCGCACATAATTTGGCTCGCCCCGTTTGAGGGTTCCGTAGACGAAAAACGGGAGATAGTCCA
Organism: Oscillochloridaceae bacterium umkhey_bin13; assembly: GCA_048381555.1. Taxonomy (GTDB): domain Bacteria; phylum Chloroflexota; class Chloroflexia; order Chloroflexales; family Chloroflexaceae; genus Viridilinea. The sequence continues at coordinate 26,450 of JBLWKA010000024.1, forward strand.
TAGCGGTCTGTTTCAACCTGATGTGAAAATCGCTTGAAGCCAACCTGCCAGGTCTTCCACCGTGAAGTTCACCACGCATAGGCAAAAGACCTGGCTGGTTTCAATGGTTTAGGTTCATCGTGGGAGTGTGCGTCCGGCGCATGGCTCTAACGCTGCAGCGCCAACCAATCATGGATTGCCGCAAGCGTTGCGGCGGGGGCCTGGATCATCGGGGCGTGCCCAACCCCCTCCAGGGTCACACACTGACCTGCCAGCAGGCTACTCAGTTCGGTGCCTAGCTTGGGCGGGGTGAGCAGATCGTCGCTGCCCACCAGCACCAGGCTCGGCGGGCCAGGCCGCAGATCAGCCCGGCGATCCCAGCCGTTACAGGCCTGCAAGTCGTGGGCCAACATACGCGGGTCGCGCAGGTATTCGTTGATCGCGTCGGGCCGCAACGCGCTGGCCGCCTCGGGATACATCGCATTGACCAATTGGGTGACCGCAGCGGGTGGATCGTCGGCCAGCCCCGTTAACAGTGCCGGAGCCACCCGTAGCCGCGCTGCTGCCCCGATCAAGATCAGGCCGGCGACCCGGTTGGGGGCGACCAGATAGGCTTCGAGTGCCGCCGCCGCGCCCATTGAATGCCCAACCAGGATGGCCTGCTCAAGCTCCAGCGCATCAAGGAACGCCAGGGTTGCGGCTCCATAGGCGGCCAGATCGGCAGGGGCTGGCGGGGTCGAACGGCCATGGCCAGGGAAATCCGGCGCAACCACCCGCCCATGTTCGGCCAGGCCCGTCAGCAGCTGGCCCCAATGGGTATGCAGGCCCCCCGCTCCGTGCAAACAGACCAGCGCCCGGCCATGGCCCCGTTCGGCGTAGAACATGGTGTTGCGGCTTGGCATCTAGCCCATCGCCTCATCAGCCGCAGCGGCCAGATCAAAATCCTTGGCCGTGAGCCCACCTGCATCGTGGGTACTTAAGGCCAGCGTGACCTTGTTCCAACGAATGTCAATATCGGGATGGTGGTTGGCCGCTTCGGCCAGAAAGCCAATCTGGGTCACAAAGGCGATTGCGGCTGGGAACCCCGGGAGCTTAAAGGTCTTGCTGATCGTCTCACCCTGGCGCGCCCAACCGACAAGGGCTTCGAGGTGGGTCGTGATTTCGGCTTCGCTGAGCTTCGACATTGGTCCGAACTCCTGATCATAGTGCGTACGAGGTCTCTGCTTAGGAGTATACCATCTCTAATGGTGCGGTTGGTTCAGGGTGTGCCCGGATCGGTGCTGGCAGGCGTGTACGTCGCCAGGTGGTGCGTGATCAGCGTGGGCCAAAACCCCCCGTTCCCCATCAATCAGGTTATACTGTGCATACCTCGTTATGGCCTTTGTAGGGATGCAGCGTGCTGCGTCAATCTGGGTAGAGGCCGCGCAGGCGGTCTTTGCTTTCCGTAGCCGAGGCGTTCACGCCCACGGCCCGGGCGTCTATCGGTTTTCATAATTCCAACCTCAGAGTTTCTCAGCAGAGGTACGCTCATGCCCGCACTGCGCCCCCGTATGCTCCGAATATCTCTGTTGCTGCTGCCACTTCTGTTGATTGTGGCTGCCTGTGGTCAAGCTACGCGTGCTGATCGTGCGGCCTCAGTCCGCATCCGGGTCTCGGGTGCGTTTGCACTCTTTCCGATCATGACGATCTGGGCCGATGAGTACAGTCGGCTCAATCCTCAGGTGACCTTTGATGTGCAGGCGGGCGGGGCGGGCAAAGGCATGACCGATGTGCTGAGTGGGGTTGCCGACATTGCGATGCTCTCGCGGCCCCCCCGCGACGAAGAGCTTGCCCGGGGTGCCTTTCTGATGCCTGCTGCGCTTGATGCGGTTGTGGCGATTGCGAGTGCGAACAATCCGCAGATCGAGCAACTTCTTGCAACTGGGCTGACGCCCGCGCGGGGCGCAGCACTCTGGCTTGCCGACGAGCGCATGACCTGGGGCGATCTGCTCGGGAACGCCGATCCGACCCCGATCACGGTCTATACCCGTGCCGATTCGAGTGGGGCAGCTGAAGTCTGGTCGCTCTTTGTCGGGGGAGAAACCCAGGAAGACCTCCACGGGATTGCGGTTCATGGCGATCCGGGTCTGGCCGAGGCGGTGCGCCAGGATCGGCGTGGGATTGGCTTCAATAATATTGCCTTTGCTTACAACCTGACGACCGGAACCCAGATTGCCGGGTTGCGGGTTGTTCCGCTTGACCTCAATGGTGATGGCCGGATTAGCCCTGACGAGGATTTTTATGCTGAACGGGCGCTGATCAATGCCGCAGTGGCAGCACGTCGCTACCCCTACCCACCGGCGCGCTTGCTCTATCTGGTCACGAAAGGCGAACCATCGCCCCCGATTAGTGCCTTCTACCGTTGGATGCTTACCGATGGCCAGGCTATGGTTGATGCGGCCGGTTTTGTGGGCCTCGGGCCTGATCTGATTGAGGAGGGGCTGGCGCTGCTGCCAGCCCAATAGCGTTGGCGCAACGATGCGCCAGTCAGGGGAAGGGGGAGCCTCATGGATCTCTCGCAGGAGTCGGGGCCTGCCAGGGTGGGTGAGCCGCACTGGAGCGCATCGCGGCGCACGCAGCTACGCCGTCTCCAGGAGCGGCTCGGTCAGGGTGTGATGGGGGCCTTAGCCTGGGCCATGATCGGTCTGCTGCTTGCGCTTGGTGGCACGCTGCTGCTGCGGGCATGGCCGATCTTGACCAGCTATCCCCTCACTGAGCTCTTTTTTACCAGCACCTGGCAACCGATGCGCGGTCGTTTTGGTCTGGCTCCGTTTATTGTAGGCACGCTTGCCGTGACTATGGTGGCGATGGTACTGGCCGTGCCGACCGCGATCCTTAGCGGGGTCTACCTGGCCGAATACATGAGTAGTCGCGTGCGTTTGGTCTTCAAGCCCGTAACCGATCTTCTGGCTGGCATCCCGCCCGTGGTCTATGGGCTCTGGGGTGTCCTGGTGATCGTGCCGCTGGTCCGCGACCAGCTTGCCCCACTGGCGGATCGTACGCTCGGCCGTAGCCTGCCGATCTTCGCCAATACCAACCCTTCCGGCTATAGCATTGCGGCCGCCGGCATGGTGCTGGGCCTGATGATCTTTCCCATCATCACCGCCGTGACCGAAGAGGTGCTGCGGGCTGTCCCCCGCGAACTGCGCGAGTCCCTGCATGCCCTCGGGGCGACCCGCTGGGAGGTGACCAAAGTCGTATTGTTACGGGCTGGTCTGCCGGGGGTGATCGCCGCTGTTGTGCTTGGGTTCTCGCGTGCTCTCGGCGAAACGCTGGCCGTCTTGATGGTGGTGGGCAATATGCGCCAGATGCCCAGTTCGATCTTCGATGGCAGCTATACAATTGCTGGTCTGATCGCCAATAACTATGGCGAAATGATGTCGGTGCCGCTCTACGAAGGGGCCTTGATGGGCGCAGCCCTGGCCCTGTTGCTGGTCGTAGTGAGCTTCAATCTTGGTTCATGGCTCTTTCTGAGCCACACGCTGAAGCATGGAGGTCAATGATGACACGGCGACAATGGCGTAAACTTGAAGCGGCGTTTTTTCTGTGGTTGATGCGGCTTGCGTTACTGGTTGCCGTGCTGGGGTTGGTCTCGATCCTGCTGACGATTACGGCGCGGGGTGTTGCAGCGCTCAGTTGGGAGATGATCAGTCAACCGCCCCAGGCCGGATTCTGGCTCGGTGGGGGTGGCGGCATCCTCAATGCGATCCTCGGCTCGCTCTATTTGGCCCTCGGTGCGACCATCGTGGCGATGCTGATCGCGGTACCGGTGGTCCTCTACATCAACACCTACGGACGGGGCACGCTTCTGGCGAAACTGGTGCGCCTGGTGCTGAATGTGCTCTGGGGGACACCGAGTATTGTCTTTGGGGTGTTTGTGCTGGCCGTGATGCTGCAACTCGGCCTGCGCACGTCGTTGCTGGCCGGCATCATCACCCTGGCCCTGGTGATCATCCCGATTTTGGCCCGCACCTTCGACGAAGTTGTTGCCATGGTTCCCAAGGAACTAAGCGAGGCGACGTTGGCGGTTGGGGCGACCCGTTTCGAACTAACCGTGATGCTGGTGCGCCAGACCTTCCCTGGCCTCCTCGCGGGCCTGTTTTTGGCCTTCGAGCGCGCGATTGGCGACGGGGCGGCAGTACTCTTCACGGCGGGCTATACCAGTGCCTTGCCCTATTCACTCTTCGAGCCCGTTGCGTCACTCCCCCTGACGATCTTCTTCCAACTTGCCACTCCCTTCCCCGAGGTGCAGGCTCGGGCCTACGCGGCCGCCCTGATCCTGACTGTGCTGGTGCTCACCTTTGGCATGCTGGCCTATCTTGCGCTGCATCGGTTTGGGCGGCATGTGATTCGTTAGGAAAGGGGTTCTGATGCCGAAGATCACGATTGACAAACTGAACGTCTGGTACGGCAGTCATCAGGCCTTGCACGACATTATGCTCGACCTGCCCGACGGCCAGATTACGGCGATCATTGGCCCATCGGGGTGCGGCAAATCAACCCTGCTCAAGAGCATCAATCGCTTGCTTGACCTGAACGAGCAGGTACGGGTCAGCGGCCAGATTTTGGTAGCTGGCGAGGATGTGTATGCGCCCGGGGTTGATGTGACCGAGGTGCGAACGCGGATCGGCATGTTAGCCCAGAAGCCGTTCCCCCTCCCGATGTCAATCTACGACAATGTGGCCTATGGGCCACGCATCCATGGCCTGGTGCCACGGCGTCAGATGGGCGAACTTGTCGAAGCCAGCCTCAAGGCGGCACGGCTCTGGGACGAAGTCAAGCACCGCTTGAAAGACCCTGCCCACCGGCTTTCGGTGGGCCAACAGCAGCGGCTCTGCCTGGCGCGGGCCTTGGCGGCCCAGCCCGAAGTGCTGCTCTGCGACGAATCGACCGCCTCGCTCGATCCGATTGCGGCCCGTGGGATCGAGGTGCTGCTCGACTCATTGCGTGAGCGCTACACCATGGTTATGGTGACCCACGACATTGACCAGGCTCGGCGCTTGGCCGATTATGTGGTCTTTATGTGGCTTGGTCAGGTCGCCGAGCATGGGCCAGCCGCACGGATCTTCAATCACCCACGCAACGAGTTGACCCAGGCCTACCTGGCCCGTGAAATTGGCTGATGGCGGGCTACCAGCTTGGAACCGGTCGCCCGCCAACGAAAGCGCATGCCCCGCCCCGTTAACGCCAGCGGGTCAAAATCCGTTCGCGCTGGAACAGTTGCGCCGCTCCCCAGACGCTCAGACCCGCCAGCGGAACCAGGCCCAGCGCCAGCACGACCACAAACCCCGGATTGATCACCACGAGCCCAATCAGTTGACTGAAAAAAAGCATCAGGAAGGGGACAACCAGCACCCCTGTGAGGCTCTGGGCGGTACGTGGGTCGTTGACCCGCGCCGAGACCAGCACCGAAACGGCAACCGCGATCAGGGCCAGCAAGGGTGAACAGAGCAACAACATCGTGATCCAGGCTGGCGTAATGATCAGCGCGGCAATTTCGGGCGTCAAGGTCACCAATGGTACGGCCAGCGCAAAGATCAAGGCACAGCCCCAGGTCATCAGCAAGGGTGGCAAGAGTGATCCCAGACTTTTGGCGAAGAGGAGTTCCCAGTCGCGCACGGGTGTGGCGAGCAAGGGTTCGAGCGTGCGCCGATTCTTTTCGCCCACGATGCTGTAGGCGGCCAAAAGACTCGGCAAAAACATCGGCACGATCAAAAAGAGCAAGCTAAACTGGCGGCCCATAATTGCTTGCCCAAGCTGCTCAAGGCTCAGGCCAGCCAGGGCGGGATCAGCCGTGGCCGCCCCAAGTAGGGCGGTCTCTTCGTCGGGGACGAGACCGACCGCAAAAGTAACCCCAATCGCCAGGACGGTCAGAAAAAGCGGGAAGGCGAAGAGCGTTAAGAGCAGGCTGCGCTCACGCCGAAGTTCCCACCACTCTTTTTGCAGAATGATCCGAATGGTTTCGATGCTACCCATAGTGTTGTACCTCATCGGTAAGCGCCGCCGCGGTGTGCCCAACTAACTGCAAGTAGATCTGCTCAAGACTGACTGTTAATGGCTCGACATAACGTATCGGAGCGCCCGCCGTGACCAGGGCCTGAATCAGGGCGGGGTTATCGTACTCGGGGTCGTGTAACTGGATGATCAGGGCTGGATCGTCGAGGCTCACGGCCTGAACAAAGGGCAAGTCCGCCGCGATTGCCTGCCAGCGCTGTGGGTCATCAGCGAACTGGATGCGCACCCCGCGCCCTGCATGTTCAGCCCGCAGATTGTCGGGTGTATCGAGGCGCAACAGGCGCACACGGAAAATCGCAATCTGGTCACACAACTCTTCGGCCTCGGTCAGATTATGGGTCGTCAAAAAAATCGTGCGACCTTCGGCCCGTAACGCTTTAATAAAATCGCGTACCGTGCGGGCCGCAGCCGGATCAAGCCCACTGGTTGGTTCATCCAGAAAGACGACAGCCGGATCATGGAGCAGGGCGCGGGCGATGGCGAGTTTCTGACGCATGCCCTTCGAGAAGCCACCCACGGGTTCGTTGTGGCGGCCCCAAAGTTCGAGTAGCCGCAAATAGCGCTCGGCCTGGCTCTGGGCAGCCGAGGCCGACAGGCCGTACAAACGCCCGAAAAAGGTCAGATTCTGCATGGCATCAAGTGCCTCGTAGAGGCCCGGCGTTTCGGTCAGGATGCCGACGCTGCGCCGAATCTGGGCATTGGCACGCCCAAGTTCGTAGCCTGCCACACTCGCCGTGCCCGAGGTTGGGCCGATCAGGGCACAGAGCATGCGCACGGTCGTGGTTTTGCCTGCCCCATTTGGCCCCAGAAAGCCAAAAACCGCTCCAGTCGGAATGTTCAGCGTCAGATCGTCCACGGCATGATGCGTATCAAACTGGCGCGAAAGGCCACTGGTCGTAATAGCACTCATATCGGATGTCGCTTTACTCATGGGGAAGAACCAAACCCCAGCGGGTGCTGATCTGAGGGTACAGGCTGCTGGCGGTTTGGGCAACGGGCTAGCGTAAGGCGCAGGCTCACACTTTAGGCGGAGGCCTGCCCCGGCTTGGGGGGGACGCGGTATAATAACGGGCGTCGGAGTCGTGTGTCAGGAGGAGGACCCTATGTCGGAACTCGATCTTGCCGGAATGGTGCGGAATATTCCCGATTTCCCGTTGCCAGGCATCCAGTTCAAGGATATTACCACGCTGATTGGGAACGGCCCGGCCTTTAACCAGGTGATTACCCAGTTGGCGGATCGCTACCGGAACCATCCGATTGATGCCGTTGCTGGGGTCGAGTCGCGTGGCTTTATCTTCAGTGCGCCCCTGGCGCTTGAGCTTGGGGTGGGCCTGGTGCCGATCCGCAAACCGGGCAAATTACCAGCCGATACCTATCAAATCGAGTACGCACTCGAGTACGGTACCAATAAGCTTGAGATCCACCGTGATGCGTTTACGCCTGGTGCCCGGGTGTTGGTCGTAGATGATCTGCTGGCAACTGGCGGCACGATTGTGGCCGCGACCCAGTTGATCGAACGGGCCGGGGGCACCGTGACCGAACTGGCCTTTGTGATCGAACTCGCCTTCCTGAATGGGCGCGATAAACTGGCCTCTTACCCGATCTTCTCGCTGATCCAGTATTAATGTGCCCGTAGGATCAAAGCTGCACGGCATCCATTGCGGGTGAACCCTAGGTTTTGGTGGGTTGTGGCGGCGTAGCCGCCACAGCCCACCAAAAAACGATGTGGTGCGGCGCAGCCGCACCACATCCCACCGTCAGAGGCGGACGCTGCGTCATCCCTACCCACCGCACCCCAATGCGTTGTAACGGCTTGACAGTTGTGTTATACTAGCCCTAGCACACGGCCCGCACATCTATACCGATTCCTCTTCTTGCCTGGACAGGCACTTCACCTGGCAAAACGGTTGTCACTCCCCCTCGTAGTGTTTCTGGTTCGTGCCCCGGTGACGTAACGGCCTCTGGCCTTGGGCAGCGTGCACGTTAGGCTCGTACCCCTTTACCCACACGCTTTTCCTTCCTGATCTTCCCGTTTGATCTGGGCTTGACCCGGTTCTCATGGCTGCCGTTGCCCGTTCTGGCTTGGCAGACGCTTTCCCATGGTCGCATGCGTGGTGCTGCCCTGCCTTCGGGCCTGGGCCTCACCTCCTGACCTCACCAGCGCGTTACCCTCACCCCCCTGCCTGCGAAGGAGAGCATGACCGTGAACGTCGGCGAACTGGAGACCAAGACCCTTAGTGATCTGCGTGAATTGGCACGCAAGCTGGATATTTCTGGCTATAGCGGGCTGAAGAAGCAGGATCTGATCTTCAAATTACTGCAAGCGCAGTCGGAAGAGCAGGGCAATACCTTCAGCGATGGCATTCTCGATATCGTGCCTGATGGGTTTGGCTTTTTGCGTGATGAGCGCATGCTGCCTGGTGCCGATGATGTCTATGTCTCGCAATCGCAAATCCGCCGTTTTGGGCTGCGCACTGGCGATCGGATCTGGGGCCAGATTCGCCCTCCCAAAGAGAGCGAGCGCTTCTATTCGCTCTTGCGCGTCGAGTTGATCAATGGGGTTGATCCCGAGACCGCCCGTAAACGGCCTTCGTTCGATCAACTGACGCCGATCTTCCCGAACGAGCAGATCAAACTCGAAACCGAACCGAATCTCCTCCATACGCGCCTGGTTGATCTGATTGCGCCGATTGGGCGCGGTCAACGTGGTCTGATCGTTTCGCCACCCAAAGCCGGCAAGACGATGCTGCTGAAGGCGATTGCGAATGGGGTTTCGACCAATCACCCTGACTGTCACTTGATGGTCTTGTTGATCGGGGAGCGCCCCGAAGAAGTTACCGATATGCGGCGCTCGGTCAAGGGTGATGTGATCGCCTCGACCTTCGATGAGCCAGTTGAAGACCATACCAAAGTCTCGGAAATGACCCTCGAACGAGCTAAGCGCTTGGTTGAGGGCGGCCAGGATGTGGTCATTCTGATGGATTCGATCACCCGCCTGGCCCGGGCCTATAACCTGGATATGCCACCCAGCGGGCGCACGCTCTCCGGGGGCATCGATCCAGTGGCACTCTATCCACCGAAACGCTTCTTTGGAGCCGCCCGCAATATCGAAGGCGGCGGTTCGCTCACGATCATCGCAACCTGTCTGGTTGATACCGGCAGCCGGATGGATGATGTGATCTATGAAGAGTTTAAGGGTACCGGCAATATGGAGTTGCATCTGGATCGGAAGTTGGCCGAAAAGCGGATCTTCCCGGCCCTCGATATCCAACGCTCCTCGACCCGCCGCGAAGAGTTGCTAATGGCTCCCGAAGCGCTGCGCCAGGTCTGGACCCTGCGTCGCATGGTTGGCATGCTCGGTGACAATGAAGGCACCGAACTCATGCTGACCCGCATGTCGAAAACCAAAACCAATGTCGAGTTTCTGGCAACTTTGAGCAAAGGGAGTTAAGTCTTGGTCTGGCGCTAGGCTAAGCGGATTGGATCTTGCAACCCACAGTCCAGTTTATGCGTACCATAAGGGTGAAACGCGAACCGATCCGAGAAGGAGCTATTCCCTATGCGCTGCACCACTTGTGATGCACCAATTGCCGTCAATGCGCGCTTCTGCACGAGTTGTGGGACGCCCGTGGCGGTTGCTGCCCCGAGTTTCGCCGCCGCGAGCGAACCGGCCCAGAGTATGGCCGATGTGTATGATAATCGCCCCGGTGAACGGCTTGATCTGCCCGATCCGGTAGTGGCCGGTATCGGTACAGGCTCAAGTGGTCTGCGCTATAAAATCCTTGGCAGTACCATGCAAGCCGTGGTGATCGAACTCCCCCCCGGCCAGGCGATCTTCTCGGAGCGTGGTGGCATGAGTTGGATGAGCGCGAATGTGGCCATGCAGACCAATATGGAAGGTGGGCTTGGCGGAGCCTTTAAGCGCATGCTCTCCGGCGAGTCGATCTTTATGGTCACCTTCACGGCCTCGGGTGGTACGGCGATTGTGGGCTTTTCGGCCGAATTGCCCGGCAAGATCGTCCCGCTTAACCTTGGCCCCGGGCAGCAGATGATCTGCCAGAAGGATGCCTTTATGGTCGCCGAGCGCTCGGTGGGGCTTGATATCCATTTTCGGCGCAAACTTGGCGCAGGCTTCTTTGGGGGCGAAGGCTTTGTGATGCAGCGCCTGACTGGCCCTGGTCTGGCGTTTGTCGAACTGGACGGCGAAGTGGTAGAGTATACGCTCGAACCGAACCAGGTGCTCAAGGTTGATACCGGCCATGTTGCGATGTACGAACCCACGGTGGGCTTCGATATCGAGATGGTGCGGGGGTTCAAGAATATCTTGTTTGGGGGCGAAGGCTTGTTCCTGACGACGTTGCGTGGCCCCGGACGGGTCTGGCTCCAGACCATGCCGGCCTTTAATCTGGCCCGGAAACTGGCCCAGTATATGCCGGCGAATACCAGTGGGAGCGGGAGCAACAGTAGTGGCGTGAATTTCGGGAATTTCTTTAACGAGTAGTAGCCGGTTGTGATCAGACCTTCTCGCTCCGGTGGCCCGCCGCGCCGCCGCGATCTGTTCTTCGCCCTCTATCCGTTGGGGCTGCTTGGCCTGACCCTGGGGTTGTTGGTGACCCCGCAGGCGAGTGGCCCCTTTGCCTTAGCCAAAGTGTTTGCGCCGTGGCTCTTTGTGCCCCTCCTGCTCCTGCTGCCGCTGGCCTTGCTGCGGGGCATGTTTCTGCTGCGACTGGGCCTGGTGGCGGCTATCGTAACCTTTCTGATCGTCTATCCCCCGGCCCTGACGCGCCCGCCGCTACTCGCCCCCACGACGCCCCAACTCACGGTCTTGAGCTGGAACCTGTTTGTGGGCGAGGTTTCGCCCGCCGCGCTGCGCAATGCGGTGGCCCGCTACGACCCCGATGTGGTGCTGCTGCAAGAGGCGCTGTGGGAACCGGTGGCCGCTGATGCCAGCTTGCTGGCGGCCTATCCCCACCAGTTGCTGCATCCCAGCACAACCGCGCCTGGTACGCTCATCCTCAGTCGTTATCCAATCGAGGCAGCAGGAGTGCCCGAGTTGCCCGGGGCCGCATGGGATATGCCACGCACCACCTGGGCCAGATTGCGGGTGGCTGAGCGCCCGGTCGTGCTGGTCAATAGCCATCCGATTCCGCCCCGCACCTTCGGCACGGGTTGTTCGGTGCTGCGCTGTTATAACCGTGGCCCACGTGATGCGCAGATCGCCGAGTTGCGGGGCTTTATCGAAGATCTGCGGCACCACCAGGCCGCCCCGCTGATTCTTGGCGGTGATATGAATGTGACCGAGCGCGAGCCTGCCTATCAGACCCTGGCTACCGGCTTGCTTGATGCGCACCGTGTCGCTGGATGGGGTTTTGGGGCGAGTTGGCGGCCCGCCGATCGGCCCTGGCTGCCGCCCTTGATCCGCATTGATTACCTGTTTAGTGCTGATGGGGCCGTGCCGCTCGATCTGATCACCGATTGTAGCGAAGCAGCAAGCGACCATTGTCTGATTGTGGGGCGCTTTGGTTTGCCGTGAATGCTTACGGTACGTTTCCTCGCTACAATAGATCAGGGTTGGTAACAAGCTTTATAAAGGAGCGCATGCGATGATCGAGGCCCGTCAACTCAGCAAGCGCTTTGGTGAATTTCAGGCCGTGCGTGAAATCGATCTGTTGGTGCGCCCCGGTGAACTGGTGGCCTTGCTTGGGCCAAATGGGGCCGGCAAAACCACCACCGTGCGCATGCTCGGGGCGATTCTGCGCCCGAGTAGTGGCACGGCCCGGATCTGTGGCCTGGATGTGGTGCATGATGCGCAGGCCGTGCGTAGCCAGGTTGGGTTGCTGACCGAATATCCGGGGCTGTATGGGCGCATGAGTGCGAGCGCCTATCTGGATTTTTTTGGCGGCCTGCTCGGCCTTGATGCGCGTACCCGCCAGCGCCGTAGTGAACACTTGTTGCACCAGTTTGGCTTGTGGGAGGCCCGCGAACGCAAGTTGGAGGGCTACTCGAAGGGCATGAAGCAGAAGATTGCCCTGGTACGGGCGCTCATTCACGATCCGCCGGTGCTGTTTCTGGATGAGCCAACCACGGCCATGGATCCCCAGAGTGCGCGCACGGTGCGTGATGCGATTGGCGAACTGCGCAATGCGGATCGCTCGATTCTGTTGACGACCCATAATCTGGCCGAGGCCGAAATTCTCGCGGATCGGATTGCGATCATTAGCGGTGGTACGATTGTGGCCCTGGGCACGTTTGCCGAACTAAGTCGCCAGTTGCTGGGCGATCCGCTGTTTGAATTGCGTTTAGCACCCGGCTATGCGCTGGCTGCTGCCTTGCCGCTGATTGATGATCTTGTGGATGCACCCGAACTCAGTGCTAATGCGTTGCGGTTTCGGTGTGCCAACCCGGTGCAGATCAATCCGCAGCTTTTGGCCCGGCTGGCCGCCCATGGCCTGCCAGTGATCAGTCTGGCCGAGGTAACCCGCAGTCTTGAAGATGTCTATCTGCGGATTGTGGCCGAGGGAGGCGTGCCTGCTGCGCCGCCCGATTTGCTAACCTCGACCAATGATCTGCTGGGTACGCTGCTTGAGGTGGAACCATGAATCCCGCCCACGTATTTGCGATCACCCGGCGCGAGGTGCGCGAAATCCTGAGTGATTGGCGGGTGGTCACGCCAATGGTCATCCTGACCCTGGTCTTGCCCCAGTTGTTGGCAGCGGCCGCTAATCAGGTGGTTGAGTTTGTCGAGGATGGCCAGTTGGCGATTCGCCTGATTCCCTTTGCGGCGCTGCTGGTGGGCTTCTTGCCCGCCAGCTTCTCACTGATTGCGGCGCTCGAATCGTTTGTGGGCGAACGGGAACGCAATACGCTCGAATCACTGCTCTCGATGCCGCTCTCTGATCACGAGCTCTATCTGGGCAAACTGCTCTCGTCCCTGCTGACGCCGCTGATCTCGTCCCTGTTGGCGATGCTCTTTTTTACGCTGCTGCTGATCGGCCTGAACCCGGAACGTTACTTCGGGGTGATGGATGCGAGCCGCCTGTTACTGTTGATCCTGCTCGTGGTCGGCATGGCCTTGGTGATGGTCACAGGTGCAGTGGTGATCTCGTCGCACATCACGTCGGTGCGGGCGGCCAATCTGATGTCGAGTTTCATTATGGTGCCGATGGCGGGGGTCATGCAATTGGCCGCCGTGCTGATTATTGATGATCGCTGGCCTCAACTCTGGCTGATCGCTGCAGCTTTGGGTTTGCTGGCCGCGCTGCTGGTGCGGATCGGCATGCGTACCTTCAGCCGCGAAGAACTGCTTTCGCGTGAACTCCGCCAGGGTCAACTCCGGCTGCCCTGGCAGCGCTCCCAGCCACAGGTGGCGCGGCGCTCGTATCCGCCCGAACCGCTGCTAGGGCTGAGTCCGGCCCTGCGGATCAGTTGGCGTGAATTGGTCGAAGTACTGAGTGATTGGCGCGTGCTGGTGCCGCTGGCCATTATGACCTTTGGCTTGCCGCTGGCGTTGGTAGCCGGCACAGGCTTTGCCCGCGATTTTGTAGATAATGATCAACTGCTCGGGAGCCTGGTGCCCTTTGCGGGCCTGCTGGTAGGGTTTGTACCAGCCAGTTTTGCGCTGATCACTGCCATCGAGTCGTTTGTCGGCGAACGGGAACGCAACAGCCTCGAGTCGTTGCTCTCGATGCCGCTAGCTGACCGCCAGTTGTATGTGGGCAAAATGGTGGCGGCGCTACTTGTACCGCTTTTCGGCAGCATTATCGCAATCCTGGTCTTTTTGCATGCCATTCGCCTGATCTATCCGCAGCTTTATGTGGTGGCAATGCAGCGTGAAGTGCTGAGCCTGGTCCTGTTGATGACGAGTGCGATCACGCTGTTGATGGTCGCCGGCGCGGTGGTAATCTCGACCCATACCAGTAGTATTCGGGCGGCGACCTTGCTCGCCTCGGCGGTGCTGGTGCCTACGGCGGTGATCATTCAGTTGCAAGCCCTGCTCTTCATCGCTACCCGCTACGATGTGCTCTGGTATGTGTTGGCGGCTGTGATCGTGATTGCGATCGCCTTCACCCGGAGTGGTTTGGCCAGTTTCAACCGCGAAGAGATCCTCTCGCGGGAACATGATGATCTGAGTGTGCAGGGGTTATGGGCCAATGCGCAACGCATGTTTCGTGAGTACCGGCCTGCCGGGACGCCGCTGAATGCCTATGCGGGGTTGCCGTTTTCGCCACGGCGCTTCTATCGGCACGAGTTGCCGGCGCTGCTCTACGAGTTACGTTTGCCCCTGCTTGTGGCAACCCTGGCCTGTCTGCTAGGGCTGGGGTACGGTTTTTGGATCGGACCCAACTTGCAGTTTTTTGGGTTTGCGGCCGGTCTTAATCAGGCTTTGATGAACCTAGGCAATCCACCCGAACCATCGCCCGGGCTGGCCCTGGCGATCTTTCTGAATAACCTGCGGGTCGCGTTGCTCTCGAACCTGTTCTCGGTGTTCAGTTTTGGCCTGTTTGCCTTTGCGGTGCCGCTGGTGGCCTTTGGGCAGATCGGCCTGATTGCCAGCCGCCTGGCTGCTCAGGGTGGCAGTTGGCTCAGCCTTGATCCCGCTAGCCCGCTGACGTTTGTACTGGGCTATGTTGTGCCCCACGGCATCGTCGAGTTGCCCACCTTCGTGCTGAGTGCCGCGCTCGGCTTGCGGATCGGCGCGGCACTCTTGGCAGCACCACCTGGCTTTAGTCTGGGCCAGAATCTGCTCTGGAGCCTGGCGAATTTTTTGAAGATCTGGTTGTTGGTACTGGCACCGTTGATTGGTCTGGCGGCGGCGATCGAAGGGCTGATCACGCCGTTGGTGATCCGGGCTTTGTATGGTTGATGGTTTGTTAGGAGCATCGCTAATGCACGAGTTTGATGTGTATGCCTATGGTGTGATCGCCGCGAGCGAACTTCATTTGCTGAGTATGCTGTTTCCCTCACCGGATGCCTACGCCGAGATTGCCGAAAGCCATGGTATGACCGGGGGCGAAGCCCTGAATTCCGCGATTGTGCTCAGTCGCCTGGGAGTCAAGGTCCAACTCGATGGGAACTGGATCGGGGCTACGGCAGTGGGCGAACGTCTGCTGGCGACCATCGGACGTTATGGTATTGATACGCAACGGTTACACGTCGAACCAGGCTTTGCCGGGGTGCGGGAGATCGTCTTTTCCGATGCGCAGAGCCGAACTATCTTTGGCAACTATGTTGACCTTTTGTCTACGACCCGGAAGTGGAATATTCCCCAGAAGGTCGACCTGGCGAAGGCGCGGATCGTCTGTGTGGATCCGCCGTTTGCGAGCGAAAGTGCCATGGTCGGAACCTACGCCGAGGAGTTGGGCATTCCCTTTGTTTCGATTGATTGCCCGTACGACCAGGCCTTGTCGAGCGCGGCCGCTGTGGTGATCATCTCGGGGGAGTTTCGCAAGCGAGCCTACCCTCAGATCGCCTTAGCGGAGTTGTTTGCCGCATACCAGCAACGCGCTCAAGGGCTAGTGGTCTTTACCGTCGGCGACGACGCCGTCTGGTATGCTCGGCGGGAGTCACCGATCAAGCAGTTCAAGCCCTATCCCGTCAAGGTGATTGATAGCGCCGGGGCTGGTGATTCGTTTCGCGCTGGCGTCATTTATGGGATGCTGCAGCAATGGGATGATGACCAAACCATCCAGTATGCTGCGGCGTTAGCAGGCTTGGTGTGCGCAAGTTTCCCCGGCGTGTTGAATAGTCCTACTCACGCCGAGGTGATGCAATTCATTCAGTCACATCAGCGGACGCCTTCGTAGGGACGCAGCACGCCTCCGTAGGGACGCAGCACGCTACGGATGATCACCCCTCAGGGCTTGAGCAAAGTCCGTGCATTGTCACCCTGAGTATCCTATGGCCGGTCGGCCAGTGGTGCTGAGAGAAACATGCTTTGTTTCTTAGGAGCGCAAGCGAAGAGTCCCGGCGTCAGATGCATCACCGCCGGGATTCCTCGCTTCGCCTGCGGCTCCACTCGGAATGACAGCAGCAGCGCTGTGCGTCGTCTGGGACGTGCATGCGGTTTTGTTTCTTTGGACTCTTCGACTGCGCTCAGGATAAACTCCGCGAAGGGTCTTCTGTTGCTCACGAGATCTGCTTCGCTGCGCTTAGCATGACCATGACAGGCAGGCGCGGACGTTGCTCAAGCCCTGGGTTCTTGACCCCTTGACAGGATGGGGCGCATTGGGTATCCTAACTCAGGGAATTGTTTAGTTAGATGAACTAACCTTTGATGCATGACTTGACCGTTAAGGCCCAACGCCTGCTGGAGTTACTTGGCCTATTGCGGCCCCAACTGTTTGGGCCAGCCATGCAACGCCTGAGTGCGCTTGATCTATCGCCGTCGCATATTCGGGTGCTGCACCTACTGGCCCAGGACTCGCCGGTGCCAATGAAGCAGATCGCCGATCAATTGTGTGTGAAGCCCCCATCGGTGACGGCCCTGACCCGCCATTTGACGGCAACCGGGCTGGTTGAGCGGCTAGCCCACCCTGAAGATAGCCGCATGGTCTTATTGGGCTTAACCGAGGCCGGCCATGCGCTGCATCAGCAGGTTCATGCCGAACAGCTTGAGCGAATGGCGAGCTTGTTGGCGCGACTTGATCCCGCTGAACAGGCCCAGTTGCTCGATCTGTTGGCACGGGCCTTAGCTGTGCCGCCCCCCACGCCCGAGTAGGTGGGTCGTTCGTTGCTGTTCCTCTTCGTCTATCAATCGAGGTGCCAGTGCAAGCTCCTATGACCCGCCGGGGTAGTTCCGGTGGCGGCCCGCCCGCGCAACCCGGTGCGCTTGGCCGGGCAATTCGTTATCTGGGTGCGCAACGCCGTACCGCCCTGATCGCCTACGGCGCACTCGGGATCGCCACTGTGGCCCAACTCGCGGTGCCGCTGCTCGTCCAATCCATGATCGATACCGTGACCGCAGCCGGAACCACCGGTGGCCCCGAGGCCGAACGGGCGATCATCATGGCCGCGCTGTTGATTATGCTCTTTGCGGTCTTGCGTGGGGTCTTTTCGTTCCTGCAAGCTTTTATGTCCGAGACAACCTCGCAGGGTTTGGCTTTTGATTTGCGCAATGCGATCTTTTCCAAGATCCAGCGCCTTTCGTTCAGCTATTACGATCAGAACCAGACTGGTCAATTGATGATCCGGGCGACTGATGATGTCGAACGGCTGCGTACCTTCATTGCCCAGGGTTTGATTTTGGCCGCCCAATCTTTTTTGTTGCTCGGTGGGGCCTTGGTCATCCTGGCCTTTATCAATCTGCAACTGACCCTGGTGGTCTTGCCACTGTTGCCGGTAGCGTTGGTGATCTTTTTCATCTTTGGCAAAATTAGTCAGCCGCTGTTTATGCTTGTCCAGCAAAAATTGTCGGCCCTGAATACGATTTTGCAAGAAAATGTGGCTGGGTTGAAGGTGGTACGGGCCTTTGCCCGTGAACCATATGAAGCCGCACGGTTTGATCGGGCCGCGACCGATCTGATGGATACCCAGTTGCGGGTCAACCGCACCTTTGCGTTCCTCTTTCCTCTGGTGTTTCTGGTGGCCCAATTGGGCCAGGCGGCGGTACTCTATTTTGGCGGTCGCCAGATCCTGGGGGGCACGCTCGAATTAGGGGCCTACCAGACCTTTAGCCTCTACCTGATCTATGTCTTCTTTCCACTTGGGCAGCTTGGCTTTATCGTCGCGCTGCTGGCCCAGGCTGGCGCTTCGGCAGGCCGGATCTTCGAAGTGCTCGATGCCCAGAACGAGATTGCCGACCGCCCTGATGCTTCGCCGCTGCCGCCCATCACCGGGCGGGTCGAACTACGTGACGTGACCTTTCGCTATTTTGGCAGCAGCGACCCGGTGCTGGCCGGAGTGAGTTTTGTGGCTGAACCGGGGCAGACCGTGGCACTGCTGGGGGCGACTGGCAGCGGCAAGACCAGCATTATCAATCTGTTGCCGCGCTTTTATGATGTGAGCGAGGGCGCGGTCTTGATTGATGGGCATGATGTGCGTGAGGTCACAATCGAGAGTTTGCGTAGCCAGATTGGGATTGTGCTGCAAGAAACGAATCTGTTCAGTGGCACGATCCGCGAGAATATCGCCTTTGGACGCCCCGAGGCCAGTGACGAACAGGTGATTGCGGCGGCCAAAGCTGCTGCCGCCCATGACTTTGTGGTCGGTTTTCCCGAGGGCTACCAGACTCGCGTGGGCGAACGTGGGGTCACGCTTTCGGGCGGCCAGAAGCAGCGCATCGCCATCGCCCGCGCCCTTTTGCTCGACCCGCGCCTGCTGATCCTCGACGACTCGACCAGCAGCGTTGATCTGCAAACCGAAGTCCAAATCCAGCGGGCACTCGACCAGTTGATGCATGGGCGCACCAGTTTTGTGATTGCGCAGCGCATCAGCACCGTGCTGAGTGCCGACCAGATCCTGGTACTGGAGCAAGGGCGTTTAGTGGCCCAGGGCCGCCACGCCGACCTGCTCGACAGTAGTCCGATCTATGCCGAAATTTACCATTCGCAACTGGTGGACGATAAGGACACAACCGTATGATGATGGGCGGCCCTGGGCGTATGCTCAATACCGAGTCCGCGAAGCCGAAACAGGTTGGGGCCACGCTGCGGCGCTTCGGGCACTACTTCCGGCCCTGGTGGTACGTGGTGTTCTTGACCCTGATCCTGATTGTGGTCGCCACGGTGATGCAGGTGGCGACGGTGCCCTTTTTTGCGCAGGCGGTGGACTGTTACCTGCTGCCTCGCGCCGATACCTGCTGGTACGATCCGGCAGCCGTGGCGGCCCCGCTCGAAACCCGGCTGAGCGGACTGGGCGGGCTGGCCCTGATCATCGTCTTCCTGTTCACGGCTGGCTCGTTCCTGCAAGGCTTGGCCTTCTACAGCATGAACTGGGCTGGCCAACGGGCGCTGCGCCGCATCCGCGAAGATACCTTCGACCAGATCCATCGCCTGTCGTTGGGCTATTTTTCCCGCAACGAGGCCGGCAATATCATGAGCCGGATCACCAGTGATACCGATACGATCCAGCAGGTCTTAGGCTTTGCGCTGCTCAGTGTGATTAGCGGCATCTTGCAACTGGTGATCACGATCACGCTGATGCTTCAGACCAATCTGGCCTATGCCCTGATTAGCCTGAGTGTCCTGCCCTTGATGGCCTGGGCCACGATCTACTTTTCGACTCAGGCCCGCCGTGCCTTTCGCAAGAGCCGCCAGGAGATGGGCAGTGTCAATGCGGGGCTGCAAGAGAGTATCGCCGGGGTGCGGGAGGTGCAGGCGTTTAGTCGTGAGGATGAGAGCATTGCGCAGTTTCGGCGTGCCAATGCGGCCAACCGCGATGCCAATGTGCGTGCTGCCAGTTTCACCAGCGCGCTCAACCCGGTGCTCGAAGCGCTGGGCTATGTCGCCATCGCGATTGTGGTAGTTGTCGGTGCCTTAAGTGCCTTACGTGATGCGCCGTTACTCGGCACGGGGGTGATTTCACTCGGGATCGTCTTTGCCTTCATTCAGTATGTGCAACGCTTCAATCAGCCCATCCAGCAGATCGCGGTACTCTGGACCAATATCCAGAGTGCGATTGCGGGCGGTGAGCGCATCTTTGGGCTGCTCGATCTTGACCCCGAGATCAAGGATCAGGCGGGGGCCAGCCAACTGCCACCGATTGTGGGCCGGGTCAGTTTCGATCAGGTCTGGGCCGAATATAAGCCAGGCGAACCTGTGCTGCGTGGGGTCAGTTTTGTGGCCGAACCAGGCCAGACGGTGGCGATTGTGGGGCCAACCGGTGCGGGCAAGACCACGATCATCAACCTGATTCCGCGCTTCTATGAGGTTTCTGCGGGCCAGGTTCAGATTGACGGCCACGATGTGCGTGACGTCACCCAAGCCAGTTTGCGCCGCCAAATCGGGATTGTCTTGCAGGATGCGTTTTTGTTCGCCGATACGATTATGAACAATATTCGCTATGGGCGGGTCGAGGCCAGTGACGACGAGGTGATCGCGGCGGCACGCCTGGCCGAAGCGCATACGTTTATCGAACGGCTGCCCGAGGGCTACCAAACGGTGTTAGGCGAACGGGGTAGCGGGCTCAGTCAGGGCCAGCGCCAGTTGATCGCAATTGCGCGAGCGGCACTGGCGAATCCGCGCATCCTGATCCTAGACGAAGCAACCAGTAGCGTGGACACCCGCACTGAGCGTCTGATCCAGCGGGCCTTCGATCAGTTGCTGCAAGGGCGCACCAGTTTTGTGATTGCCCATCGCCTGAGCACGATCCGCAATGCCGATCAGGTCTTGATGGTGCAGGGTGGGCAGATCGTTGAACGGGGCACCCACACCGAGTTGCTGGCGCTGCGCGGGGCCTATTATGCGCTCTACACCAGCCAGTTCCGGCGCGAAGAGGAGGAGGCAGCGGTGTAGCGGGGCGTTGTGCCCTAACCCCGCTCTTACCCGCCCAACTCCTCAAGCCGTGCCCATAACTCGTCGGCGGGCAAGGCACAGGCATACAAAAAGCCCTGTGCCTCGTCACATTCCAGTTTGCATAATAAATCATGCTGGGCCGGCGTCTCGACCCCTTCGGCTACCACATTCAGCTTCAGGCTATGGGCTAGGGCGACAATCGCCCGGATCAAAGCTCCTTGATTCTGGTCGCCCTGTTCACCCAGACCCCAGACAAACGAGCGATCAATCTTGAGTGAATCGACGGGGAAGCGTTGCAGGTAGGCCAGGGACGAATAGCCGGTGCCGAAGTCATCAATCGCAACCCGCACCCCCATCGCTCGGAGTTGCTGAATGCGGGCGGCGCTCCCCTCGGGATCACGCATCAGGACACTTTCGGTAATTTCGAGGACCAGGATGCCAGGTGGCAAATTGGTCTGGCGCAGGGCACTCGCTACCCGTTGCACGATCTCGTCGCGCTCGAACTGCGGTGCCGACACATTGACGGCCACATGCAATGGCGGGTGGCCTTCCTGCAGCCACGCTGCGGCCTGGCGACATGCCTCGTAGAGCACCCAGGTGCTGATCCGGGTCATCAGATGGCGCTCTTCGGCGACTGCCAGAAAATCCCCTGGCGGTACCAGGCCCCGTTCGGGATGGTGCCAGCGAATCAGCGCCTCAACGCCTACCACTTGTCTGTTCGGCAACCGGATCAGTGGTTGGTAGTGCAACGCAAACTGGTGCTGATCGATCGCCCGCCGCAATTGATTGCCGAGTTCGAGCCGTGCTATGGTGGCTCGGCCCAATTCGGGAACGAACCAACTGACACTGTTGCGGCCTGCCGCCTTCGCCCGATACAGAGCATTGTCGGCATGTTTCAGCAACGTTGTCGCATCGGTTCCGTCGCTGGGGTAGACGCTAATGCCAATGCTGGCACTAATGAACAGTTCGTGACCCATTAAGACCATCGGCTGCTCGAGCATCGTCAGCAGGCGTTGCGCACTGCGGCTCGCTTCTTCGGCGCTATTGGCATTGTTCAGCACCACCGTAAATTCGTCACCGCCCATCCGCGCCAGGCTATCCCCGGGGCGCAGGGCGGTGCGTAAACGGTCGGCAACCTGGGCTAGCACATCATCACCCGCAATATGACCAAGCGAATCATTGATCTGATTAAAGCGATCAAGATCAACACAACAGAGCGCAAAGCGTTCGTTATGGACTGCGGCCAGCGCGATCCGTTCTTCGAGCCGATCAATAAACAAGAAGCGGTTGGGCAAGCCCGTCACCGGGTCATAATGGGCCTGATAGTCAATCAGTTGCTCGGCGCGTTTACGTTCGGTCAGCAGGGTCAGGGTAAAAATGATCTGTTGCGGCGTGCCCTCGTTGGTCCGACTCAGCACGACGGCCCGACTCTGCACCCACTCGAGTTGCCCATCAGGCCGCCAGAAACGGTATTCGATCGTATCAAAACTGGTCATGTCGGCCGGGGCCGTAAAAATCCGCCGGTAGTGTTCGCCAAGCGCCGCCTGATCATCAGGATGTACCGCCTTGGCTGCCGCACCCTGCGAACCAAGCTCGTGGCGCGGATAACCACAAAAATCCTCGCGGTTAAAAAAGATAACCTGGTGCGAGGGCACATCAACCACAAAGGTGGCATCAGGCGAGGCGTCAATCAATTGATGGAAGCGCTGCTCACTCGCATGGAGCGCAGCCTCGGCCTGTTTCTGACCGGTAATGTCACGCCCAACCGCGTAACACATCGTTGTATGCTGATCGCGACTGATCTGCCAGAGCAACCAGCGCTCGTTGCCCTTGCTGCCCAGGAACCGCGCCTCGAAGGCGATCTGCTCATCGGTCGCAAGCCGGGCCAACTCGTTGACGACCAGGCTATGATCCTCAGGATGGGCCAGGGCACTCAAGCTGAGCCCGATCAAATCGTCGGGTTGCCACTCCAAACAGTCAACCCAGGTCTGGTTCAGATCGATCAATTGACCATCACGATCAAGGATGGCAAGCAGATCCAGGGCAAGCAGAAAGAACCGGGTGCGCTGACTGGCATCACCAGGATCAAGGCGCTGACCAACTACCGGGTGGATCGCTCCTTCGTCTGCATTCGACTGGGTGCTGGGCGGAACCGATCCAGATGCTTGCATAAGCGTGCCATCGTCAGTGCGCTATTAGTTGCTTGGCGTCGTGATGGAGCCTGCATCTAGCTAGTGTGCATGGATATAGAGAGCAAGGATCGTTATGTGGTGATCGTATCATATACGATGATCGAACCAAAGAACTAGCGCTTAGGGCATGCTCAGTTGTGTAGTGCCAACTTCGATGATGATCGTGCCCCAGGAGCGCGGCTTGGTGCTGCCAGGGTACGCAGAATGATCTCCAATTGGGTCGGTCGCGGCGCTATCCTAAGCGCAACGCAGGTGATAGCTTATCAGTCAACGCTGCGTTGCGCTGCTCAGGATGCGCAGCAGGCTTGTTATGAAGATAAGACCCGGTCGGCAGCCGCAAAACCTGCCGCAATGATCTGTCACCCACCAAGCGCGGGCGCAACTCGGGGCCGGGCAGGCGAATCAGGGCCTGATACTCCTCGTTGCTCATTTCGTCAATGCGCTCGCGCAAGTATTCACCGTCGGGCTGGGCAAACAAGGCCTGAAGCCGCCGCCCATACTTGGCTTCGAGCACCCGCCAGCCACTTTCGGCAAACAGGCGCTTCAGGTGGGCCGCCCGAATGCCGGGCACAACCCGATCCAGGCTCTGGCGATTCAGGTCAACAATCCAGAGCAGATTTTCGAGGCCATTAAGCGCCGGATCGAGGATCGCTTCCCAGACATTGCCCTCATCAAGTTCGGCATCGCCGACCAGCGCCACAAAGCGATGGGCCAGCGGCGTCCCAAAATGGGCCTGCGCATAGCGTCCGGCCAGCGCCGCAAAGGCTGGCGCGACCGCCCCAAGGCCCACCGAGCCAGTCGAAAAGTCTACCGGATCGGGATCTTTGGTGCGTGACGGATAGGCCTGCAAGCCACCATACTCGCGCAGCGTGGTCAGATAGCGCCGGTCGAGGTTGCCAAGCAGATATTGAATCGCATGAAAAACCGGCGAAGCATGGGGCTTGACCGAAACGCGATCCCCAGCGCGCAAATAGTAAAAATAGAGTGCGGTCAGGATCGTGACCATCGAAGCCGACGAAGCCTGATGCCCGCCGACCTTGGTGCCATCAGGGTTTGGTCGCACATAATTGGCATGGTGGACGATCAACGTCGCTAACCAGAGGATGCGCTGCTGGATCGTATCAAGATTCGCAATCAACTCAGCCGATGGCTCGGAAGGCGGTGGCGGCACGGGCTTCAATTTGCTCGCCTGGCGGCGCTGCCGGGTAGTAGTCATGAAGCATTACTCACAGGTAGGTAACTAGCGGAGGTTCTGTTTCTTTATAGTAACATGGCTTTGGATGAGGTAAACTCCCTGCTTGCGAGGGGTAGTACAATAGCTTTGGGTCCTGTGTTTGTTAGAGGAGGCCTGTGAATGAAGCCAGAGTGGAGTGGTAGCCCCGAGGTCGGGCCGACGGTGTTTCTGTATGGGTTGGGCGGCCTGATCTCGTTTGTGCTGTTGGTGATCGTGTTTGCTTTTTATTGGTAGGGGTTTGGTCGGCAGTGGGGGCGGGGCCTAGGGCGCGCCCCCCCAGCGTGTGGTGGGTGCACCCGGTGG
>JBLWKA010000025.1:0-49857 GCA_048381555.1 Oscillochloridaceae bacterium umkhey_bin13
GATCTAGTGTTTGTTGTGTTGGAGTCGGGAGTTGCGCCGCTCGCGCTGTAGCCGGCGCGGCGGGGGGGGGGTGTGTGGGGGGGGGGGGGGGGCCCCCCCCCCCCCCCCCAACACACCAACAGCGATGTGGTGCGGCACAGCCGCACCGCACCCACCGCCGGAGGCGGACGTTATCTCAGCCCTTCTCCATCCTTGTACCGATATTGGACGAGTCAAGGATATGGTATAGTTGGACAATCACGTTAACCCAATCACAAGGAATAGCCACCCCTATGGCTTCGATCGCCGCAGCCGCTGGCTGGAACCGCTTAAGCCCCCCGGTCATCCGCATTCTCGCCCACAGCTTGCTTTTTGGTCTGGCCTTAAGCATTGCCGATCTGCTCTTCAATTTTTACCTGGCGAGTCTGGGCTACGGCCCCGAGATTGCGGGCCT
Organism: Oscillochloridaceae bacterium umkhey_bin13; assembly: GCA_048381555.1. Lineage (GTDB taxonomy): Bacteria > Chloroflexota > Chloroflexia > Chloroflexales > Chloroflexaceae > Viridilinea. The sequence goes on from JBLWKA010000025.1 coordinate 434, forward strand.
GATGTCAACCATCAGTCGGGCAGCGGGTATGCTCTTAGGCGTGCCGATGGGGCTGCTGATCGATCGCGTTGGACCACAACGGGCGATCATCGCAGCCATGCTGATCTACTGTGGCGGCTGGGTGATGCTGCTCCAGGTCCGGGAACTCTGGGCCTTGGCCGTGGCCCAACTGATCATCGGAGCCTCGTTTTTGCTGGCGAGTACCGGGGTGACCCCATTGCTCAGCACCGTGACGCGTGATGCAGAGCGGGCTACGGTGTTTGGCTTGAATGCCTCGGCCGTCTTGATGATCGGGCTCGTTGGCAGTGTAGCTGGGGGGATCTTGCCGACCCTGGCGGGTGGTGTATTGGCGGTTGATGCGCAGGATGCGGCGGCCTACCGGCTGGCCCTGGCGAGTGTGGTTGGACTGAGCATCGTTGCCATGCTGCCCTTGCTGGGCCGCATGCCCGCCGTCGAAGAAGAGCGTCCTGTCGGGAGCGAGGCCCTCCCTGATGAGCGGGTGCCGATCAAACGGTTGCTACGCTTTGCTTCGGCTGGTTTTCTGCTCGGTCTAGGCGGAGGAGCGATCCTGCCCTTTCAGAACCTATTCTTCCGCAACGAGTTTGGGCTGAGCGACGCCGCCGTCGGGATCGTCTTAGCGGTCGCCTCGTTGGGCATGGGCTTAGGGGCACTGCTCGGGCCACCAGTCACCCGGCGCACAGGCTTGCGGCGCGGCGCGGCCCTCTTGCGGCTCTGTGCGGTGGGCGGGATGGCCCTAATGCTCGTGCCCGCGTTAGCGCCCGCCGTGATCGGCTTCTTCCTGCGCGGGCTGTTTGTAGCTGCCAGCTTCCCGATGAACGATGCCCTGGTCATGCGCCACACCCCGGCGCGCCAGCGGGGCATGGCCATGAGCCTGATGAGTGTGCTCTGGTCGGGCGGCTGGGCCGTGGCGGCGATACTCAGTGGCTATGTGCAGGTGCGTTGGGGCTTTACCCCGGTCTTGATCTTTGCCGCCGTAAGCTATGGGCTCTCGGCATGGGCAATCTTGAGCATCCCCATCCCAAACGAACAGGCCCGCGGTTAAGTCGGCCAAGCAAGGCGGCTACCGTCTACGTCTTGCCAAAGATCGGTTCGTTCGCCCGCACCCATTCGATCAGGCGGCGGATGCCCTCGCGCACCGGTACCTGAGGCACCCAGCCCAACTCGTTAGTTGCCTTCGAGATATCGCTCACATAGACGGGCTGATCGCCGGGGCGCCAATCGCCATAGCGCACATCAATCGCCCGTCCGGTCAATTCTGCTAAGAGCGGCCCAAACTCAGCCCAGATCGCCAGCGTATTCGCAGGGCCACCGCCGACATTATAGATCTGACCGCTCGCATGCTCGATCTGATCCAGCGCCTTAAGATAGACCGCCACCAGATCATCTACATAGAGCATATCACGCACTTGCAGCCCATCGCCATAGATCGTGATTGGGCGGCCCAGCGTGGCAGCAATCACAAAATGGGCGGCCCAACCCTGGTCTTCGACCCCAAACTGACGCGGGCCATAGATGCAGCCCTGGCGGAAGACGACGGTCTTCAGGCCATAGATGCGTGCATAATCCCGCACATACTGGTCAGCGGCTCCTTTGGAACAGCCATAGGGCGAATGAAAATCAAGCAACTGCGTTTCGGGCACACCCAAGGGCAAGTTGGCATACCGGTAGTGGGTCGCCTCGCGCACCACACCAACTGATTCCATGCCCCCATAGACCTTATTGGTCGAGGCATAAAACAGCACCGGCGGTTGGGGGGCCAGACGGGCGGCTTCGAGCACATTCAGGGTTCCCAGGGCGTTGATTTCGAAATCACTGCGGGGATCGGTCACCGATGTTGTCACCGCCACCTGACCCGCCAGATGATAGACCACATCGTGGCCGGGAATCACGGCATGCATGGCCTCGGCATCACGAATATCGGCCTGCACAAACTGAAGTTGTTCGCCATGCTGGCTTCGCAACCACTCCAGATTTAAGGGCGTAAGCGGTCGGCTCAGATTATCAAGCACCGTAACCGTTTCACCCCGGGCCAGCAAATGATGGGCCAGATTACAACCAATAAACCCGGCCCCGCCGGTAATCACATGTTTCATAATGCCCTCGTAATCCCTCTCGCAACTAGAGTACGGTTCTACGCAAACCGGGCTATTATACCAGCAATAGCATTGCCCCTATGCTCGCAGCGCATAAGGCACAGTCAGACCACGGCAGATGGGCAGAGGTAGTACCCCTACCCCATGCGCCGTGGTCATACGTCGTTTTAGGCCAGCCCCCAGCGGATGAAAGCCGGCCGCATCCCCCTACCGCCGCCGGACTAACGGCAGATACACCCGGCTCAACTGGTCAACCACGGTCACCTGTACTGTCACCGCCACATCTGGCAGGCCGGGGCTACTCACGGTAATCGTTGAGGTATAGGTTCCCACCGGTACGGTGCTTGCATCAATGAATACCGTCAATTCAACAGCCGTCTGACTACTAATCGTGCTCGTAACCAGGACATCATTATCACCCTGCTGGGTACGGCTCAAGTCAACCACCGAGCCATCCGTCGTCGTGACGGCAATCGGGATGGTAAGTACCTCCGAGCCATCCGTCAGGGCTGCGATTTGCGTTCGTGCCAACTGCAACGCCCGACGCACTAAGACGCCATCGGCAGTTGCCGTGCGGCGGAACTGCGGCCAAGGCGCACTATAGGGCTCTGCCGTTCCCGGCGTACTCGCAAGGAGGCCCTGGAAATCAGTCCAGGCATACAGATGACCACGAGAAGAATTAAAGACATGGCTCCCGCCAATCACAACCTCAAGATCGCCATCACCATCAAGATCAGCGACGGCTGGCGTTGACTTCAAGGTAAACCAGGCAAAGAGCGCAAGCTGATTACCACAGGTTGCCGAGTTCTGGCAGGTCAACGGATTGCCAGTAGCCCCTGCGAGGACATGCACCGACCAGAAGTTCGCCGCCAGCACTTCGAGTGAGCCATTGCCATCAAGATCAGCAATCACTGGTGACTGAAGATCGCCACCATCGGGATCGTTGACAGCCTCATTCGCATCACTAGGCGAAAAACGCCACTTAGGATTGGGGTTCTCGGCATCCCAGGCTACCACTTCGCTGCGCTGAAGACCATTATCAAGGCTACTCCCCACATTCACCACAATCTCGAGCAGCCCATCACCATCGAGATCACCGAGGGCCGGCGACGACTGCACACATTCGGAGGCATTAAGGGTCTGCAACAGTACGCCATCAGCGGGGCGGAAGATCTGGACAAAGCGTCCGTTCTTCGTACTCGATCCTGCGGGGAAGAAACAGCCCGTACCAATCACAATCTCAACCCCGGGATTGCTTGCGAGCACATCACCCGCAGCCGGTGACGAATAGTAGACCTGGCTGTAATTGGGTGTCCGCCAGATAAAGCCGGTTTGGAACTCGATCCGAGTGGGAGTGCGCGGCGCGGTATCAAACGCATGGACAAAGCCACCATCAATCGTCGGCGGAATCACCTGCGGGTTTGCCGAAATATCAGTTGCGACAATCAACTCCAGTTCCGAATCATCATCAATATTCAGGAACATGGGGGTTGACCAGACCGTATCAGCGGCGTGATAAAACCAGCGCACACTACTATCAGCATTCAGCAGATAGACATTGCGATCAAAGCCACCAAACGCAATCTCGAGCCGACCATTGCCATCAACATCAGCCAGGGCTGGGGTGGTAATCACCGCATGCAGGTCTTCGGGTGGCTCAGGAGTCTGGGCCTCGAAAGCTTGCAAGCTAAAATTCCAACTCACGTCCCCATTAGAACCAAGATAGGCAATCACGCCACCATCGCACGCACGCCGGGTATCCTCAATTGTGCCATAACCAACCAGCACATAGGGCACGCCATCGCCATAAATCGCCCCCACCGATGGTTTCGAATTGACCAGGCTAAAACTTGGGTGGCACCCAACGATTGGCACAGGGCGTGACCAGAGCAGGCTACCATTGGCACGATAGACGTAAACGGTTCCATCGGCACCGGCAACTGCCACCTCAAGACCATTTTCGGTATTGCCATCAATCTCGGCAATCACCGGTGAGCCACGCACAATCGGCCCACCCGCAAGGAGAAGCCCATGCTGTTCAGCAGTATCATCGGGATACCGAAAATCTCGCGTCCATCCCGGTTGGGCCGGAGGCGCATCACGAAAACCGGCCTGGGAGGAAGGAATGAACCAGACGAGCGAACCGCCCAAGATCAGGAGTGTAATTAAGCCGAGCGTGACGGAGCGGAGTCTCATGGACAAGGCCTTTCGTGCCAACGGCGTTGCGACACATGGCAAGAGTATAGGATGAAACTATTACCCTCCACAAGCACGGTTTAAGGTTTTAAGGTTGAGAAGTTTAGGACTTAGGATCGGCCAGCCGATTGTGGGCGTTCCGCACCTCTTCACGTAACATTTCGACTTCGGCTCGCAGGCGCCGTTGTTCACGCAGACTCTCTTCGAGCGCTGGGATCAAGGTCGTCACCAATTCACGGTTGAAGGCTTCTTGGTCCATAATGATCGGATCGAGATACGGCTCTTTGAGGTGTGCGGTAAGTTGGCGGCGAATCCAGGCGATCAGGCGGCCCAGGAGGGGCATACGCGATTGCACCACATAGCTCGGGCGGGTCACCAAAGCCGCCTGCGCCAACTCTTGATAGCGTGCCCCATGCAAAACTACCGGTAGATCCGCCCGTGCCCGATCAACCAGATCAAGCAAAGCATCAGCAAAACGCTGGCGGGTAAAGGCGAGAGCACGCACCACCCCTTGCTGGCTCAGGTGACTATAACGCGAACGGGGGCGGCTAAACAGCGCCAGGTTCTGCTCGAAACGATCAAGCAGGTTACTCCAGGCATAACGCTGCTGCACATAGGCTTGACCAGCCGCGCCAAGCTCAGTAACCCGTGTAGGTGCAGCCAGCAGTTCGTCAAGGGCCGCGCTAAAAGCGGCAAAATGCGCAAACGCAAAGCCCCCCCCGCTACGTTCCACATGATCACGGGTCACGGCACAGTCGGCATGCACCATCACGGGTGTCCCTTGCTGCCAAGCTTCCATAATCACAATCGAGAAACTCTCGTTGAGTGATGGTTGGCACAACACCATGGCTGCAGCGTAGGCATCAGCCAGGGCCTGGGCATCGCTGATCATACCCAGCGGCAGAATATCCGGGCGTTGGGGCACCAGCACATCACCATTGCCAGCCAAGACCAGCGTCAGGCGGGCAGCGGGGCGTTCAGCTTTGTAGCGCACGAAATAATCGAGCAGCAGCGGCACATTTTTAGCGTGTTCGAGGCGTCCACTATAGAGCAATACCGGTTCTTCCAGGCCATAGGTAGCCCGGAAGCGTTGCGCATCACCAGCAAGCGGGATATCGGGGAAGCCGTACCCGATACTCGTACGGTAGGGATTGGCAACCTGCAATGCCGTGCTGGCAAAGGCACTTTCGACCTCGGTATTAAAAAACAGGGCAGCGGCAGACTCAAGCATCTCGCGAAAGTGTATCAAGCGTGCGGCTGGTTCATCGTGCAAACAGGGCACCAGCACCGCTTTCGTGGGGGCAGCCATAACCGGCCAGTAGCAGGTACCAAACAGGTAGGGAGTATAGATCAAACAACTGTATGCCTCGGCATGCTCACGCACATACTGTTCGAGCGCACTACTCCGCAGATTGTTCGCCATAAAGCGTGCTTCTTCGGAATAGCGCACATGCTCACCGCTCGCAGCGTGCAACAGGGTGATATGGAACATGCCGGCATCAACCTTATCGGTACTGAAGCGGCGTACCGTCACCCCATTCAGAACCTCGACCCCGGTTGACAGCTGATCAGCCCAATCATCCATATACAGCGTCGCCGTGCTTAATGCCTCGACTGGATAACCCCGGGCGGCAAGCTGTTCGGCCCAGGCGCGCAGGCCACTTTCGGCCCCACCCAACACCTGCGGCCCATAACGGGGCGTTACGACAGCAAGCGGGCGTTCACGCAGCGCCGCGAGTTCGGCTGCACTTGCGGGTTCCAGGCGGTGTATGGTCAGCGGATCATCAAGTTTATCCGGGGGGGGCAACTCAGCGAGCAGCGTCTTGATATGGGCGGCCAAAGTTACTCCATCGTGGGGATCGAACAGCAAACCAGCCCCCCCAAGCGTATGGGGTAAGGCCGTCGTATTGGTTGCAACCACCGGTCGCCCGCGGGCCATCGCCTCGACCACCGGCATACAGAAGCCCTCGTGCAATGACGCAGTCACAAATACGGTACAGGCGCGATAGCAAGCTTCGAGGGTCGCATCATCAACCTGTCCCGCAAAGATCACATGCGCTGCCACTCCAAGAGCTTCGGCCTGGGCTTGCACCTCATCGGCATAGCCTTTATAGGCAGGCAGTTTATTGTCGCCCACCAGCAATAAGACCGTTTCGGGATACTGGGCCAGAATCAGGGGCAGTGCGGCTACCAGATCACTGACCCCTTTATTGCGCGCCATACGTCCCACATACAGCAGCACATATTTCCCGGTCAAGCCAAAACGCTCCAGCACCGCCGGATCGGGCGCACCCGCATACCCCGCTTCGTCAATCACAGCATAGGGCATCAGGCTCACGCGGCTGGCCGCAATCTGACCGGTGGCAATCAGTTCATCACAGGTAAACTGGCTATGCCCAATCCCATAATCGGCATAACGTACCAGGTTCAGATTATCGCGTCCCTGAACCAGATTTTGATAGCCCGGCCACTCTGGCCCCCAATGTTCAGGCGGGGTCACGCCATGATAATCGAAAATAATCGTAGCCCAGCGGATCTCGCGGATCAGTTCGACCAGATCGTAATAGGTCGAATAGTTGACGATCACGATCTCGGACTGGCGAAAATGCTCAAGGGCTGGTTTGACCCGTGCATCGGGATTGGCATAATGATAACGATTGAGCGTGATCATCGAGCGGCGCACATCACGCGGCAAGCGATCATCAACAAACTCGGTCAGCAACAGGGGTAGATAGCCCGCCGCTCGCAACGCAAGGAGTTGCGCCACCACATGGCCGCCCACAGCGTCGTGGGCCACACAATTGCCATTGATCACAGTGACACGCGGCTTATGCGGGTGCTGCAAGGTGATCGCGACTGTCAGCGGGTCCACCCCAAGATCACGCAGCCAGGCAACCCCCTGCACGACTAGTCCCAACTCTAGTTGGTAAGAACCGGGCTTGCCCGGTGTTTCGATCCGCACTTCCAACTGATGGGCCGCGCCGACTGCCACATCAATGCCCAGAGGCGTCCAGTTGCCTTCAAGCGCCACCCCACCATCAGCCTCACGCCAGATATAGGCCAAGGCCACCGGATGCGCACCTCTGGCATCCCAGGGCAGCATCCCGGTGTTCGTCACGTGCAGTTCGATCAACAACGCCTCGCCACAGACCAGCGCGGCAGGGAACGGATCGCTCGTGGAGTAATATGCGCCATACTGGGGCGCAGAAATACGCTTCGCCATGCGGGATGCTCTTACCCTGATCTTCTTGACAGCGTGATCCGTCGAAAAGACGACTCAGCGCCAGATGTCAGCCAAACCAAACCCAAACCCCTACGCAAACATCGTTTCAACCACCTGCCAGGCCCGCTCCCGCAAGGTTGTGGCCTGTATCCGTCGGAGAGTTATCAAGAGATCGCGGAAGCGATCAACCGTATCAGGTGGCAGATCGGGCTCGATCTGCCGCCGTGCCGCCACAAGCTCGCTCACGCTGGCGAGGCTCTCGGCATAGGCCCAACGCAAGGCTTGACCTTCGGGCAGATGGGCATGCACGCGCAAGAATACTTGCTCCGCCTCCAAAAACGGGCCTTCGAGATCAGCCAGCGGGTAGCTCTTTAGGACAAAACGCAAGCGACCGCGATTGTAATAACAACTCCGCCGCAATTCATCACGCAGCGATAGGGATTCGTGATGAACCAGCGTAGCCGCAGGCGTATACACAATGCGCCCACCTGCGCGCCGTAAACGCCAGCACAGATCAAGATCTTCGAAATAAGCCGGGGTATAGCCTTCATCCAGCGGTTCAAGCGGATCAAGAGCCTGAAGACGGAGCGCCAGTGCTGCACCCGTCACAAAATCACAGCTACGCTCGTGATCATGCTGGCCAGTATCAGGCTGATGCCAGCCAACATGGTGGGCCAGGGCACGGGGCCATGCTAACTCGACCCCTGCATGTTGCAGGGTACCATCAGGATAGCGAATTTTGCCGCCCGCCGCGACAACCTGGGGATCGGCAAACGGTCGCACAAGTGCCGCTAACCAGCCTGGATCAACCAGCGTATCCTGGTTCAACAGTACGACCAACTCTGGCGGTTCGGGCAAGCTACGTGCATAGCGAATGCCAACATTCATACCACCCGCAAAACCTAGATTGCGCGGATTGCGCACCAGTTCCATTTGCGGAAAGCGTTGCGCAATCAGATCAGCAACCCCACCCACCGAGGCATTATCTACCACAATTACGTATGCCGGGGGCATAACCTGCCGTTCGAGGGCCTCAAGACAAGCTACGACCGCATCAGCGGCATTCCAACTCAAGACAAGCACAGCAACGCGCATCACGCTTCCTCGGATCGCTGGCCTGGTGGGACGGCAGTTGTACCACCAAGCCGAGCCAGTAGTTGCGTCATTGTCTCTTCGATACTCACTAACTGATCAGCAAAGTCACGCAACTGCTGGCCGGTCAAGTGGGAACGACGCAGACCAGTTTCATTCAGCTGGTGCATACCCTGTTCGATATTTGCGATGTGCAGCGCAAGATTCAACTCTTCTTGCTGTTGCAGGCACCCATGCAACATCTGAAACTGCGTCTGCAAGGTACGTAACTGCTCATACACAACGAGAAACTGCGCATGCTGGTCGTGCAGCCGCATTTGCTGCGCCTCGGTCAAGGCAAGCTGACGATCAAGTTGTTCGGCTAAGGCGTAGGTTGTCTGGAGGATGGCCGCATTTTGAGCCTGCTGCTGCGCAAATAACGGGGCGACAACTGGGCGCACCAATTGCTCGACCAGAAACCGCCGTAGCCAGACCAACCGACCCCCAAGCGGAGGCTCAGCGAATTGCCAATCCTGTTCCTGGGCTCGAAAGGCCGCCTCACGCCGTTCGCGCAACGCTTGCCAGATATTGTCCATTGCGCCTGCTGCCCCTCAGAAACCAGCCTGTTAGCTAACCATTTCAGCGCTGCCATCATACCATAGACCACGATTTAGAAAATGAGGATGCTAATTGGCACCTGCCTACTCGGGTGTTTGCGGCAGGTCCTGGAGTGCAGCACGGATGAGAGCCACTTCCTGCTGGAGCTCGGCCAGCCTGGTCTGAAGCTCGATCTGTTGGCGCTCAAGCGCCGCCTGCGGTTCAACCGTTGGCTCCGATGCCGACGGCGCAGACAGCCGAATCAAAGCATCAAGAGTACTAGCGAGACGATAATTCGTCTGGACTACGGCGGTATTAAAATCGTGCTGACGGGCGAAGCGGGCCTCGAAGGGGCCAAGCAAACGATTCGTGATCTGGTGCATAATCCGCAGCGGAAGGGGCGCAGGTGGGGAAGGACTGACACTCACCTGCCATTGGGCTTCGAGTTGGCGGATAGCTTCGTTCCGCTCCTGCACACGCTGCTGCAATTCGGGATGCACAGGTTGGGGCTCCGTTGGTTGGGTGGCAGGGGCTGGCTCAGGCCGAGCCAAGGAAACCCGTGGCGCAGCCAGCATGCGCGTCAGGGGTGCGGCCACCAGCGGCCAGCGCAACTGGTTGCCAAGCGCGACCGCCTGCGCAGCCTGGGCAGCGTGGCGTTCAGGGTCGCTGAGCATGCGGATGAGCGCGGCCGCAACCGCAGCGGGATCGCCAATCGGAACCGCTTCACCCGCCCCATGGGCAACCACGAGGGCCGACGCCGGATCACCGGCACTCAGCAAACTCGGGCAGCCAACCCAAAAATGGTCGAGGACCCGCGAACGCACAGCGGCATAGACAGTTTCGAGGTGCTCGCGGTGCAATGATACCATAACCTCTGCTTCGAGCAGGAAGTCCGCGCGCCGGGCATAGGGCACCCATGCGCGATAAAAATGCACCCCCTTACCCAGCAGGCCCAATTCGGCGGCAAGCGCTTCGGTTGCGGCGGGGGTCCGCATCGGGATTGCCAAGCCGGGGTGCGATCCCGCCAGAAAGACCAGCCGGGCCTGGGGCAAGGCTGCCCGCACCAGCGGCATCGCTCGCACCAGGGTTTGCGGATCGAGCCAATCCCACAGCCCGCCAGTCCAGAGGATGATCTGGTGCTCGGCTGTTAGATCATCAAGCGCCCCGCGCAAGGCTGGCGCACCACTGGCCTGCGCCGGTTCGGCACTGACCCCAAACGGTACCACATCAAGCAGATCACGTAACAACGGGTCGTGATCGGTCAGATCAGGCCGCACCCGCCCCGCCGCCAGCAACCCACCCAGATAGAGATCACGCTGGCGTTCGGTCGCACAGACAAAATGGTCGCCCCGTTGCAGGGCCAGGCGCAGTACCTCGGCATCATGGGCGGCAACCGTCAGCCGCTCTGCCATGGGCCGATCCTGCAACAAAGCCAGATTTTCGAGGGCAACCGGATCGTAGAGATCGAAGATCAGGCGTGCCTGGCAGGCGACTAGTTCGGGATGCGCAGCCAGCACAAAGCTGTTGGCGAACACGGCGTCGTTTGGGCCAAGTTCGAGGTACGGGGCCAAACTGGCGGGGTTGCCCCACTGATAAGCCGCTAAGCGCAGGTTCGCAGGCGGATCCAGATCAATCGGACGCGGCGCGATCAGGGTCACCGCACGCGTTGCCGCCAGGGCACAGGCCAATTCCCAGGCCCGAATCCCTGGCCCGGCCATCTGGCGACCGACTACATCATGGCTGATGATCAGCAACCGTTGCATACACCCCTTCGCTCAATTGAATCAACTACGCCAACTGCGTTTGTTCAATTCGACAGATCAGGATACCACAAAACCAGGTAAGGTTTTTTGGTGTGGTTTGGCGAGGATGTGACGTAACCGCAATACTGCTGGCGAATGCGATCCACGTTCTGGCGGCCCGGTGTGCCCCTGTGGCGGCCACGACACCCCGTAGGGGCAGCCCGCGTGGCTGCCCCGGGCGACCACGCCGGGTCGCCCCTACCATCCGCACCGTCTCCGCCATCCATTCACCAGCGGTATCGACGTTACGTCTCACCCATTTGACGGCGCAGGGCTGTTGCCTAATCCTGCTGGCAAGCGTTCTGTAATCTCCGATACTTCCAGCCCCCAAACGAAACTCGTTAGGATCGGTAGCAGATCATCAGGTGGAGAAGCCCTATGCTGAGCGCAACTCATTTTCCTTTGCTGGCAGGCGGACGCGCCCTCCAACGCTACCGGGCAGTTATGCAGGCTCAGCTTGCCGCCGAACCAGCCCTGCAACTCCTTACAGCCTTGACCAGTTTGCCACTTGGGATTGCGCCATTTCCCGATCCTGGTGCGATCCTGGCGCAACGCACGCCCCTGGCCCTCTGTGGTGAGCCTGGTAGTGGACGTAGTCTGGCCCTGATTCAGACCGCCGCCCGCTGGGCCGGACAAGGCGGGGCCGTGCCGGTGCTCTATCTGGCCCTGGCCGATGATGATCTGCCCCATCAGGCCCCACGCGCCGTAGTTGCTGCGGTGGCCGAACGAATGGGACTAGGCGCGACCCTGGTTGCCAGCGAACGCCCGCTGTTGCTGTTACTCGATGATTGGGAGTTATTGGCGGCTGATCGGCGCATGCTCTGGAAGCATTTTATGGCGGGCGAACACGGCACTTGGCCCGGGCTCCAAGTCGTGGCCGCGTTGCCACCGAGTGCTAAGAGTTGGCCCGGCATGCAGAGCGTGAGCCTCACCCGGCCCAACCTGGAGCAGGTAAACGCTTGGTTGGCCCACCTGTTGCCAGAACGCGACCTGACTCCGATTATGACGGCGCTAGAGCATGGGGCGTTGCAGCATCTGCTTGGCTATGGCCTCGGTGATCTTGTGCTGCTCGCCCTGACTTATCCGATCAATGGTCTGCCGAGTTCGCGGGCGCAGTTGTACGAACACGCCTATGTCCTGGCCCAACCGTTGCTCGATCAACTCCGTCACCGCGAGCCTGGGCAACCTGGGCAACCTGGACTGAGTAGTCAACCCGGTGTGATCCACCTCGGACGCGCCATGTTGCGTCACGAACGGGTAGCCCGGGCCTTGGCTGGTGGGGCGGATCTGGCGACCCTCGCCAATCTAGAGCCCATCGAACGCCGTGCCGTTGCGCCGCTAGTGGCCGGGTTGCTCGACGATCCGAGTCCGGTCTTCGAGGCGCTCTGGAAGACGATTGAGGAACCGGCGAGCCGCGATGCGTTGATCGCGTGTCTGCATGATGCGCCCAGTCGCACCCCCTGGGTTGGTTTGCAACTGGTCGAATACCTGACCGCCCAAGCCACGGCGTCGGCCCTGTTGCCCGAACTCGAACCGGTGCTGCCCGATCTGCTTGCCGCAGCAGCGCAGCATGATCTGCCCCGGGCGCTCACCAATTTCGAGGCGGTTGCCAACCATCTGCCGGGGCTGTCACGCCCATGGCTGGCCCTGCTGAATCATCCCATGACCCCACCAGCCTTGCGCTGGGCCGTCGCTGCATGGCTGGTTGCCAACCCGCCGCCCTTCGCACAGGTGCAGCGGGCGCTTGACGACGCCCCGGCCAGTAGCTATGCCGCCTTTGCCTATCTGGTCGCCCGGGCTTATCCCACCGAGTATGCCCATTTGCAGACCACGCCCCTTGCCAATGGCCTCCAGCAACTCTTCCACGATCCAACCAACGTAACTGCCCGGCGAGCGGTGGTCAGCGCCCTCCTGAATAACGAAGCGCTCACCAATGAACTGCGTGAACTCGCTGTTGCGGCGCTTGATGCCAATGAGCTAGATCTGGAAACCTTGCTCGCTGCTAATCCCGTGGTGCGGCAGGCAGCCCATACGGCGCTGCATAAGGCTGCTTTTGACACCCGGTTAAGCCTACTTGGCCAGGTGCTCGTCAGCCCAGCCGCCTCGTTCGCGGCGCAGGCCGAAGCCCTGGCCAGCCTAGCCCAGTTGCAGCATCCGAGTGCCGCAGGGCTGCTGGTGCGAACGGTGCTGAACCCCGACCACGGCTTGCCCATCCGGCTGTATGCGACCGATCTGCTCGTTCAACAAGGCCCCGCTGGGCACGTCTTGTTGCAGCGCATCATCCAGACCAAGACGCTCCCAGTGAGTCTGCGCAGCACTGCGGTGGGCCATCTTGGGCGACTGGGTATTGCGGCCGCCCTGCCCGCGCTGGCGCAATTGTTACATACCGCGCCCGAAGCGCTGCTGCAACGCACGGCCGCCACCGCACTCGGTGCCATGGCCCAGCAACCCGCCCTGCGTGAGCCAGCAGTGCAAGCCCTGACCCGTAGTTTGCGCCAGAGCACGACGGATCCGTTGTTGGCCGAACGGCTGATCAGAGCGTTGGGGTGCAGTGGCTCGCCCCGGGCACTAACCGCGCTCGCAGCGTTGCTCGAACCGCAACTTGCCACCCTCCTTCAGCGGGCCTGGCTCGCGCTGGCCCCGGCGCTAGCTCACACCCCAGCCGACGCCTGGCCCCAACTTGAACTCCCCGCGCCGATCCAGCTTGGCTTGAGCGAGGCTATGGCCGAGGGTACGACCATGGCCGACCCGCCTAGTCACCTGCTCGAACTGGTCAAACGGCAGGCGCTACGGCTTGCCCGTGCCGCCGCCGCAGGTCTTGCCGATCTCGCCGCCACCCCGAGCCTCTACCCGGTGGTGTTACGGATGTTACGTGAGGTAACGCCCGCCGAACGCCGCCCCGAAGTGGCCCGTGCCCTCCTGGATGCCCTGGCCCGGATCAGTCCGCCTGCCGACACGCTGGCCGAACTGTTGGATCAGCCCGCTGCCGACCCAAGTCTGATCTGGCTCGCGCTGGAACGGCTCGGATCCGACCCCGATGCTACGGCCCTGCTGGTGAAGCGCCTCGCTGCGGCCAATGATCCGCCCTTCGTGCAGGCCCAGATGATCATGATCGTCGGGGCAAGCCAAGCTGAAGCAGCCGTGCCAACCCTGCGCCGTCTTGCCAGCACCCCAGACTATGACCTCCAGGTACGTCAGCAGGCGATGCGCGCCCTGGGCCAGATCAATGACCTCCTGGCCCGGGCCGGCCTTGCCGCCCTTGTGGTCAGCCCCGAACTGCCGACCGAACTGCGGATCAGCGCCGTCGCCAGTTTGCCGCTCCCACTCAGCCACGATGAACGTACCCTGCTACGCCAAAGCCTGCGCAATGAACGGGCTGTGCCCGGTCTGGCAAGTGGGCTGGCGCGCCTGCTGGCCCTCAGTGGCGATCACGAGGCCCGGAGTCTGGTGCTGGCCGATGCCCAAAGCGAGTCCGAGGCTCCAGCGCTGGATGGGATCGCCACCCTGGCGCAACTCGACGATCCGGCGCTTACCCCGGTGCTGGTTCAGATCAGCCAGAACCCTGCCCGCCCCCCGAACATTCGCCTTGGTGCGGTGACGGCCCTGCTCCAACTGGATTATCTTAGCTACGGGAAGCTACTGAACGACTATCTGCACGCCCCGGCTGCGGCGGTACGGCTCCAGGCCCATGCCGTACTCGCACGCCAGCAACCCGACGATCTGCGGCTCAGCGCACCTCTGAACGATAGCACAGCGCCATTGGTGCTGCGGCTGCATGCCCTGGGACACCTCGCCCTACACAACCCCGACGATCCGCTGCTCAGTGAACTAATGACGACCCCCACCACGCCCGCCCCACTCCGGCTCGCGGCAGCGCAAGCCCTGGCTGCCGCCACTCAACCATACAATGTAACCGCCCTCGTGGCCGCCCTCAGCACACCGCTCCCAGAGCAACAACCCTTGCCACCCCTGCTCCGGTACCAATACCTGGCTAGCCTGGGACGGATCGCCCAGCGAGATAGCCATGCCGCCCTAGCTGCCCGCCTACACCTCGCACGCCTCGCCGAAGACCCAACCCAGGCCGTTGAGCACCGCTATTGGGCCGCAAGCCAGTTACTTGGATGTTAAGGCATGGATGGAATGATGAGTATGTCCACCCAGATTATGGTGATTGACGACGAGCCATTGATCGGTCAACTGCTTACCTATCAGCTTTGCGGGGCCGGCTATACAGTTTGGGCCTACCAGGATTACCGTGAAGCCCTCCAGGCCATGGCTGGACTCCAACCCGATCTGATCATCCTTGACGTGATGATGCCGTTCATCAGTGGTTGGGATCTATGTCGTCTGATCCGCACCGACTCGAACGTACCGATCATTATGTTAACAGCCAAGGATAGTGATGAGGATGTGGTTCATGGCTTGACGAGTGGGGCCGATGATTATGTCAGCAAGCCATTTAGCGCGGCCCAGTTGATCGCCCGGATCGAAGCGGTGCTCAGGCGGGCACGTGCTACGCAGGGGCGACAGCGGGTCGCTCCGGCCCCAAGCGCCGTTGCCCCCGCCAGCCCGCCGATCGAATCGTCAACTGCGCCAGCACCAACTAACATCGAGGTCCTTCCGGCTGATGCGACACCGTTGCCGCCACCGCTGAGGGTAGCCTCCAACGTGCAACTCCCCCGCCTTGGCCCCCACTTTGCGGCCAAGCGGCGCGCCCGTGGCATGAGTCTCCGTGATGTCAGCGAGGCCACGGGCGTGCGCTGGGAATTTTTACAG
Organism: Oscillochloridaceae bacterium umkhey_bin13; assembly: GCA_048381555.1. Lineage (GTDB taxonomy): Bacteria > Chloroflexota > Chloroflexia > Chloroflexales > Chloroflexaceae > Viridilinea. Next base: position 16,213 of record JBLWKA010000025.1, read on the forward strand.
GCGATCGAGCAAGAGGAGTTCAGCTATGTGCCACGTGCCGAATTGCGAAACGCGCTCCGAGCCTACAGCGACCTGCTCGAACTCGATCTCCGGCCCTACAAGCAGATCCATCCCAAACAACTCCGCCAGCGCCGCAACTGGATCGTCATTATCAATCTGCTGATTGTGATCATGGTCGGGTTGGGGATGCTGGCCGTCTTGACGATCTGGTAAGTGCGCTTAACGGGCCGGGGCCGCAATCGTGATCAAACGATGGGTCATTTCGACACCAGCGCGGGTGATCACCCGGTCGCCAATGCACGACACCATCGTGACCAGCTCTTTGCCCCGAGGCAAAATATACTCAACCTGGTCAGGCGTAACCCGTACTTGCTCGATCACAGTGTAGCGGTGAGCAGTTCCATCAGCTGTATAGAGCGTCACCCGATCACCGATCTTGAGCTCGTGCAAACGGGCGAAGGGCGCAGGAATGTTGGGGCGGCTTCGGAAACGCAAGACATGGCCCCAGAGTACGACATTTTCGCCCTGACCGGGCCGGGCACTCAGATTGTACCAACCCACATCGTGGTTGGGCACAATCGGCACACGCCGCCGATCCAGCCCCACCGACAGCAGCCGCCGGTCAAGCTCGATCGCCGGGATTACCAGGCGCACCGGATCACCAGGGGCCGGACGGGACTGGGCCTGGAGGCTCGGACTCGCTGCGGGTGCAGCATAGGCACTATTTACTACACTCAAGAGCAAACCCGTAACCACGAACAACAGCAGCAAACGCATCCGCATATGTGGCCTCCTCAATTGTGTGGGTATGGTCAGGGTGGGCCTACTATAGCATAGATGGCGAACCACCCATGACGATGCCCTTCAGCGGTCTGGTAGGAACATGTAACTTGCGCCTTTACAGTCTGCCTCGTACAATCTCACTAACAAGCATCCTGTACCCTCTGGAGTATTCCCGCCATGCGCGTTTTAGTTGCCGATGATGATCCGCTGGCACGCTACGCGATTTCGGCGCTCGTGCAGGCCGCTGGGTACCCTGTTGTCACCGCCGAAGATGGCGTGCAAGCCTGGGAGATCATTCAGGCCGAGCCGATCACGCTGCTGATTACCGATTGGCAGATGCCGGGCCTCGATGGGCCGGATCTGATCCGGCGGATCCGGGCCGCGGGCCTGCCGCGTTATGTGTCGTGTTTGCTTTTAACGGTGCGGGATCAGCGTACCGACCGCCTACTTGGGCTTGATGCCGGGGCCGACGATTATTTAGTCAAGCCAGTTGATCCCGATGAGCTACGGGCACGCCTGGCGATTGCCCACCGCATCCTGAACCTTGAACAGGATCTGCGGGCGGCCAATAGTCAACTCGAAGCCCTGGCGGCGCAGTTGCGCTACCATGCCACCCACGATGCCCTCACGGGTTTACTCAATCGGCGGGGCCTGGAACAGCAGGCCGCACGGGTACTCGGGCGGGCCGAGCGGTCTATTCAGCCCGTGGCCGTAGCCTTGATCGATCTCGATCACTTCAAGCAGATCAATGACCAGCATGGCCATGCCGTGGGCGACCAGGCCCTGGCCCACCTGGCAGCCGAATTGCGTGATGCGGTTCGGCCCTACGATCTGCTGGGGCGCTGGGGGGGCGAAGAGTTCTTGCTGATTCTGCCGGGGGTGCCTTCTGACCTCGCCTGCTCGGTGGCCGAACGGCTGCGTGCCCATATCGCGGCGACGCCCCTCGTTCTGGATGCCGAACAACGCCTGCATCTACGGGTGAGTATCGGCGTGGCGATCTGCCCCGGCCCCCTGCTCTCGCTTGATCGTTTGCTCATCACCGCCGACGAGGCACTCTATGCGGCCAAGGCCGCCGGGCGCAATCGAGTCTGCTGTACCGTCCTCGACGCACCACCTGATTGATCCGGAAGTGGTGCTAGCCGCTGTTCGCCTCACCACTGGGAGGATCAGTTTGCGTTTAGACATAATTCGTAGGAGATTTACCGTTTGAGCGTGCGCACCGCGGCCTGATACATTTGGGCTGAACCCTAAAACCCGACACCTGAAACCTGGTCTTAGATTCCTATGCATCGTTTCTGGCCACAGCGTGCTGCTCCGTATGACCAGGATCCCCTGGTCGCCTGGCGTCAGCGGACCCTGGATCTGCTGATCCGTTTTTATTTCATCTTTGGGTTACCCCTGATCTTCGTCGAAACGATCAACCAGTTCCGTTTCGAGCGCTGGACGCTGGTGATCTGGAATATTTGCGCAACCATCATCGTGATCTCGCTCCTCCTGATGCCCAAAATAGACTATCGCCTGCGGGCAGGTAGTCTGGTGCTGGGTTTTCTGATCAGTGGTCTGCTGGCGCAAAGTTTGATTGGCCTATTTGGCATGAGCGTGACTGCGCTGATGGGCAGCATTATTCTCGCCCTCCTGTTGCTGGGATCGCGGGCGGCGCTCATCATTGGCAGCCTCAGCGCGTTAGGGAGTGCGATCATTTTTGCGGGCTTCTGGATCGGGTTCATCCCCTATCCGTTCGCCCCGCTTACCTATGCGACCGAGGGGCGCGTGCTGTTTACGAACTGGTTACTGATGGTCGGTGGCGCAACCGGGGTTGGGCTGTTGATCCACTCCCTGCTGCAATCCCTTCAGCAGAGTCTACGCACCAGTCAAACCACCCTGAGCGAACTGGCCCAACTGAATGCGAACCTTGATCACAAGGTCGAACAACGTACCGCCGAGGTGCAACAGACGGCCGCCTTGCTGACGGCGAGCCAGCGGATCGCGCGTGTGGGGGGCTTTGCCTACCACCCCGAGACACGCCAGTTGACCTGGACCGCCGAACTGTACCGGCTCCACGAGATCCCACCAACCACACCTATCACGCCAGCCCTGATCCGGCACCTCTATCCTGGCCCGGCCTGGCCGACCTTGCGCGCGGCCCTCGAACGCATCCAGCATGATCAGCAACCATTTGAACTCGAACTCCCTGCTATCACCCACAGCGGGCGCCCAATCTGGGTACGCATGAGCGCAACTGCGAACCAGCAGGCCGGGCCAGAGCATTACCTGGGGGCAGTGCAAGATATTACGGCCCGCAAACTGGCCGAGCAGCGGAGCGCTCAGCAATTGCGCTATGCCGAAGCCCTCGCCGAGTGTTCGCACCTGTTGTTGAGTCCCGCCGCTAATTCAAATGATCTGACCGCAACCCTCAGTCACGCCCTGGCGCTGATCCGCACTGCGGTTGGCGGTGATCGGATCGTGATGGCCCGCTATCCCCCCCATACCACAACCACGCAGGCCATGCCCAGTACCGTCTGGACGCTCGCCAGCGACACCCGCCCCGATCTGCCGCCCCAACCCGAACTATCACCTGCGGCCTATCACGATCTTCCCCCGATGCTCCGGCTTTGGCACACGACCAGTGGCCCGACCATCTTCAGTGGGCCGGTCGTCGGTCGCTTCCCCGAGCATCCGGTCTTCCAGCGCTACCTCGATAGCTGTGGCATTCAGGCCCTGTACCTACAAGTGATCATCGTCGGGGGACGGCGTTGGGGGCACCTGCAACTGAGTGACCATCAACAGCCGCAGGGCTGGGATCAGGGCGCGCTGCAACTCCTGCAGACGGCAGCCGAACTGCTCACCACATTTGTGGAACGCCAGCAGGCGATCGTTGATCTGGGCCTGGCCCGCGACGCAGCTGAAACGGCGGCCCGCACGCGGGCGATCTTCCTGGCAACCATGAGCCACGAGATCCGCACCCCCTTGAATGCCGTGATTGGTATGGCTGGGCTGTTGCACGATACCAGGCTTGATGCGGAACAACGTCCGCTGGCCGATGCGATCAGTACGGCAGGTCAAGCCCTGCTTGCTGTTATCAATGATATTCTCGATTTTTCACGCATCGAGTCGGGGCATGTGGGGATCGAAGCCAGTCCCTTCACGCTGCGTACCTGCCTCGAAGATGCGCTGGCGATTATCACCCCCGGTGCGCGCCAGAAGGGCCTGCAGATCGATCTGCACATCGCGCATGATCTGCCGGTGCAGGTGCGTGGCGACGAAACACGCTTGCGCCAGGTGCTGCTCAATCTGCTTGGCAATGCGGTCAAATTTACCGATGAAGGCGTAATCACGCTCACCGCAACCAGTGTGCACCAGAGCGAGCAGACGGTCCAGATCATGCTGACGGTTAGCGATACCGGGATTGGGATTAGTCCAACCCAACAGCAGCAGATCTTCGAGCCGTTTGTGCAGGCGGATAATAGCACCGCCCGCCGTTATGGTGGCACCGGCCTGGGGCTGGCGATTAGTCGCCAAATTGTCACGCTGATGGGTGGAACCCTGGTCGTACAGAGTGAACTTGGCAAGGGCACAACCTTTACCCTCAGCCTGCCCTTGGCGCTCGATCAACTCCCGGCCCCGAGCGACCCGCATCCCACCAGCAGCCCGACTGCCCAAGCGCTCACGATTCTGGTCGCCGAGGATAATCGCATCAACCAGGAGTTGGTGCGCCGGATGTTAGACCGCATGGGCTATCAGGTTGACCTAGTTAGTGACGGGCGCGCCGCTGTTGCAGCCGTGCGCCAGGCCGCCTACGATGTGGTGCTTATGGATGTGCAGATGCCCGAATTGGATGGCGAGGCAGCTACCCGCCAGATCCGCGCACTGGGCAGCAGCATCCACCAACCCCAGATTATTGCCCTTACCGCCAGTGCAATGGCAGGCGACCGTGATCGCGCCCTTCAGGCGGGCATGGACGCCTACCTCTCGAAGCCGATCCAGCCGCACCAACTCCGGCAAGCGCTTGATGCCTGTAGCAGCCGCGCGGCCACGGGTCAGACTGCCAGGATTACCCCACCAGTTGCGAGCACTCCCCCGCCCCTGCCACCACCCGCTGCCCCACCCGTGTCACCCGATGCGTCAGCCCAGGCCAGTCTGGATCAGACGCCGCCGCCCGGGCCGACTACTCCAGCGCCCGCTGCCGACCAGGAAGCCGCCGCCAACCCGCTGATCGACTGGACGACCCTTGATCGGCTCCGCGCCAGCCTCGGCCAGAGTCGTAGCGAACAACTGACTGCGCTTGATCAACTCTTCAGCACAGCCCTACCGCCCCAAATCAGCGCGATCGAGAGCGCCTTCGCCAGTGATGATCAAACCAAACTGAAGCGCGCCGCCCATCGCATGCGCGGCGGCTGCCTCCAACTCGGAGCCCTGGCCTTAGCCAATCTTTGCCGTCAGATCGAGCACCCTGAACCCGGTGATGATCTGGCGAGCCTGGTAGACCAACTACGCCCCTGTTACGAGGCCACCCTGACCGAACTACGGCAGGGGTCATAGTTGACCGCTCACGCCTCCCGAGGAATAGGTTGGCTACGATCAACGATAGGCAAGCTACTGAGCAACTGGATAAAGGTGCGCGCCAGGGGACTCAGGGGGCGTCCGGCCCGCGAAATCAGTCGCAGCGTGCGTTGCAAGGGGCGTCCAGTTAAGGGCAAAGCACGCAGCAATTCGAGTTCGTGTTCGGCGCGTACAACATAAAACGGCAAGATCGTTGTGCTCACTCCAAGCATCACCATGCGCTTGATTGATTCGAGATTATCGAGTTCGGCAACCACTTTCGGACTAAGGCCATGCTCACGCAGGGTTTGATCAAGCCAGATCCGGGTTTGACTCCCGGCCTGACGCATCACGATCGGCTGTCCACTCAGTTCGCTCAGCGTCACTTCGGTGCGCTCCCACCAGGGGTGGCGGCGGCCCACGACCAGCAACTGATCAAAGGCTTGCAAGGTCTGAATGCGCAAATCGAGCGCGCTGCTAGCCTCCAACTCGCCCTCGATCACGGCTAGCTCGATCTGCCCCGCCCGCAGTTCGCTCAAAATAGTTGCTGTCGTTGCGGTCTGCGCGGTCAGGGTCAGGTTCGGATAACGTCCGGCGAACTCCTGCGCCCAATCAGGAAGCAGGTAGGCACTGACCCCAGGAGTTGCCCCAAGCGTCAACTGACCCTGGCGCAGCCCGGTCACATCCGTAACCGCTAACTCGGCCTCAGCCACCAGCCGGAAGATCGCCTCGCTGTAGTCATAGAGTCGTCGCCCTGCCACAGTCAGACGTACCCCGCGCCGCCCTCGTTCAAACAAGGGCGTGCCCAACCCGTCTTCCAACGCCTTGACATGCTGACTCACGCCTGACTGGGTCATCCGCAACTGGTTTGCGGCCTGACTCAGACTGCCTGCCTCGGCTACCCGGGCGAAGATCTCGAGTTTGTAGAGGTCGAGTATGAACATCGTTGTTCGTTTGGGCCTCCGGCAACTGCGCTACGCTTGTTGCCGGAGGCGGATTTCAGGGAGAACCATGTTCTCGCTGGCCCACGTTCCCACAAGCCGCGGCCTGCTACCCTCTGCCGCTCGTGCGGCGCCCTGTGGCCCACGTTCCCGCAAGCCGCGGCCTGCTACCCTCTGCAACAGCTCTGGCCCTACCAGTCGCATCCCAGACCTAAGCGTTTGCTTAGAGCTAGTATAAGCAAATCCTCCCTTCCTCGCAATCCATTTTTCTGGTATTGTCGCCACAGATCCACTCGTTCAGGCCCAACACCACAAGCAAGCAGCACCAATGGAGTGCCAGAAAGGGACCAAACGATGCTCCTCAAGTACTTCTACGATGAGACGCTGGCCCAGGCTTCGTACCTGATTGGCTGCGCCAAAACCGGCGAAGCCCTGGTGATTGATCCCATGCGCGAGATCGAGCCGTATCTGGCCGCTGCCGCCAAAGCCGGGATGCGCATCACCCAGGTCACCGAGACTCACATTCATGCCGATTTTGTCAGTGGGGTGCGCGAACTAGCCGCCCGCACCGGGGCACAGATGTATCTGAGTGACATGGGCGACGCATCGTGGAAGTATGCCTACCCCGAGGTTGATCAGGCGATTCTGGTGCGCAACGGCGATAGCTGGATGGTGGGCAATATCAAGATCGAAGTGGTTGCCACGCCGGGCCATACCCTCGAACACATCGCCTTCCTGGTGACCGATACGGCCGGGGCCGATGCGCCGATTGGTATCTGCACGGGTGATTTCCTGTTTGTGGGTGACATTGGCCGTCCTGATCTGCTTGAGGAGGCAGCCGGGTTTGTTGGTACCAAAGAGCCCGGGGCCCGCACGCAGTACCAGACTGTCGAACGCTTCAAGGCGATGCCCGACTATTTGCAGGTCTGGCCTGCCCATGGGGCCGGTAGTGCCTGTGGCAAAGCGCTTGGGGCCATTCCCTCTTCAACCCTCGGCTACGAGAAGCGCTTTAACCCGGCCTTCCAGTTCAGCAACGAAGATAGCTTTGTGCAGTGGCTGCTCAGTGGTCAGCCCGAGCCGCCTCGCTACTTCGCCCGTATGAAGCACGTCAACAAAGTTGGCCCGACCCTGCTGAGCGAACTGGTCGTACCTCAACCCGTTGATCGTACCACCCTCGAACAGGCCCGCGCCAAAGGTGCCCTGGTAGTTGACCTGCGCGAGCATGAGGCCTTTGTCGCCGGTCACCTGCCCGGTAGTCTGAGCGTGCCCATGAGCGAGGCGATGTACAGTACCTATGTGGGCTGGTTCATAGACTACCACCAGCCAACTTATCTGGTACTGCCGGACGAGGCCGACCTGAACGCAGTACTCAGTGCCCTGCGAGCAATTGGCGTTGATGATATTCCTGGCTACCTGCCCGCCAGCGCCCTCGGCACCCAACTCGACCGCCTCCCCACCGCCGACCACGCTACCCTCAGCACCGCGCTAAGTACGGGCAACAGCCAGATTCTTGATGTGCGTGGCCAGACTGAATGGGACGAGATCCACCTGCCCGGGGCACTGCATATCCCGCTGGGCTTCCTGCCGCGCCACCTTGAGCGCATTCCCCACGACCGTCCGGTGATTGTCCACTGTGCCGCCGGCTACCGCGCCCAGGTCGCGACCAGCCTACTGCGCAGTCTCGGCTTTAACAATGTCGCCAGCCTGGTTGATCCAGTCGGACACTGGCAAGTATTGGTCAACGAACCCATGGCGGTCTAAGTACCGGTAGCTACCGCAGAGCCACCGCCCATCCAGGCTTCGCTAGGCGGCGGCGCAAACTCAAGCTCCAATTCCTGCTTGCGCCCTCCACGACGACTCAGCAACCCTCTGCGCCTCTACGGTGGATCACGAGACCCGTTACGCTCCAGAACCCTCAGGGTAAATCGACAACCGACTCTAACCAAACCTTATTTCCATCCGTCTGAGGAGCAACTATGAGCCCCACCATGATGAGTGAGGTTGGCCCCGCTGTACCTGCGCCCATTGATAGCGACCATCTAGCCGAGTTAATGAGCCTCTTACTTCAGCGTATGGATCGCCTGGAACAGCGCTTAGCCCAGGCCGAAACGCTGGCAGGCCAGGTTCCTGGTGTGCTGGCGACTGCCGCCGATACCATGGATGGGCTCTACCGTGATGCGGCCCATGCCGGGATTGATGCCGACGAGCGGCTCAAACTGGGTCTGGTTGCGGTTGAACGGCTGACTGCCCCCGAGAATCTGCGTGCCCTGACTGGGCTGGCCGAACAACTGGTTCTGCTCGATAGCCTGACCCGCCAGGCTCCTGGCTTTATGGCGATGACCGTAGACATGGTGGACGAACTGTACGCCGCCGTGGGCAAGCAGGGCGTCAATCTGGAAGCCACTGCCAAACAGGGCCTGATGGCCTTCCGCAATTTCGTGACCCTGCTCGAATCCGAAGAGGTGCGTGCGCTGATCGACTCGGGTGTGCTCGATCCCAAGACGCTCCAGGTGATGGGAGCCGCCGCCACGGCCCTGGTCTGCACCCAACGCGAACCACGTCGTGCTGGACCAGCCCAGCTGGTCGGGGCGCTCTTTAACCCCCATATTCAGCGTTCGCTAGGCTTTGCACTAGGCTTCGCCGAACGGTTTGGCCAGAATCTCCCGACGTTCCCCGAACAGCGCTAAGGATACCAATACGATGAGCAGCAAAACCCATTATCAGGTCGTGATCGTCGGTGGTGGCACGGGTGGCATCATGGTAGCAGCCCAACTGATGGATCAGCTCAACCCACCCGAAGTGGCCCTGATCGAACCTTCGTCGCACCACTACTATCAGCCGCTTTGGACTCTGGTTGGGGGTGGAGTGTTCCCTCGCGAACAGTCAACGCGGGCCGAAGCCGACTACATCCCACGCGGCGTTACCTGGCTCCAGACGACTGCCAACCAGTTCGATCCCGCCCACCAGAGCCTAACCCTCGGCAATGGCACCACGATTAGCTACGATTATCTGGTCGTAGCCCTGGGTATCCAGATTGACTGGGACAAGATCGTCGGCCTGCGCGAAAGTCTCGGCAAGCACAATGTCTGCTCAAACTACGCCTACGAGACGGTCGAATACACCTGGCAGAGCATTCGCACCTTCCGGGGTGGCAACGCAGTCTTTACCCAACCTAGCACGCCAGTCAAATGTGGCGGTGCCCCCCAGAAGATCGCCTACCTGGCTGATGATTACCTGCGACGAGTCGAGGTTCGTGAGCGCAGCAGTGTTCAGTTCTACCACGCTGGAGCCACAATCTTCAGCGTCAAGAAATATGCCGATGCCCTCAACCAGGTAATTGCCCGCAAGCAGATCGAGGTGCGCTTCCAGCACGAACTGGTTGAGGTACGGGGCGAGGCTCGCGAGGCGATCTTCAAGCAGCTTGGCACCGGCGAACAGATAACGGTCAACTTCGACATGCTGCACGTCACCCCGCCGATGAGTGCGCCCGACGTGCTCAAGCACAGTCCGCTAGCCCATAGCACCGGCTGGGTAGATGTCAGCCCGTACACCTTGCAGCACAACCGTTACACCAATGTCTTTGCGCTAGGTGATTGTGCCAATCTGCCGACCTCAAAGACGGGCGCAGCCATTCGCAAACAGGCTCCGGTAGTCGTCGAGAACATCACGGCTTTGATGGCCGGGCAACCGATGCAGGCAACCTATGATGGCTACACCTCGTGCCCGCTGGTGACTGGGTACGGTAGCCTGATCCTGGCCGAATTCGACTACCAGTTCCAGCCCCAGGAGACCTTCCCCTTCGATCAGGCCCAGGAGCGCTACAGCATGTATGCGCTCAAAGCCTACGGTCTGCCCTCGATGTACTGGAATGGAATGTTGCGTGGACGCATGTAGGGTTATACCAACGCATGACGGGCGGAGGGACGCAGCAGGCTGCGTCCCTCCGAAGGTGACCGGGATCGTGAGAGCAATGGGCGATCCCCAACTGGGCTCACGAAGTGTCATCAATCGTTACCAGAGGGGATGGGAGAACCTGGTTCTCCCATCCCCTCTGGGGCGGAAGCCGGGCGGTCGCGCCCAGAACTGCCAGAGCGTCAACCAAAGAAGGATGGTTCGACCCCCTCCGGGGCGGAAGCCAGACGACCGCGCCCAGGCCCTCAAGTTTAGCGCAACGTGCCCTGCTGCCCGCTCATACGCCGCTCAAACACCCAGAGACCCAGGTAACTCGCGCAGATCAGCGCCATGGTGAGATTGGCGAAGGTTGCTGCGTTCATAGTAAAGCCAGACGAGCCGACCACACGGGCGATATTGCCCAGCGGGGCCAACAGACCGAGCAAGCCCACCCCAAAAGCGGCCCAACCAGCCACATTCGCCCGGGCCGGATTGCGCTGGAGTGCGCCCAGGCCCAGCAGCATAACCCCAAAAATCGCTGGGATCGCAGCAGTTGCAGCACCAGTAGCGATCACACTCGCCAGACCCAGTACTGTTAACGCCACCCCGGCCCACATCGTCATATTCAACATGGTTGTACCTCCTCGCACCAGCGGTGCGGCAGTTATCCATCGGTTGGCCAAGCCCTTCCATGGCCCCATGTGAAGGATAGCACAAATAGGTCACCCCACCATGGGGCAACCCTTCCCGATCAACCCTGAAGTTCTTCCCTCGCCAACCCTTACTTCTCGTACGGCTTGCCCGCCGCCGCCGGACCTACTGCACGCCCAATCACTCCGGCGAGCACCACCATCGTCACTAGGTAGGGCAACAGTTGCAGGAACTGCACCGGCACGGGCGCACCAAACAGTTCGACCCGCAAAATCTGGAACCGCACCCCCAAGGCCTCCGAGAAGCCAAACAGGGCCGCGCCCCCAAAGGCCCCAATCGGGGTCCACTTGCCGAAGATCATCGCTGCCAGGGCAATAAAGCCCTTGCCCGCCGTCATACCATCGTCGAAATTGCCAACCGTTTCGAGCGAGAACCAGGCTCCGGCCAGGCCCGCAATCGCGCCACTGATCGCCACATTCAAGTAGCGGGTCAGATTGACATTGATGCCAACGGTATCAGCGGCCTTAGGATTTTCGCCCACCGAGCGCATCCGCAAGCCCCAACGGGTATAGAACAACACAAGATGGGTCAGCAATACCAAGATCAGCATGGTATAAAAGATCGGTTTGCCCGCAAACAATACCTGACCTACCAGCGGCAGATCACTCAGGAAGGGCAGATTGATCTGTGGCAAAGTCACCCGGCCCCCACCCGAATCAACAATAAACTGGCGTCGGAGGTAGCCCGTAACCCCAATTGCCAAGATATTGATCACGGTACCACTAATGATCTGATCGGTCTTAAAGGTCACCGAAAGCAGTGCATGCATCAGCGCCATCACCGAGCCGAACATGATCGCGGTCAGCACCCCCATCCAGATGCTGCCCGTAAAGACAAAGGCCGCGAACCCAAACGCGGCCCCAGTCAGCATCATGCCCTCAATCGCAATGTTGATCACCCCGGAGCGCTCGGCATAGATCCCAGCCAGCGCCCCCAGCGCAATCGGCGTCGAGAGCCGTAACGACTCCGAAAGCAGACTGGTCACATTGGTCTGCTTGCCAGCCGCGGCCCAGATCATAATCGCTGGCAGCATCAAGACTGCCCCGATCCACATCGGCCAGTTCCCCAGGCGCTGCCCGGCAGGGATCAGGCTCACGGCCCCGATGATCACCCAGGCCACGCCAATCAGCACCAGCGCCGGTGCCGTGGGGATCTCGATCACGGGACGCGGAATTGCCAGTGCCAGCTTGCTCACGACCAGCGGATCAGCCCCCAGCCCCGCCACATTCGCAGCGGCAACCATTAGCCCAAGCACAGCGAAGAGCGCGGCAAGCACCTGCTGCCGCGTCACGCTTCGGCGACGCTCCGTCATACCACTGCATCCTTTCGCTCACCAGGATGCGCGTATGATACCACGCCTTGGACTCTCTGCGGACAGGCTTTGGGTTACAAATATTCTCGTTGATTGACCCGCCGCTTCCACTCTTCTTTGATCTCGACGGGTGTGCCCTGCGAGACCAAAAAGTCCATCAACAGCCGCGCAAAGACGTTCGACTGTTCGAGGAATGGGAAGTGGTTGGCTTTGGGCAGCACGAGCATCTGCACCGGGCGGTCGTGCAATTCATTCAGGTAACTGGCATGCTCAGCACTGATGATCTTATCCTGGCCCCCATAGACCGCCAGCAGCGGCACACCCAGGGTGCGCAATTGGGGCCGGAGATCAGTATCGAGCAGCGACTCCTGCACCCGAGCCAACACCTGCTCGCTCAGCCCCTCGGTATCTTCGTACAGCTCCTTCTGCACCTCGGGGTCAGCAATCGGAATATTGCGGATCAGCTTAGACCAGACATTGGTCGGGTTATGCATGCCCAATAAGCGCGAAAAGGTACCGGGTTTGATATGCCCAGCCAGGGCTTGCCCGTGCAACGGGGTTGCCACCGTCATCACCCGCACAAACTTATCGGGGCGCTCGTGGGCCGCCCGCACCGCCACCACCCCACCTAGCCCATGGCCGACCAGATTGACCGTCTGCATGCCCAGTCGATCCACAAACTGGGTGAGCATATTCACATAGCCCGCAACCGAAAACTCGCTTCCTTTGCGATCACTCTCGCCGAAGCCCCAGAAATCGAGCGCACACGCTTTATACCGCTCCGACGCAACTTCCATCGTGGGCACCCAGTAGCGCCACGAGCCGAGCCAGCTGTGGAGGAAGATGATAGGCTGCCCACGCCCGAAAAATTCGTAGTGAGCGAGTCGGTTTTCAAGATGGATGGCGCTCACGCGGCGTCCCCGTCCTCATCGTCGGCGGATGGGGTGCTCTGCTGCAGCGGCAGAATGAAGCTGAAGGTGCTTCCCTTGCCTTGCTCGCTTTGTACCCACATTTCGCCGCCGTGTTGCTCGACGATCTGTTTGGCGATGGCAAGGCCAAGACCTGTGCCGCCCGCCACATCGCGGAGTGGATTATCGGCTCGATAGAAGGGCCGGAAGAGCTTGTTACGCTGATCAGTGGTCATGCCCACGCCGTTGTCTTCGACATCGAGCTGGAACATGTTGGCCCGATTAAGATAGGCCCGAACCTGAATGCGCCCCCCTTCAAAAGTGTATTTTACCGCGTTTGAGAAAAGATTGAGCACGACTTGGTTGATTCGGCGCTGATCGGCCATCACTGGTGGCAGGTACGCCGCAATCTCGACCTCAACCTGCATCCCTTTGCGCTCCGCCTCCAGACGCAGGGCTTGCACGACTTCGTTGATCAGCACCGGCATTTCGACCGGAGCAATCTGGAGTTTCTTGTTGGCATCGGGCCGCGAGAATTCAAGAATATCTTCGATCAGCGCCCGCAACCGGTTGGTATTGTTCTTGATGATCTGGAGGTAACTGATCTGATCCTCGGTGAGGCTTTGGGGGCCGCCGAGCAACAAGACATCCACATACCCCTTGACGGCGGTCAGGGGCGTGCGCAGTTCGTGGCTCACGTCCGAAATAAACTGGCGCTTGGCCTGATCAGCCTCGATCTCACGGGTCATATCACGCAAGACAGCCACATCACCATACCGATGGCCACTCTGCCCTTCCACCGGGGCCAGATTGAGTGCAATCACCTGGTTTGGATCGGTCAGATCGAGCGTCGTTGAATAGATCTGCCGAACCTGGCGTACCTGTTTCAAGCCTTCGGCCAAACCATTATAGACCGTATGAGCTCGTCTGCGGGCCAGCGCATTATGAGGATCACCAACCGTGGCAATGATACTGAGGGGCTGGCCCAAGACTTTGTCGGCCGACATTTCCAGCACCTGCTCCGCCGCTGGATTGAAGAGCGTAATCCGCTGCTCGGTGTCGAGCACGATGACCCCTTCGGTCACGGACCGGAAGACTGCCGCGCTCTTCGAACTCTCTTCGCGCTGCTCATCAAGCAGCATCGCGTTCTTATCAGCCAAATCGGTGATGTAGCTATAGAGCTGCGCATTCGCAACTGCCGAAGCGACCACACCCGCAATCGTCCCTAGCAGGTTCATCTGCGAGTCGCCAAAGAAGCCAACCTCGTCACTCGACAACACCAGCACGCCCAGCACCGCATCACTGGTCTTGAGCGGCACCGCCGCCACCGAACAGACATCCTCGGCCCGCCCTGCTTCCTTGACCCAGCGCTCATCCAGATCGACATTCGCAATATTGACCGGCTCCTGGTGTTTCATCACCCAACTCGCCAGTCCATCACCACGCTCAAACTGGAGGGGAATGTTCGCCGCCCGCGAGTCACCCCGCCCGTACAGCACCGCCCGACAGATCAAAGCGCCGCCCGCATCACGCAGCATCACCGAACCCCGACTTACATCCAGGTGCGTCGAAATCAGTTCAAGGGCCTGGCGCAAGATCAGTTCAAGATCGAGTTGAGTGGTCAGTTCGAGTGTGATCGCATAGATTGCCTCAAGTCGCTCTTTTTCGAGCGCCAGCTCGGCGGTGCGTTCCACGACCCGCAGTTCCAAATCCGCAGCCAGGGTCGAAATCTGATCGAAGAGCCGGGCATTCTGAATGGCCTGCGAAGCCTGGTTGGCCAGCGTAAAGACCATACCCATATCTTCTTCGTCGTAGACCCCGGCCTGCAGATTGCCAATCGTCAAGATCCCAACCAGCTCGTTATCTACGAGCAACGGGGCACCGATCCAGGAACGACAGCCCCAGCCCAACTCGCGGAGCGGAGCAAATCGCGGGTCCTGGTCGGTCTCATCCAGCAAAATCGGTCGGCGCGCTTGGGCCATTGTCTGGAACAGCGGCAGATCATCCAGGTCAAAGACCTGTTCAAGCAAACGCGGCTCACGTAGGCCACGCGCCTCGCTAATCTGCACATAACCCAGGCCCTGGTCACGCAACAGAACCGCAGCACTATCGTACTGCACCACCTGGGCCAACTGATCCAGTATCAGACTCTGGATCTCGCTCAGGGCCAGGGTCGAGGTAAACGATTGGGCCATGGCACGCAGCGTATCGGCCAGGCGGCGGCGCTCCTGTTCGAGCGCATACAGTTGGGCACTCTTCAGGGCCTGACCCGACTGATTAGCCAGGATCGAAATCAACGAAATCTGGTGTTGGCTCCACTCGTGCGGCTCACGTAGACCAACCCAGAGTACCCCCAGCCGCTCGTCTTGAGAACTGATCGCAATCCCCAGCACACTGCGGATCCCGAGGGCCAGCGCGTCCGGGTTAGCACTCCCCAATTGGTGCAGATCACTAATCGCCAGGGGTTGCCCACTCATAATCAGGCGATTGGTCATGCCATCAAGCCGGAAGCCCAGGTGCAAATCTTCGCGAGGTGCGTGCTGCTCAACCAGAATCTGCTGCACCATCCGTCCGCGCTGATCGAGCCGCAGCACCGCACACAACTCGACCCTGAGCAGGCGCAGCGCCGCGTCGGCAATCAGATAGAGCGTCTCTTCCATTTCGAGCGACCCCGAAAGGTTTTGGGTCACTTCAAACAGCGTGGTCATTTCGGCCGCACGCTGGCGCGTTTCGTGGAAGAGGCGGGCATTGTTCAGGGCCGCTGCCGCCTGGTTGGCAACCGTCGTCAAGAAGCGCAGGTCGTTCTCATCAAAAGCCCGCGGATTGTAGCTCTGGATGCTGATCACACCCAATACCCGTGAGCTAAATAGAATCGGCACCACCAGGAAGGACTGTTCTTCGGCTTCATCAGCACCAACATGGCCGCTGCTCATATCCAGGCCCATGCGGCGGCCTTCGTCGGCACTGTGCAAGAGCAAGGGCTGTGCCGTACGTACGACCCAGCCGTTCGCCCCCCGGGGCAAGGGGCGCGGAGGCATCTGCAGCGCAGTGCCGCGATCAAACACCAATGGGTAACTCAGGATGTCGGTCTGATCGTCATACAGCCCGATCAGCGAGGTGCTCACATCAATCACCTCGCCAATCCCGGCGTGCAACTTGACCAGCAGTTCATCCATGTCGAGCGTCGCATTGACGGTCGTACTGATCGTATTGATCGTCGAAAGCTCGTTGATGCGCTGCTCGCGCTCCTGAAAGAGTTTGGCGGTTTCGAGCGCAGTGGCGGCCTGATCTGCCAGACCAATCAGCAACTCCTGCTCATCAGCGGTGAACTGCCGCCGCGAACTGGTCATCACACTGAGCACCCCAACGATCTGGCCGTGATAGACCACCGGCACGCCCATAAACGAGATCAGGTTATTATCACGCTGGTAGGCCGGATAGAGCGAGCCACCGGTCTCGTTCACATCGGTGATCATAATGGGCTTGCCGGCTGCGGCCACGCGCCCAGTCAGACCCTGGCCAACCGGCACCCGCATGGTCGAGCCACGCTCACGCGGAATGCCATCAAGCGCGGCCGGGATCAGCATCTGATCACTGGTGATCGTCCAGAGCGCCACCGTCGTCACATCGAAGCGCCGCTTGACCAGTTCCATCAACTTGTCCAGCACTTCGTTGGGGCGCAACAGTGACGAAAGCAGGCTCGCCGCATTCAAAAGAGTCTCGAGCGCGCCGACTTTCTGTTCGAGGGCATAGGCACTGGCGCGGGCATCGGCAAAGGCCCGGGCGCGCGCAATTGCGGTACTGGTCTGGTTAGCAATTGTCTGGCAGAGTTCAACCGCCTGGGAACTAAAATCGCCCGAGCGCCCCACAAAATCCAGACCGACGGCACCGATCACATTGCCATCCAGAATCAGCGGGATCAGCGCAATCGAGCGAATATCCAGTTCACGGAAGAGTAGGTGCGACGGCCCAAACAGTTCATCGTTTTGGGCATCAGGGGCCACCAGGGGCCGTCGGTGCAGATCAAGCCAATCCACCGAAGCATTATTACTGATCGGCACCCGCAGTTGATCGAGAATGCCACTCGGGCGATACTCGGCCACCGCTGGCGCATAGCCAGATTCCCGGTCATACAGTACCAGGCGGGCCTGATCAACCCCAGTCGCCTCAGCCATTGCATCAACCACCACCTGGTAGATGCGCTGCACATCAGTTTCGGCACTGGCCAGCACCGACACCCGGTTGAGCAGGCCGAGTTGATCAACCTGTTCTTGGGCCTGGGCCAGCAGGCGGGCATTTTGCACCCCGAGTGCCAACTGGTTGGCAACCGTGGTCAAGAAATTCAGTTCACGGTCGCCATACAGCCCGGGCGCGTAGCTCATCACCGCAATCACGCCCACCACGCTGCCATCGCCCACAATCAGCGGCACCCCCAGCCACGACGCCGAGCTGCGGTCACTTCCGAACATGATCGGAGCAAGATCGTGCTGATCATACTCACGCCCCAGATCGCTAAAGAGCAGATAGCGCCCGGTTTCGATCACATGGGCGGTCAAACTGCCCCGTTTCGGGGTGCGATTGCTATAGTCAAAGTGCAACTCGCCATCGTCTACTTCTAGCGAGAGCATAATCCGATTTTGGTCTTCGTAGTAGATGAAGATAAAGAACGAATCGAGTGTGAGGAAGCCCCGCAACTGTTCGTAGGTCTGGTGCAGCATCGCACTCAGATCGAGGGTCGAACTGGTGATGCGGCCAATCGCGTTGATCACATTCAGTTCGGCGATCCGGCGCTCGCGCTCATCAAACAGGGTGGCGCGCTCCATCGCAATCGCCAATTGATTGGCAAGCGCGGCCAGGAACTGGCGATCCCGCTCGTGAAAGGCTCCCGGCGCAAAATCTTGCACACTCAAGACGCCGATCACCCGCCCCTGACTGATCAGCGGCACCCCCAACCACGAACGCACCTGCTCGGCATCCTCGACCCGCGGTACGGCCAGGGCACGAAACTGCGACGAATGGGCCAGATCTTCGACCAGCAGCGATTGGCCGGTGGTAATAATATGTTCGGTCAGGCCCGAGCGGGGTTGGCTGGCCTTATGGGCACTCGCCAACAGTTCGCCCTGGCGCATAAACAACTCAAAACGGATCGTCGCATTGGTATCGTCATGGCTCGCAATATAGAAAAAGCTTGGCGTCCCCAGGAAGGCGACAATCTCTTCGTAGACCCGCATCAGCAGGGTATCGAGATCATTAGTCGAGGTTGCGGCATTGCCCACCTGGAACAGCGCGGCCATCTGTTCGGCGCGGGCGTCGGCATCACCGAGCAACCAGGCATTTTCGATTGCAATCGCCGCCTGATCAGCAAAGATCTCGAGTGCCTCGACAGTGCGGGCGGTGGGACGATGCCGGTCATGCGGTTCGCCAACCAGCATCACCCCCAGCAGTTCACCATCGGTCGCATAGAGCGGCACCACCAGCCGATCATCGGCCTGCCACTCACCACTCCCATCCAGATCAGGGAAAGCCTGATAGCTAAAGACCGCCGTAGCATAGTCCGCCTCGATCGGCTGGGCTTCGTGGGCTGGCACAAAATAGCAGCGCCCCATCCGAAAACTCGGCTCAAGGTAACGGTGGGCCAGGGCAGCCGGCAGCGGATGCTGGGCCATGCGATCCAGTTCGGTAAGCGGAATACCGGCTGCCGCCGCCGGGCGCAACCAGGCGGGGGCATCACGATCCGTCAGGCAGAACAGCACCGTATGGTAGTTGGCCGCCTCCATGGCACTATAACCAACCTGTTCGAGCAGATTCTCGAGCGAACGGTCGGCCCGCAACGCCTGGCCAATCTCCAACACATTATTCAGAATCGCAGCACGGGTCTTCTGAACCCGATAGAGGTGTTCGAGTTCGGCATACCGCTGGGCATTGCCAATTCCAACCGCCGTCTGATGGGCCAGGGCGCGCATGAACTCGACCGCATCGAAGTCGAAGGCCCGCAGGCGGGGCGCACACAAGAGCAGCACGCCATAGATCCCGGCCTGGTAGAAGATCGGGGCGGCCAGCGCCGAACCTTCGGAACGCAGCCCCACCGCCACCTGTTCTTCTGGTTCAAGTTGGTCACTCAGGGCTGGCTCGCGCTGGCTCAAGGCCCGTTGCGCAGTACTGATCGTACTTGGCAAGACCGAACCAATCAGGCGCTGGCGCTGCGCTTCAGGGTAGCCCACCGCCTCGACCACCTGATAGTTGAGCGCACTGGCTGCTATGGGTTCGACCACTTCCAGGTAGATCGAGTCGGGGACACCACTAGCCACATTGCCATCACCGTCATCATCTTCGCTACGCAGCGCGATCAGGCCGTGGCTAGCCCCCGTGACCCGCAGGGCCTGTTCGAGCACATATTCCAGGATCTCTTTTTGGGCCAGGGTCGAAGCCAACTGACTCGAAACCCGTTGTAAGGCCCGCAACTGCTCGATGCGCGCCCGCAGCCCTGTATCAGCCTGGGCATAACGGGCGGCATTCGCAATCGCCTGGGCGGCCTGGCCCGCCACAATCGTGAGCAAGCGCGCATCATCGTCGCTAAAGACTTCGGGGCGGGCCGCAAACAACTCGAGGGTCCCGAGTTGCTGTTCGCGGTGGCGCAAGGGCACCCCGAGGTAGCTCCGGGCCTGGGATCCATCCTCGAAGGCGGGCAGTGCCTGGGCACTCGGCAGTCCAAGTTGGGCTGGCGGCTGGTGCAGATCGGCCACCAGTACCGTACGCCCAAGGCGGGCCAACTGGACCGCCAGATCATCAACAACGGCTGTGGTCAGGCCACACTGCGCCGCCAACTTCAGACTGCGCTCGCGTTCATCAAAGAGCGTAATCCGGGCACCACTGAAATGGGCCAGCGCCTGGGCACCTTCAAGGATCGCATCGAGGGTCTCATCAAGTGATAGATCGGCACTGAGGCTCTGACTAATGCGTTGGAGCAAGGTCAATTCGGCGGCCCGCTGCTGTTCCGCCAGATAGAGTTGGCGGTTCAGGATGGCAGTGGCGACCTGGGCCGCCAAGACCTGGGCCAGATTACGGTCGGCCTGCGGAATGGGGCGACGTGAACGGGCGTAGCCCACAGTCAGCACGCCAAGCAACTGATCCTTACCGCGCAGTGGCAGCACCAGCGCACTCCGCACCCCATCAGCGGCCAGGGTTGCCGCTAGAGCCGGTTCGCTCGTATTGGCACTGGTATCCTCGATCAACAGCGGCTCGCCCCGCCCCAGGTACCCCAGCAGACTGCTGCTAGGCACCACCTGCGCCGGGGTTCCACTGGTGGCCCCGTTCGGACGGCCAGGATCGCTGTAGACACTGGCCACCTGCAACTGGACCGCGTTCTGCGGATCACGCAGCAGCACCGCGCAATAGTTGGCCTCAAGGGCGAGCGCAATATTTTCGGTCGCCCGGGCCAACATACCCTCAACCTGACTGGTACTCGTCAACTCAAGGCTATTTTCATAGAGCACAAACAGCTCGCGGGCACGCTGCTGTTCCTGGCTAAAGCGACGCACATTATGCACCAGCAGGGCCATCTGGGCCGCAAAGCTGTTTGTGCGAGCGGGTTCTGGGGCCTGGTCAGGATCAGACAGCACCAACCCCAGAATTGCCACCAGGCCATCCTGGCTCGTCAGGGGCAGGGTCAGCACCGTATGGGGCGTAAGCGCACCGGTTGACAGGGGGCGACGACGATCACGGGTCGGCGTCAACAGACCCGTAACGATGTTCCCGATTGCCGCCTGAGCCAGGGGATGCTCGCCATGCAGGGGCAGACTCGCCGGGAAGCCAAAGCCCCCCTCGCCAGCCGCCAGCAACCGCAAGAGCGCGTCCGACTCTTCGATAGTATAAATTGCAGCTTGCACGACCCCAAGCAGCGGGGCGGCCTGACGAAGCACACCCTGGAGGAGGCTGCGGGCATCCTGGCTCCCAACCTGGGCCAGCGCCGTATTGACCAGACTACTCAACTGCTCAAGTTGGGCGGCTTCTTCGTTGCGCTGGCGTTGGATCAGCAGCAGCGTCAACTGGGCGGCCAGGGCGGCGGCAAAGGTCGGATCAAGCGCCGCAAGCGCTGAACCAGCAAGGAAAAGGCGCGCCATCGGCTGAGATGGGTCAGGCCCAAGCAGCAGCGGATTGGCCTCGTTGACCGGCTCGCCCCCCCAACTCGTCTGCACCGTCTGACCGGCCACCAACACTTCGAGACGACCGGACGGAGCGGCCAGATGGCGGGCGACCAACTCACTCAGGGTTGCCACGCAGGTAGCAGCATCAGCGGAGGTAAGGCCCTGCTGACCGCTCTGCGCGAGTCGGGCGAGCAACTCCCAGCCCGAGGTCGTCGTAGGAAGAGTGGTCGTATCCATAGCTCTGCCGCGCTGCTCCTGCTCTGGTGGTCACACCGCCTGCGATCGCCGAAGAGTCAGGTAGCGAACGATCCAGGGGGGGAACGCCATGGTTAGCGTACCATCGGTATAAACGCGCCCCGGCAGGATTTCTGCTCTGCCGGGGCGATCACTTCGACGTAGCGTTCCGATCAAACCCAGTCAGCGTACTCGCCCAAAAACCATCGCGCTCTTTTTGCCTTGCTCACGGGCCTGTTGCACGGCACGCTGGCGGGTTTCTTCGGCGGTTTCGTTGAGCTCACGAATATCGTAGAAGGGGCCATCCTGGCTCGTCAACACCCCAATCGAGAGTGACATCAGGGGGACTTGGCGCATCTCGCCCCGATCATCGGGCAACTCGATATAGCCCTGTTTACGGTGGCGGAAATTATAATGAAGGCCGATCTCTTCATCAAAGCGCTGGATCATCCGTTCACCGATCGCCTTGATCCGTTCCGGGGTCGAGGTGATCACAAAATCGGGGCCGACCACCATCTGACCAACAAACTCTTCGGTCGAACCCAATTCGGAGACGGCCTCATTCATCAAAAGAGAGGTAAACTTCAGCACATCTTCGCCCACGACTGCGCCATAGCTCTGGGTAAATGACTCGAAGCCATTGATATGCAGCAGCGCAATCGCCCAACCCTGGGTACTAAGCAACGCACGTAACTGGTCGCTAATCAGGTCAGCGGTTGGCAGATTGGTCACGGGATGGAGTTGATTCTTCCGGCGGGCCTCATCAAGCTGATTCTTGACAATCACATGGACTTCATCAAGATCGAAGGGCTTGACGATATAGTACTGGGCCTGCACTTCACCAAGACCAATCAAACGGTCGCGGCGTTCACCGCGGGCGGTCAAAAAGATAATCGGAATATGGCGGGTGCGGGGACTAGCCCGCAGGGCCCGCCCGATATCATAGCCCTCCATATCGGGGAGCATCACATCAAGCAGAGCCAGGTTCGGCGGCGTCTTGCTACAGATCTCGAGGGCCTGCGAGCCACGCATCGCCGTCAGAACTTCATAGCCGTGGGAGGTGAAGTAGACCTTCAGCAGACTGGAGATATCTGGCTGGTCTTCAACGACCAGAATACGCTCTTTGCTCACCGCTCACTCCTCCTCACGCTTGCAGATACGCCAACAGTTGGGCGCTCATGGTCGAGTAGCAGAGACGCAGGACTTGCACTCTCGTTTCGCAGCGGTGTACCACCATTGCCATTTCCCGTGGGATGGGGCGGTTCAGTGGCTTCTGGTGGACGCGGCGCGGGCGGAGGTGGCGTCGGGCTTGCCGGATCGTGGAACACATTCGGCCAGTGGTAGATGAGGCGTTGCGGCTCGCCGGTGGTCTCATCCACATCATTCAGATCGTGGCCCGGCACCGTCTTGCGGATCAAGCTTTGCTCATTGTCAAAGATTATAACAGCATTTGACTCAATCATGCGACCGGGATAGATGACAAAGCCACTGCCAATCTTCACATTATGGCCCACCGCCGAGCCCAAGACTGGCAAATTGACTTCGGTCGGCTCGCCGCGATGGATGACCTTGATCGGTTCATTTTGCAGATTGAAGTCCGTAAAACAGTTATTGGCCCCAATAAACGTATTGCGTCCCACCACAGTCAATTGCAGGGTCGAGTTCTGGGCGACCATGGTATTTTCCATCAGCGTGGTCATAAACAGGCCCGCGTTAAAGGGCAAGAAGCAGCGGTCACTAACCACGCTCAGCATCACCTGGCTACCCTGCATAACATTGACATTATTGCCAATAATGCTATTGGCGATCACCACCCCCGGCCCAATATACACATTGTCGCCAATGATCGTCGGGCCGTGAATCGTCGCCGAAGGGTCAATCGAGCAATTCTTGCCTACCCGCACCAGGGCTGGCGAGGCCAGAAAGTGATTGCGCCACATCTCCTTCATTGGATTAAGGCGCATCAAGATCGAGCGGGTCGAGAAGAGCAACTTCGCGGGGAAGATGCGCCAATCTTCGCCGCTCCAGCGCAAGATCTGCTTGAGCCGAGCCTTGCCCATCTTCACATCCTGGGCCGCAGCCATGGTAAAGACGCCCATCAGCACATTAGCCATAAAGACATGCACCCAACTCTCGATAGGCAAAAACGGCCGCAACGGGATCTGATAGGTCAAATCACCCTGCGAAGCCATATAACTGGGGATGTGGTAATAGCCCATTTCGTGACTGAGCGTCTCGATCACCACGGGCATCACATCATCGCTTGGCCCATTGGGAAAATAGTACAAATCACCAAGGTACACATCACCCTGGCGGGTCTGGCCTTGATGCAGATAGGTCACATTGTTATGGCGTGGCAAGCCCGTCGAAAGTTGTAACGCATGGCGCTCAATCGTCGGATCACCCCGTCCCGCCGCGCTGGTGGCCTTAAAGGCAATCTGGCAAGCCCGCCCCGCAAGCCGGGCCGCACTCAGAAATGCGGCAATCAAATCATCATTGAAATAGATATTATCACGACACACGAGCAATTCACCCACATCAGACGAGAATTGCCGCGCAAGATCATCGATTGAATCAATTTCAGTATTGCCTTTACAGTATGTTTTAAGAATATCACGCTGTAAAAGCCAGAGCGGCTTATTAAGAATCCGCAATTCACGCGCACTCTCAGCAAAAGGAGGAATATGTGTATGATCTCGAAGAATAACTCGCTCCACGGTCAGCCCCTTTCTCCCTGCAGTGATCCTAAATATGTGTAGCGACCGCGTAGCCGTTCCGCTGATATCTACTATAGAACGTAGCGCAGACTGACACAAGACGGGGAGATTACAGTCGTATTACGTGAAACGAACGAGGTTTCGCCAAGGTGTAGGTTTAATTGTACCTGATCCGCGCACAATGCGTCAACGCTTTTACCAGGACTTTTGAACCGACCGGCGGTGGTATGTAGTACCAAACGTAGCGTAAGCGCACTTTTCGTAGATTCCAACCCTGTCGCCTTCGTATGGCGGCCCCGGGGGGGGTGCCGACGAACGCGGCCTGATGCATGAAGTCTGCGGGCTCGTGCTAAACAAACTTGGAGGTTTTGCACCGCCCGACCGCCGGGCTGAAGCCCTTACTGATACACCAAGCCCTTCGGGCTCATCTGAACCGGTTTCGCTGGCAGCCCGCAGGGCTTCGGATAGCAGGCAGGGCTTTAGCCCGACGTAATGAGGCAGCGCAAACTGTCAAGCTGAAATGACCAATTTTGAACCAGGCCTCATCAATAATGGTTTGGAATAATTTGGTAGGACACCTAGCCCTTAGATAGTACTTAGGTCATGTTGCGACAATCTTCACGTGTTTTATACTATTTTTGTCACAAGAAGTATAGCGAGCCACGCCACACTCGGCTTGGTACCTTTCACCGGAGAGGCGTCCGTGCGTTCCCCCCGCGCTGGACCTCTCAACCCTGGGTCGGACGCGCCCCCCTCGCGTCCGACCTTTTTTTGTGTGACAGATCTTACCCTTCGCGCCCGATCCGACTCAGGGTCGCCGATAAGGCACTGATCGCCTCGGGATCGATCGGGGTCGCCAGACGGGCCAGGGCGTCACGCAGAGCCAGGGCCTGCACGGGACGCGGCGGAGTCGCCACCAGATCAAACAGGGCTTGCACCAGGCTCACATAGGGTTGGGCCAGATCGCCCGGAGCCATCGGCTGGGCTAGCACAGCCAGATCAGTCTGTAATTGAGCGCGGGCCGCAGGCCAGACGATCAAGGCGGGCAGGTCGGCCAGCAGTTCAAGGATCTGGCAGGCCCGGGTGACCAATGCGGTTCGGGTCGCCAACGTGTTAGGCTGCTCGGTTGCGACCAGCGCCGGGGCAGCAGGCGGGACGGGCTGAGCCGGTGCAATCGGCCCGCTCGCCTCCGCAGGCTGCACCACACTGGGCGTTACGGATGGAGGGGTCGCATGCGCCAGATCTGGGCCAAGCAGTTGGTGCAGGCGGGGTAGTCCTGCTCGCAACAGGGCTTCGATCTCGTTGGCATACTGGAGCCAGGCCCCGATCTGCATGCGGAAAGGATCGGGGACATCGCGGTTCCGACCTGCTAATTCGCCCAACGTGAAGCTCTGACGCTGCGGGTAACGGGCACGCAAGACCCGCGCGATCCCCGTATCAATCGCTATCAACAGTGTGGCCTCAGCGATCAGTTCATCACTCAGCAGCCTAGCCCGGTGTTCAGTCAAATCAAGCCCAAGCGCCGCCATCGCCGCACGGGCCTCGGCCTCGGCGGGTGCATCGTCATGACCCACCACCCCGGCACTACTGAGCGACCAGTTCAGGCCCTGGGCTGCCAATAACCGCCACAGCAAAGCCACGGCCATAGGAGCGCGTCCGGTATCGGCTCCACCGACCATAAGAATGTGAGGGGCACGATTTGTTTGAGGGTGAGACATGGTTCCCTGACTGGTGTAGAGCTGTTGAGATGTACTGTTTTATGAGCTTGGCCCATCTCATTCGTCCCCCCCCCCCTGCCCCCCTCCCCCTCACGGGTTGAAAGGGGGGAGATCGCCAAATCGTTCATTGTGCTGCGGTTCGGCTCCCCTCCCCCCGCTGAGGGGGAGGGGTTGGGTGAGGGAGGCCGGAAGGGGCACACCGTGCCAACCATGTGAAGCAGTACAGGCTAGGTTTTTGCCATTGGGAGGCAACGCGGGCAAAGTCCAAATAGCTCGACCAGGTGGGCACTCACTCGAAAGCCGGTGCTCTGTTCGAGTTGTTGGACGAGGGGTTGCATGCCACACTCATCAAAGCGTTCGAGGGCACCACAGTTGGTACACACCAGATGATGCGCGTGGCCCCGCCCCAGACTATAGCGATGGCACTCTTCGAGACCATGAATGCGATCAAGCAGATCGAGGTCACAGAGCAGCCGGACGGTGCGAAAGATACTGGCCGTGCCGGGTGATTCGCCACGGGCAAGCAGCCACTGCTCAAGCTCGTGAACACTGAACGCGCCCGGTAACGTGGTGGCAGCCTGCAAAACGGCCAGGCGTGGCCCGGTTACTTTATAGCCTGCCGCTGCGAGCTGATCAGCCAGCTGAGCAACCACATCGGGAAGCGAACTACGCCGGGCCTCAAGAAAGCGGCTCATGGGGCGACATCCCTATAACTTGACGGATTATGCCTGTATTTTAGCACGGAATAACTGATACCCACTTTCAGCTTTGACAATTCAGGCTGGCCATGCTACCGTATCCGAAGTAATCTTTTGGTACATTGTCTCAATTACTTAGGTTGTGATGATGGCGTCCGAGCAAATATCCATGCTTCAGACCCACGGCAGTGTGGTCGAGCTCAGTATGCATGATTGGAGCGAGCGCGTGCAAGCGGCGTTACGCACCGACGGGCAACGGTTAACGACGCCCCGCCTGGCAATCATTGGTTGGATTGCGGCCCAGGAACGCCCCTTTAGTGCCGAGGCGCTGACGGCTGCATTTGCCAACCAGACCGCTGGGGTAGGGCGCGCCACCGCCTACCGAACCGTAGACTGGCTCCGCGAGCAGGGCTGGCTGGCCCGAGTTCAGACCGAACGGGGTGATTACACCTACACCCGCACCCTGCCTGGGCATCACCACCACGCGGTCTGTACGCGGTGTGGTGCGACGTTGCTGCTCGAAGGCTGTAATGCGTTTGGGGCCCTGACGGATCTGTTGCGGGAACATGGTTTTCTAGTTCACGGCCATTTCCTGGAATTGTTTGGTCTTTGTGTGCGCTGCCGTGCTACGAATGAAGGGGCTTCATGAGCCGCCAACCCACCCCACCCGCGCCGATTACCTTTCGCTCGGCGACGCCCGACGAGTTCTGGGCGGTCGCGCATTTATTTGCGGCCCTGCACCAGTTTAATGCCGGGCTTGACGCCTATTTCCGCCTGGCCGACGATTGGCAGACCCTGTTACACGAACATTTTGCCCGCACATGGAACGCCCCTGGTGCCCTCTGGTTGCTAGCCTGGGCGGGCACACCGGCGGCCCCGGTTGGCCTGCTGCTGATGGAAGCCCACGACGACTCGCCCCTGTTTGCCGAACGGCGCTGGGCCGAACTGGTGGCCCTGTATGTGGTGCCCGAACAACGGGGCGGCGAGCTAGCCCATCAACTGATGGATGAGGCGAAACAGTGGGCACGGCGCCATGGCTTTACACGCGTCCAGCTCTATCTGACCGCCTCGAACGAGCGAGCCAAACGCTTTTATGCCCGCTGTGGCTTGTTACCCACCCAGGAGATCTGGCGGATTGAACTGGTGCCGGAGCCGGGGATTGTGCCCCCACCCGATCCGTCGCGGGATCAGGCGGTACAGGCCGTACACCACGTTGAGCTTGGCCATCATCAGTTGGCAATGGAACTGAGTGACTATACCCCCCACCTGTACCTGCCCCGGAAGGAGCGCGTGATGTACCTCCCCTATGCGAGCCGCCGTCACGTTGAGGCGATCTGCGGTGCGCCGGCCCTGGTCATCGATCAGCTTGGGGTGAGTTATCCGGGGGCGCAAGATGCGGCCGTGCGCAGGGTGAGCCTGACCATCCCGGTGGGAGTACGCGCTGCGCTGCTCGGGGCGAATGGCTCGGGCAAGTCTACGCTGCTCAAGGCGGTTGCCGGACTGTTACGACCACAAGCGGGCACGATTCGCATTTACGGGCAGCCAGTGGGGGCATGCCACCATCGCGTGGCCTACCTGCCCCAACGCGGCGAGGTAGACTGGCGCTTTCCGATCACAGTAGCGCGCCTGGTCCTCGCAGGACGATATGTGCACATGGGCTGGTTGCGACGACCCGGCCCTGATGATTATGAGCGGGTGACCGAGGTTCTGGCCCAACTAGGGCTCGCCGACCTCGCTGATCGCCAGATCAGCCAGCTTTCGGGCGGCCAGCAACAACGGGCTCTGTTAGCGCGTGCGCTGGTGCAAGAGGCGGATCTGTTGCTCTTGGATGAACCGCTCAGTGCAGTTGATGCGGCCAGTCGTGAAATTATCGCGCGAGTACTTGATCAACTGAGCCGCCGTGGCAAGACCGCCCTGGTTGCAACCCATCACCTGGATCGGCTCACCGAAGAGTACGATCTATTCTTTACCCTCGAAGATGGTGCGCTGATGCATACGGCTCAGCCCATGTTGGAATTAACGTGATAACCGCTTATGCTTGAATGGCTGATTGAACCGTTTCGCTTTGGCTTTATGCAGACCGGGCTGCTTGCCGCAGCCCTGGTTGGGGTCACCTGTGCCGTGATCGGGGCCTATGTAGTGCTGCGGGGCATGGCCTTCATTGGCGATGCCATGGCCCATACGGTGCTACCGGGCCTAGTGGTCGCCTACCTGGCTGGCTGGAGTCTGTTTGGGGGAGCGGTGATCGCCGGACTACTCACGGCATTCGGGATTGGCTGGGTTTCGCGCCGGGGCACCGTGCGCGAAGATACGGCGATCGGGGTCTTTTTTACGGGTATGTTTGCGCTCGGCATCTTGCTGATGAGCCGGGTGCGTTCGTTTCGTGACTTGAGCGCAATCCTATTTGGCAATATTTTAGGGGTGCGCCCCGATGACCTCTGGTTGATCGGCGGGATCGCCTGCCTGGTACTCTTCACGCTCTGGCTGGTTCACAAAGAACTTGAATTGACCAGTTATGACCCAACCTACGCCGAGGTGATCGGGCTCAAGGCTGACCGGTTGCGCATGCTGCTGCTCATCCTTTTGGCGCTCACGGTTGTCACCTGCATTCAGATTGTCGGGGTCATCCTGACCTCGGCGCTGCTGGTCACCCCTGCCGCTGCAGCCGCCTTATTGACCAACCGACTCCCGCGCCTGATGCTGATCGGGGCACTCTTTGCGTTGCTGGCCGTCGTCGTTGGTCTGTACGCCTCATACTACGCCGATGTGGCATCGGGGGCGGCGATCGCGCTGGCCTGCACGCTCTGTTTTGCGGGAGCCTGGGTGGTCAATGCGACCCGGACACGGTTTGGGGTGTAAGCGCTTAGCGCCCCGAGGTACGGGCCGGTTTGGTCGTCGGCTTGGCAGGCTCTTCGCGGGTCGGAAAGATATCGGGACGCAATTCGCGCAAGATCACCATGAGCGAGGCAATCAGCGGTACGGTCAGCAGGGCCGCAAAGAAGCCCCCGACTAGGCCGCCAATAAAGAGCCCGAAAAGGATGAGCGCCGGAGGCACATCAATCGCCCGCGAGAAGGCGTAGGGCACGACGACATAGACCGCAACCATGCCCACGATACCTTCGAGCACCACGATCATAATCACCGCCGTCGTGCTGACCGTCGCCGCCGAGAGGATCGCCAGGCCCATGCCTACGATGCCCCCCAGGTAGGGAATAAATTCGAGCAGGCCCGAGATCACGCCGATCTGCACGGCAAAAGGAATGCCAACCAGCAAACCAATCACACTGTAGCTTACGGCATAGTAGCTACAGATCAACAACTGGGCCACAAACCAGCGCGAAAGGCCCCCGCTCACCGCAGCGGTCAGGCTGCTCACCCGGGCATGCAGCCGGACTGGCAGCAGAATGCGCAGCAGGGCCTGGGCCGTGGTTGGACTACCAACCAGGGCCACAATGATCGCAAAGGCCACAAAGCCCCCAAAGGCAGCGAAGCCAACACTGCCTAAGACGCCCCCAATCTGACCGAGGCCCCAGCGCATCGTATTGGTTGCCAGATCGATCAGACTGCCGCCCAGATCACCCAGGTCAAGTGGCCCGATCACAATATCATCGCCACTGGAGACCTGGGCTGCTAAGCCTTCGAGCAGTCCCGCCAAGCGGGCCAGGCTATCAAACAGAATCGGCAGTAAAAGCAGCACCAACCCCGCAAACAAGGCCAGCGTGCCAAGCAAAACCGCGACCGTCGTCTGCGAGCGCGACATGCCCCGTCGTTCCATATTCACAGCCACCGGATGGATCAGCAGCGAAAGAAAGGCTGTCACCAGCAGGAGCAGGAAAACACTGCGCAGCAGGGGCAATGACTGCACCAGAACATAGATCACCGGCCCAAGTGCGGCGAGCGCCAGCCATGTTCGCAGGCTGATCTGAAGAGGCATACACACTCCTTGTTACCTGAGGTCACGCAGATCGAAGACTGGGCCATCTTTGCACCGCAACCGCGAGCCATCACGGGTTTCGTACAGACAGGCCTGACACAAGCCCAGACCACAGGGGAGCGCCCCAGCCAACGCGACCTGCGCAAAGCCCCGTTCCCAACGCATCCGTCCGGCCCGTACGGCTTCGACCAGCGGCCCAACTAGCGGTGGATCGAGCGCCAGCGCCAACTGGTCGGTCCAGGCAATCGGGTTCGTACTCAGGGCGGGCACGGGGGTACGGGGTTGGGCGGCGAGCAAGGCGATCAAGCCTGCCGCACCCTGATCACTGGTTTGATATTCTACATCAGAAGGCAGCACATAGGGAGGTGGCAAACGGGCCGGATCGCTCGCCGCCGCCAGCAAGACGACCTCGTGGTTACGGACAACCGCCTGGGTTGCCAGGAAGATCAGACTAGCCAGCGCCGAACCCGTACCAACTAACAACAGGCGCTGGGTGCGGCCATCGAGGGTGAAACCATTGCCAACTGGCCCATACACATCCAGTTGGGTTCCCACCGGTTGGGTTGCCAACCAGGCCAGGCCCGGCTCATCAGGGTCAATGAGCAGACTTAGACTGACCATTGCCGGATCAGTGCCCGCCACAAATAGTGCCCGTCGCAGCACGGGATCGGCACTGGTGGCGGGCGCACAACGCACCAGCACCACCTGCCCAGGCCGCACCGCCTGAGCCAGTTCGGGCGCATCCAGACGCAGCATGGTCAACAAGCCCATGCTGCGCTGTTCGGTAATCACTGGGGAGGAATAGGGCATGCGTCCATTATCAACGATTGGAAGCGGTTATGCTCCTAATCCAAAGTCTAACATCTAACACCCAACCTGCTTACGCCGGGCGGGCCCACTCGAAATGCATGCCATCCGAGGCCCCTTTGCCATCATAGTTCCAGTGGCCACCCCAATAGAAGCCCAACCGATTGGCAATCGGCACCAACTCGCGCACCGAGCCCTCTTGGCCGACGAGGGCAGCGGGCTTCATCAAGCCATTCCAGCGCGCGTTGATATCAAAGGCCGTACCATAGGCGTGGTTGCTCAGCACCGTCGGTTTGAGGCGGATCGTGCGCGCCACCCAGGCCCCATCATAGGTCTTGATAAACCCAAGCAACCCGGCGGCCTCCCACTCGGCCCAGAGCCGAATGAATTGTTGGGCCGCAGCCTTATGGAACTTGAGCCGCCCGCCGGGAATGAACTTCGCCAACTGCGGCACAACAATATCTACGATATGATCGCGATCCCAACCATTAGTAATCCTAACCATATCACCATTGGCACGCACATACTCGATCCGCCCGAGGGCGCGTTCGCGGGCTGCATTGCGATCAGTCAGGATCGAGAAATCGGGACGCGGCGGCCAATTTGGATCACCCCGCCGGGGCGCACCGGCCTGACTCGGCGGCACAGCCGGGGGCAGCGGATTGGGCGGGGTTGGCGGGGCCGGCTGCGACTGTTTCGGCACCCAGTTCTGGATCTCGGCTGGCTTAGGCAGGTCGCTCATCCGACGGATCTGACCATCGGGTCCGCGATAGAGCGTATCGAGCGCCCAGACCTGGATCTGGTAGGCCGTCCCAGACAGGGTGGCAGGATAGACCCCGGTCAGCGGGGCACCCAACTTGAGCGCGGTGGCCTGCTGCTGAAAAGGCGAGTTCGGATCGTAGGCAGCCTTGGCAACCTTATAAGTCTCACGCCAAATCACCGCATAGGCCGGATCACTCGGCTCGGTCGCACTCAGATAAGTACAACCTGCTTGATCAGTCATGGGGGTATACAGCGTTTCGCCCGCAAAAACCTGCACCGCATACTTGCCATCGTCACTGACATAGTTGCCACTGAGCGGCGGCCCATAGCCAGCGTTCCGGGCAACCTGATGAAAACGCCAACCCGGTTCAAGATTCTCGCGGCCCTTCAGGGGCACGCCACGGGTACGCGAGGCCTTCAGCGCACTCTGGAAACTGGCTTCGAGCAGACGGCGGCCCGTGCCACTACTCGGGATCTCCATTCGCTCAGGATCAAACAGGGCACTGAGTTGCTGGACGGCAGCATACTCGGTGCCCTCATTAAAGATCGTATCACGCGCAAAGGCCTGAAAATTAAAATTGCGCCTGTCGAGGGTCACGGGTGGCGGCTCGTTGAGACCAACCGGGGCACCGAGGTTGAAGCGGGCTGCATGCAACGGAAAAGCCTGATTGAGGCGCATGGTGCCGCCGCAGGGCTTGTAACTTTCGGCAAAGAGTTGCACAAACAGCTCTTGCTGGGGATCACGGGCCGATCCAAGCGGCAAGCCTTCGCTTTCGAGCTCGGGAGGAGGCGGCAGGTAGGGATAGACTCGCAAGCGGCCCTGCGGATCGGACAAAATCGTCGCCAGGGCCGTCTCGCTCAAGCCATGGGCGACATACAGATGGGCTAACAACTGGTGCAAACTTGCGATCTGCAGATCACTATAATCAAGTTCAGGGGGTCGCTCGATCAGAATGCTCAGACTGACCCGATCCATGTTGCGGCGACGGGCCTCGTAGATCGCCAGACCGAGCGCCCCCCCGGCCCGCTCATCTGCGATCATGCGGGTGACATCGCCTGACTGAGCCAGATAATAGTTCGGGGCTGTAGCGCCTGCGGCTTCTGCAAAGGCTGTTCGTGCCGCCCCCGCACGACGCGGATCATCTACCACCACAATCAATGTGATCGCATTACCCTCACGACTCGTGCCAGTCCCAGCAAACTCCTCGAACAGTTCCAACGTGGGCTCTGTCGGCTCCATGGATCGCCCCTTTGCTTCAATGCAGCGATATAGTGTGGCCTGCCAACGATGCTGTATGGTACCACCTTTTAGCAGTTTAGGGGAATGAGGGCGGCGTTGCCGCAAGACTGCTGCAACGTCCGCCTCCGGCGGTGGGGTGAGGGGTGGCGTTGCCACCCCTCACCGGGTTTGTGTGCGTTGTGTATCCGTTCAGGGAGGGGCGACTGCCCTCGGTTTGATTTGCGAAAATCAGCAAGATTCGGCATACTACCGTTATGGACGAGCCGCAACGCCCCCCTGAACTGAGTGAAGACGCATGGCAGGCGA